>NZ_JAVREN010000021.1:0-100477 GCF_031845405.1 Streptomyces boetiae
CGCCCGAGCCGGAGCCTTCGCCCGAGCCCACGCCGCCCGCGCCGGAGCCGCCGCCGGCCGAGGCCGCGCCCCCGGCCCCGCGACCCTACGAGCTGCGTTCGCTGGACTACGACCTCTTCGGCAACGGCGAGGACCCGGCGCTGGTGCTGGCCGAGTCGGGCCCGGTGTGGCAGCGCTCGGGCGTCTCGATCGCCGGCCGCCGGCACGAGCACGGCATCACCGTGCCCACGCTGTCCACGGTCACGATCGCGCTGAACCGTCCCTGCACGTCCTACCGGGCCTTCGCGGGCCTGGACGACCTCACCCTCGGCCTCGGCGCCGCGGTCTTCTCCGTCCACGGCGACGGCCAGGAACTCTGGCGCTCCGGCACGATCCGGGCCGGCGACCCGGCCGTCCCCCTCGACGTCCCCCTGACCGGCGTCGAAACCCTCCGCCTGGAGGTCGACCCCCAGGGTCCCCTGGGCTTGGTCTCCCTCCCGGACTGGGCGGACTCCGAAATCCTCTGCTAGGCCCTTGCCGGCGGGCTGCACCACGACCCCGCACCCGCACGCCGGGGCGGCCCCGGACCCCTGGGCGTACGAGGTGCTGCGGACGGCACGTCGGCTCCGCCGCACGAAGCCTCGTGGCACCTGTGACCGCGAGCGGGAAGGATTCCCGGCCCTCGGGAGTGACGGGCTGGCCGCCCGGCGCTGCCGGGCGTCGCCGCGCCGGGCCGGAGGGGGCGCGGGGGAATCCCCGCGAGTGGGCGCCGCGCGGGGCGGGCCGGGGCGGCGGCCGTCGCAGAGACCGGCCCGGCCAGGGCAGCGTCAGGGGCTGACGCCGCTCGTGACCGCTCGGGGGTCGTGGTTGCCCTCGGCGGTCCAGCAGGAGCCCCGGCGGGTGAGGAGGCGGCGGAGCCAGATCTCCGTGGCGACGAGGTCGGAGAGGCCGTCGAGGGGGAGGTGTTCGCCCTCGGCCGCCGCGCGCAGGGCCTTGCGGACGACGCGGGCCTCGACCAGGCCCGCGTCGGCGAGCAGGGGCGCGTCGAAGAGGCCGACGAGGTCGGCGACGTGCGTGCGCAGGCCGGCCCCCAGGGCCTCGGCGGGCGCGGCGTGGACGGCCGCGCCCCAGCCCGGGGGCAGCGCGCGGACGCCCGCGCCCTCCAGCACGGCGCGCAGCACCTCCGCGCGCGCGCCGGGCTGCACCCGCAGCGTTTCGGGGAGTGCGAGGCAGGCGCGCACCACCTGGTTGTCGTAGAAGGGGGCGTGCAGCCGCTGGTGGCGCACCTCGGCGGCCTGCTCGAAGACGCGGTGGTCGGCGGCGTGCCGGGCGAGCACCGCGCGGGCGCGCTGAACGCCCGGGCGGCCGTTGAGCGTTGCGGAGGGCGGGCGCGCTGCCGCCGCGTCGAGCCGAATCGATACTTCCGCGAGCGCCTCCCCCGTCAGCCAGCGGGCGGCGGGCCCGGGTCTGCACCAGGCCAGCGCCGCGAGCGAGGCGCCCAGGGCCCCGTCCGCCTGCGGGGCCCCGTCGAGCGGTCCGCGCAGCAGCACGGCGGCGCTGGAGAGCCCCTCGGGGTAGGGCGTGCGGGCGAGTCTGCGCGCCGCGCGGTAGACCGTGAAGGGCACGAACATCGCGCGCGAGCCGCCCCCGCTGGCCCGGGCCAGGGCCGTCGCCGGGCGCAGCAGGTGCCGTCTGCGCCGGTCGATGAGGAGGTCGGCGAGGCGCGCGGGGTGGGCGTCGAGGACCTGGCGGGCGCCGTTGCCGATGAGGTGGTCGGCGCTTCCGGCGGCCAGGCGGCGGCGGTGGCGCGCGGCGATGACCAGGGAGGGTCCTGGCTCGTCGGTGAGCGGGCCGTTCTCCAGCTCGCCGTAGGGCAGGGCCTCCTCGCCCGCGGCGACGACCACGTGGTGCAGGCGCGGGTTCTCCGCGATCGCGCGGGCCCGCTCCATCTCGGCGGCGCGGGCGATGGCGGCCGGGCCGCCGGTGGCCGTGAGGTCGTTGAAGGTGACGGCCAGCAGGCGCTCGCCGGCCTGCGTCGCGCCGGTCCCGTAGACCGTGCCGGGCATGCCGGGCAGCCCGGCGGCCAGCAGGGTCAGGGTCGCGGAGGCGCTGCCCCCGGAGAGGTCCGCGCCGATGCCGGGGGCCGGCTCGGGCCCCAGGCGCGCGGCGCGCCGGTCGGCAGGACCCATGCCGGGCACGGGGCCGCCGTCGCGGGGCGGCGCGGTGTGACGGGGGGCGCCGAGCCGGGTGCGGACGGCCTCGACCAGGGCCTCGCGGACGCCCGCGATGGCCGCGTGCCGCTCGACGGGCGGGGCGGCGACGACGGTGGGGGCGGCGGGCTCGTAGCCGAGAACGTCCCGGCTGCCGCCCTCGCGCAGCCGCAGCGCGTGGCCGGGCGGGACGCGGCGCACGCCGCGGTAGGGCGTGCCGTCTCCGAGGGCCTCGGGCGCCTCGGGGCAGGCGAGGAGGGCGGCGAGGTGGGCGACGTCGAGCTGGGCCTCGGTGAGGTCGGCCAGCGGCAGGGCGGCCGTGGCGTAGGCGGTGCCGCCGGCCCAGGTGGTGTGGAAGACCGGGCGGGTTCCGGCCAGGTCGGCGGGAACGACGGTGCGGCGGCCGAAGCGGGCGACGGCGGTGTAGCTGCCGGGCCAGGTGGTGAGCTGGCGCAGGGCACCGGCGCGGGCGGAGATCAGGGAGCGGCGCAGCGTCGGGTCGTCGGCGCCGCAGTGGCCGAAGACGGCCAGGTGCGTGTCGCCGTCCGCGTGGACCAGGCGGATCTCGTCGGGGCGCCAGTCGCCCACCGCCCACAGGGGGTCGGGGCCTTCCCAGAGCAACTGGGCGCCGAGGGGCTGGATTTCACGGGCAGCGCTGGCCGACGCCCCGCACCACCCGACCAACCACCGCATCGCCGCCTCCCCATCGCGTACATCGGGAATCACGGATCGCTTCGGATCGGATCGCCGTGTGGGTGTTTGCTGACAGGGCCATGCTGCCACGGGAGGGGCGGGAACGGGGCATGCTGGTGAGGTAGTTCGCCCGGCGCGGCGCACCACCTGATGTGACGCCCGGGGCTCCCGTGCCTGGTGGGACGGGCTTCCGGGGCAAGACGATCATTCACGATCCGTCTCGGTCAACCTCGGTCGACGGGGGGCCTCGCGGCGCCCGCCGCTCGACGTTACCGGCGGGAAACCTCCTCTTTTCGGCCAAAGTTCGGCCGAACTCTGGCCGGGAGGGGGCCCATGGGAGGGCTCCCCCTGGGGCAGAAGATGCTTTGGTCCGGGAGACGCTGTCCGCCTCCCGGACCACGCCGCCGTCCGCGGGGAATGAGACGGCGGCATCCCCCGGCCCGCCGGACCTCACGGTCAACGGGCCGACCCACGCGATTCCATCCAACCCGCGCCTCCCGGACCGCCCAAGGCGCACGGGCGGGCGCACGGCCACATGCCCGGAGCACGCGGCGCCGCCCGGCGGCGCTCGCACGTACGTACAGTCATAAATCCGCCATCCGGGATTCACCCTCTTAACGGTCAGCAGGCGTCGAACTACGCTGGGTTGGCGAAAGCACGGAAGGGCCCGGCGCTGGTCGCGGGGCTGCCGGCGGCGGGTCAGGGGTGCGTCCAATGTCCAGGGAGTCACGCGGACCGAACGAAAAGCTGGGCGCGGTTCTCGCCCTTGCGGGGATCAGCAACGCGGGACTCGCCCGGCGCGTCAACGACCTCGGCGCGCAACGAGGTCTGACGCTGCGGTACGACAAGACGTCCGTCGCCCGGTGGGTCACCAAGGGCATGGTGCCGCAGGGCTCGGCCCCCCACCTGATCGCCGCGGCCATCAGCAGCAAGCTGGGCCGCCCGGTCCCGCTGCACGAGATCGGCCTGGCCGACACCGACCCCGCCCCCGAGGTGGGCCTGGCCTTCCCCCGGGAGGTCCCGGCCGCGGTCGACGCCGCCGTGGAGCTGTACCGGCTGGACGTCGCGCCAGGCAAGGGCATCTGGCAGACGCTGGCGGGCTCCTTCGCGGTGAGCGCGTACGCGACGCCCGTCTCGCGCTGGCTGATAAGCCCGGCCGACGCGGCCGTGGCGCGGGAGCCGGCGCCGCAGGCCGCGCGGCCCTCGCAGGCCAACGCCCCGGGCGGGGCCGCCGCGCCGGGTTCCGCGTCCGGGACAACACCCGGCGTCCCGGGCCGCGCCCCCGGCGCAGGCCCCGGCGGCGGCCGGCAGGCCCACGGCGCCCCGCCGCTCTCGTTCACCCTGCCCCCCTCCCCCGGCGGGACCGGCGGCCCCGCCGCGCCCGGCGGGCTCCCGTCCCCCGGCCGCGCCGGCGGACTCCGCGGCGGCGTGCGCGTGGGCCACTCCGACGTCGCCAAGCTCCGCGAGGCCGCCGAGTCCGCCCGCCGCTGGGACTCCAAGTACGGCGGCGGCGACTGGCGTTCCTCCATGGTCCCCGAGTGCCTGCGCACCGACGCCGCCCCGCTGCTGCTGGGCACGTACAGCGAGGACGTGGGCCGCGCCCTCTTCCGCGCCACCGCCGAGCTGACGCGGCTGGCCGGCTGGATGGCGTTCGACACCGGCCAGCAGGAGGCCGCCCAGCGGTACTACATCCAGGCCCTGCGCCTGGCCCGCGCCGCGGCCGACGTGCCGCTGGGCGGGTACGTCCTGGCCTCGATGTCCCTCCAGGCGATATACCGCGGCTTCGCCGAGGAGGGCGTCGACCTCGCCCAGGCCGCCCTGGAGCGGAACCGCTCGCTGGCCACCGCCCGCACGATGAGCTTCTTCAAGCTGGTCGAGGCCCGGGCGCTGGCCAAGGCGCGGGACTCCGCCGGCTGCCAGTCCGCGCTGAACGCCGCCGAGAGCTGGCTGGAGCGCTCCCGCGAAAGCGACGACGACCCGCGCTGGCTCGACTTCTACACCTACGACCGTCTCGCCGCCGACGCCGCCGAGTGCTACATCGACCTGGGCGTCCCCGGCCTGGTGCGCCGCTTCACGGAGAGGGCGCTGTCCGAGCCCACGGAGGAATACGTCCGCTCCCACGGGCTGCGGCTGGTGGTGGCGGCCATGGCCGAGCTGGAGTCGGGGAACCTCGACGCCGCCTGCGCCGCCGGCATCCGCGCGGTGGAGGTCGCCTGCCGCATCTCCTCGGCCCGCACGACCGACTACGTCCGCAACCTCCTGCACCGCCTGGCCCCTTACGGCGACGAGCCCCTGGTCAGGGCCCTCCAGGAGCAGGCGCGGCCCCTCTTGACCACTCCGGCATGATGGGGTCCGTCGAGGCGCGGCGGAGGTGACGGACGTGCGGGACCCGGACGGGACGAAGACGGGCCTGCCCGCGCGGGGCGCGCGGGCAGGCACCCCGGCGGAAGAGGCTGCCGCCCCGGCGGCGCACGCGGCGGCACACGGCGCGGGCGCGGGCGCCGCCCCGGGCACGGGGGCGCGCATCGACGCGGGCGCGGGCGCACGTCCTGACCCGCGCGCGGACGCGGACCCGCACGCTGCCGCCGGCGCCTCCGGCGCGGGCGAACGCACCGGCTCGCGCGCCCACGCGACCGCCGACGCCGCCCCCGACGCGCTGCGCACCGCCGACGCCAGCACTGCCGCGGACAGCGCCACCAGCGCGGCCGAGGCACCCGCAGCGGGCCCGGGCGCCGCCTGGCACGCGCCCCGCGCCGCGGAGGTCAACGCCCGCCCCGGCGCCGCCACGCACAGTGGCCCCCGGCCGAAGGCCGAGCCCGCCGACAGGGCCGCCACAGGCGAGGTCGCGCCCGGCGGGCCGCAGGGTGCCGCCGCCGCAGACAGCGCCCCCGCAGCAGGCCCCGACCCGGCCAAGGCCCCCGCAGCGGGCCCGGGCGCCGCCGCGCACGCGCCCCGCGCCGCGGAGGTCAACGCCCGCCCCGGCGCCGCCACGGACAGTGACCCCCGGCCGAAGGCCGAGCCCGCCGACAGGGCCACCGCAGGCCCAGCCCCGCACAGCGAGCCGCCGGGCGGCGGCGCCGCGAAGGACGCCCCCGCCGCAGGCGCGGACCCGGCCCCCGGGCCGGCCCCGCGCAGCGGACCCCGGGGCGTCGACGCCGACGTGGTCGTCGTCGGCGCCGGGATCGTCGGGCTCGCCACCGCGCACGCGCTGCGCGCCGCGCGGCCCGGGCTCGCGGTGGTCGTGCTGGAGAAGGAGCCGGAGCCCGGGCTGCACCAGACCGGGCGCAACAGCGGCGTCCTGCACAGCGGGGTCTACTACCGGCCCGGCTCGCGCAAGGCGCTGTTCGCCGCCCGGGGCACGGACCGGCTGCTGAAGTTCTGCGCCGAGCACGGCCTCCCCCACGCCGTCCCCGGCAAGCTGATCGTGGCCACCGAGCCCGAGGAGCTGCCCCGCCTGCACGAGCTGGCCCAGCGAGCCCGGCGCAACGGCGTGCCCGTCCGCGAGCTGGGCCCCGCCCAGATCGCCGAGCACGAGCCGGCCGTGCGCGGCATCGCCGCCCTGCGCGTGGAGACCACCGGGCAGGCCGACTTCGGCGCGGTGGCACGGGAGTTGAGCCGCCAGGTCACCGTCAGGACGAACGCCGAGGTGGTCGCCGTCGATCGCCGCGAGGGCCGGGGCGTGGCCGTGCGCACGGCCGACGGCGCGATCCTGCGCGCCCGCGCCCTGGTCAACTGCGCGGGCCTGCACAGCGATCGCATCGCCCGCCTGGCCGGCGACGACCCGGGCCTGCGGATCGTGCCCTTCCGCGGCGAGTTCTACCGGCTGCGGCCCGAGCGCTCCGGTCTGGTCCGCGGCCTGGTCTACCCCGTGCCCGACCCCGCCTTCCCCTTCCTCGGCGTGCACCTGACCGCCGGCCTCGACGGCGAGGTCCACATCGGGCCGAACGCCGTGCTGGCCCTGGCCCGCGAGGGCTACGACTGGCGCACGGTCCGCCCCGGCGATCTCGCCGGAACGCTGGCCTGGCCCGGCCTGCTGCGGATGGCGGGACGCCATTGGCGCGCGGGCGCCGGGGAGTTGCGGCGCTCGCTGTCCAAGCGGGCGTTCACCGCGGCCGTTCAGCGGCTGCTGCCCGAGGTCACCGAGGAGGACCTGCTGCCCTCACCGGCCGGGGTGCGGGCGCAGGCGGTGCGCCGGGACGGCACGCTGGCCGACGACTTCGAGATCGCCGAGGCCCCGCACACCGTGCACGTGCTCAACGCGCCCTCGCCCGCCGCCACGGCCTGCTTCCCGATCGGCGAGGAGATCGCCGCCCGCGTCCTGCGCGCCCTGCCGTAAGGGCCCGGGCACCGCCCTGGAGCGCCAACTCCCCAGGGCCCTAGCGCTCGTACGCCCGCAGCCGCAGCGCCGTCGGGGCGCCCTGAGGCCCCACCGGGGTCAGCAGGTAGAACTGGTCCTCGTCGCGCGCCAGGACGTGCCGGTCCCCGGCCCGCTGCCGGTCCAGGTCAACGGCCCCGGCGGGCGTCTGCGCGCCGCTGGCCGGATCGACCCACAGCAGCAGGAGAGTTCCGTCCTCACGCGTGCAGCCCAGAAGGAGCTGCCCGTTGTGGTCGGTCCCGAACTGCTGTGCAACGCCCGGCAGTTCGGTGCTCCACCGCTCGACGCCGTCCGCCAGCCCGAAGCCGGTGAGCACCCGCTGCCCCTCCCCCGAGCTGACCGCGAGAACGTCCCCGGTCACGGCCGAGACGCTGGCCGCGGGCCCGCCGAGGCCACCGGCGCCGCCGCCCGATCCGGCGGCACGGGCCGGGAGTTCCCACAGCACCTCGCCGTTCTCCGAGTAGGCGACGACGCGTTGGTCCTGCCGCAGCAGCACCGGGTCGCCGGCCAGCAGGCCCGTGAAGGCGAACTCCCCGTCCGTCAGCGGCCGTGACCACTCCAGCTCGCCGCTGTCGGCGTGGTAGACGCTCAGTGCGTCCGGCGCCCCGCCCGCGTCGGGCCCGGTCCCCGCCGTCCCCGTGCAGCCGCTCAGCGCGACGATGCGCGAGCCCGCGTGCCGCACGGCCAGTATCTCCGCGCGCCCGGCGCCGCAGTCCGGCGCCGACCCGCCCGCGGCGCCCGGGGGCTGGGGCAGGGCCAGGGCCTCGCCGTTCCCGGCGGAGAAGCGGTGGAAATCCGGCGCGGCGCCGTCCGGGTCCAGGCTGACGGCCACGGCCGTCTCGCCCATCGAGACGGCAACGTCCGCCGGGGAGACGGCCAGGCCGGGCCGCGAGAGGTCCGCCGCCCACAGCACCTCGCCCGCCACGGTGTCCACGGCCGCGACGACCGAGCAACTGCCGTTCTCCTTCGCGGTGTAGAGCACCGCGCCGACGCCCTCGGCGTTCACCCGCCCCGAGGCGGCGCAGGGCCCATTGCCGCCGCCCGGGGGCTCGGCCTGCCAGGCGGGGAGGCCGTCGCGCGTGGCGTAGCCGGTGATCCCGGCCTCCGAGACGAGCGTCACGCTCTCGCCGTGCGCCCACAGCCGCGGCAGCCCGGCGGCGCCGGTCCCGGCGTTCCCCGCCCCCTCGCCCGTCCCGCTCCCGCCCGTCTCCCCGGCCGTCTCCGGAAGCGGAACGTCCTCGGCCTGCCAAGCGCGGGCCAGCTCCCGCGGCACGGCCGAGGCCGAGGCGGCCGGCTCCGTGGGGATCGTCGTGCTGCCCGAGGCGTTCTGCGCCTCCGCCAGGCCCTCCTCGCGGCTGAAGACCACGACCCAGACGGCGAGCAGCGCCAGCGCCAGCACCAGAACGGGCAGCGCCAGCAGCCCTATTCGCCCCTCACCCATGGAACGCCCGCCCTTCGGGGCGTTCCCGCCCTTCGCGCTCTCCGCGCGCGCCGCGGCCTCCGCGCTCCCGCCGCCCTGCGCAGCCTCCGCGCCCCTGGCGCGCCCAGCGCCGCCAGCGCCCCCGGCGCGCGCCGTACCCCCGGTCATGGAACGCCCCCCGGCTTCCCCCGCGTCACGGTCCCCCCACCGTCTCCGACGCCCGCGCCGGGGTCACGGTTCCCCCCGGGAATACCGGCGTAAAATCGGACGCACTGTGATCGAGACCCAACACCACGCCTCTCCCCAGGCCGCCTCCGGGCCCCCGTCGGGGCCGGGACGCGCCATCGTACCCACGAGCGAGCGCCCCGGCATGTTCGCCCCGGGCGCCGGCCCCGCGGCGAACCCGGCCGCCGCCCTCGGCGCCGGCCCCGACCCGCAGGCCGGCGTGCGCAGCTTCACGCCCCGGCGCAGCCGCGTCACCGCCGCGCAGCGGGATGCGCTGGAGCGCCTGTGGGCGCGCTGGGGCGTGGAGATCGACGGGCGCACGCCCCTGGACCTGCCGGCCCTCTTCGGCGGCCTGGAGCGGATCGTCCTGGAGATCGGCTTCGGCATGGGCGAGGCCACGGCCGAGCAGGCCGCGGCCGACCCGGACACCGGCATCCTGGCCGTGGACGTGCACACCCCGGGCCAGGGCAACCTCCTGCGGCTGGCCGAGCGCGCGGGCCTGAGCAACCTCCGCGTGGCGAACGGCGACGCCGTCACCCTGCTGCACGCGATGCTGCCGCCCGGCCCCGCGCTGGCGGGCGTCCGCGTCTTCTTCCCCGACCCCTGGCCCAAGAAGCGGCACCACAAGCGGCGGCTGATCCAGCCCGCGTTCGTGGAGCTTGCCGCCTCCCGGATGGCCCCGGGCGCACTGCTGCACTGCGCCACCGACTGGGAGCCGTACGCGGAGTGGATGCTCGACGTCCTGAGCGCCAGCCCCTCGTTCGCCAACGCGGCCCCCGGCGGCGCCGGTTACGCGCCCCGCCCGGCCGGCCGCCCCGTCACCCGCTTCGAACGCCAGGGGCTGGCCAAGGGGCACCGCGTGCACGACCTCCTCTTCCGCCGCACGAACTGACCGCACCCCCCGCGCGTTCCCCCCGTACCACTCACGCCCGCACGAGTCCCTGGCCGAAACGCCGCCTCCCGCCGCACACCACGCCCCGGCGCCCCTGGAGCCCCCCGGCGGCAGGCCGTAAGGTCGGCGTGTGCGCACCGCGTCCCCCCTTCGAATCGGCGTGCCGCTGCTGCTGTGCGGCCTGCTGGTCACGGTGCTGATGTGGCGCGAGCTGGGCGGCGAGGGCGTGGCGGCCGGTCTGCTGCTGGCCCTGGTGCCGGTGCCGTTCCTGCTCGGGGCCTTCCGCTGGCTCGACTCGGTGGCGCCCGCGCCCTGGCGGCCCCTGGCGTTCGCCTTCGGCTGGGGGGCGTGCGCGGCCACGCTGTTCGCGCTGGTGGTCGGCGGAGCGCTGATCGGCCTGGTCAGCGGCGACTTCGGCGGGGACGCGACCTCCTTGCGCCCGGCGCACGCCGACGCGCTGGAGCTGACGGTGATCGCGCCGGTGGTGGAGGAGTCGGCCAAGGCCGCCGCGGTACTGCTGCTGTTCGTCCACCGGCCCCGGGCGTTCAACGGCCTGCTGGCCGGCCTGGTCGCGGCGGGGGTGACGGCGACCGGCTTCGCGTTCACCGAGAACGTCCTCTACCTGGGCAGCGCCTTCACCCAGGACCACGCGGCGGCGCCCTCCGTGCTGCTGGGCGCGGGGACGCTGGTGACCTTCGTGGTGCGGGTGCTGATCGCGCCCTTCGCACACCCGGTGTTCACGGCGCTGACCGGCATCGGCTTCGGGCTGGCGGCCACGCTCCCGCCGGAGCGCGGGCGGGCGCTGAGGGTGGGCCTGCCGCTGGCCGGCCTCGCGGCGGCGATGGGGCTGCACTCGGCGTGGAACGCCTCCGCCTCGATGACCGTCACGGGCTTCGTGCTGGTGTATCTGCTGCTGATGTTCCCGGTGTTCTGCGGCCTGTGCTGGCTGGCGGCGCGGGCGCGGCGGGTGCAGTTGCGGGTGGTGCGCGAGGTGCTGCCGCTGTACGCCGCCGCGGGCTGGCTGACCCCGGACGAGCCGGAGGCCCTGGCCTCCCCGGAACATCGCTCCCGCGCGCGGGAGTTGGCGCGCCGCATGCACGGCCAGGCGGGCCGCCGGGCGGTGGCGGACTACCAGCGGGCGGCCACCTCCCTGGCGTTGCTCCGGGAGCGGGCCGAACGCGGCGTGGAGGGGCCGGAGTTCCGCGCGGAGGAACGCGAGCTGCTGGCCCGCATTGAACGCCACCGCTCGGTGGCCGTCCCCGTCACCCTCTCCTCGGGCTGAGGCCCCGCGACTACCGCGGGACTACCGCAGGGAGACGCGCAGGCCCGCCCGCTCCGTGGCGTGCCCCAGCAGCCACTGGCGTTCCTCCGGGCGTAGCTGCCCCGGCAGCCCGAAGCCGAACAGGTCGATCCGCGTGCTCACGCCGAGGTGGTGCAGCAGCCGGGCCACCACGAAGCCGGTGCTCGGATCGGCCGCCCACCCGCTCTCGCCGAGGACGGCCGGGTCGCGCAGCGGCCGGCTGAGCGAGCGGTCGCCGACGTAGGACTGGGCGCCGGGCACCAGGTGGGCGCGGATCGCCTCGGCCCACTGCTCCGGCCGCTCGCCGAAGACCAGCCGGGTGCGCACCCGCCGCCGCCAGCCCGGGCCGCCACTGCGGCAGGACACGGCGTGCACGTCGGCGCGTTCCCCGGCGGCGAAGGAGTCCACGCGGACGACCAGGTCGTAGCCGTCGATCACCGGGCGCAGGCTCTTCTCGGCGGCCACGGCCTCGCCGTTGGCCACCACGCAGACGCTGCGGCCCATCACCTGGGCGCGAAATCCGGCCAGGCCGATCAGCTCGCCGCCCTCCAGGGGGAGCGCCTCCGGCTCGGCCGCCGCGTAACGCGCCCGCGCGTGCGCCGCCTCCGCGCCGCGCCCGTCCGCCTCCAGGGCCTGCGCGCGCAGCCGCCACGCCTGCCCGGACGCGCTGCGCAACGCCACGCCACTGTCCGCGATCCTGCGCGCCAGGCGCACCTCCCGCGCGTCCAGCGCCAGGCGGCCGACGTTCAGCAGGGCGTCGAAGGTCCGATCCGGGGAGGGCTGGTGCGCGGAGTGCTCGGCCACCAGCGTTCCGATGGCGGCCACGAGCTTCGTCCGCTCCGGCGCCGCCTCCCCGTCCAGCGCGGACAGATAGCCCGCGCATTCGCGTATGCACGCGGCCACCAGATCCTCGGCGCGTGCGACACTTCCCGGGCGCAGCCTCACCTTCATGAGGGGAGAGTGCCCAGCGCGCGGGCCGCTTTCGTGACCACCGGGCGCCGTCAAGGTGAACGTTCCCTGTCTAGCGCTTCGCGCCCACCGAACGTAACGTCTCCCTTACCCACCGCGTGGTAGGAGTGCGATGTTCACCGACCACACCGCCCGGCCCGAGCTGCCGGAGCTGCCCGAAGCCCCCGCGTTCAGCGACCACGAGCGCCAGCTCCGCGAACGCTTCCTCGCCGCCCCCCTCGCCCCGGCGCCGCCGCCCTGGCGCCCGGCCTTCCGCCCGTATCCGGCCATGCCCATCGGCGGCCTCCTCGGCATCGGCTTCGCCGCGCACCCCGAGACGGGCGCCGACCTGGTCATGGTCGTCTCCGTCGGCGGGCACGGCCTGTTCGACGCCGCCACCGGCACCCTGCTCGCGCGCGACCGCGACCCCGACCCCGACATCGCGGAACCGGCCGGCCCCGACCTCACCTGCCCGGGCCTGGGCCCCCTCGCCGGCACCCCCATCCGCATCGCCGGCCTCCACGGCGGCGGCCTCCACGCCACCACGGACGACGGCTGGACCCTCGACGTCGTCAGCCCCGACTGGCCCCACCACCGCATCCTCCTCTCCACCGACGGCGGCCTCTGCCACGGCCCCACCGGCGGCTGCTGGTGGCACATCCACCACACCACCCACACCACCCTCCGCACGACGGGCTTCTCCCCGACGGGCCACACGCTGGCGATAGCGACGAGCGGCGACTTGACCTTGCTGACACGGACGGGGTGAGGGGCCGCCCCCGCCTGTCCGCGGCTCCTGGCACGATGGGCCCATGCCCGTCGCCTCCAGCCCCGGGGTCTCGGCCCGGATGAGCCGCCAGGCCAGTCGCAACACCACCCCCGAGGTCGCCGTCCGCCGCCTCCTCCACGCGACCGGCCATCGGTACCGGCTCCACCGCCCCGTCCCCGGCATGCGGCGCCGGACGATCGACATCGCCTTCCCCGGCCCCAAGGTCGCGGTCTTCCTCGACGGCTGCTTCTGGCACGGCTGCCCCGAGCACGCGACCCACCCCAAGGCCAACAAGGAGTGGTGGCGCGAGAAGCTGGACCGCAACGTCAGCCGGGACCGGGAGACCACCCAGCGCCTCACCGAGGAGGGCTGGACGGTCCTGCGCTTCTGGGAACACGAGCCATCCGACGAGGTGGCCGCACGCATCTCCCGCGTCGTGACCGCCCGCCGCAGCCCGGACCGCCCCACCCAACCCGAACCACTTGGGCGGACGGGCGACTCCGACTAGGGTCGATACCGTACGTGTTCGCGTCGCCCCGCAGAGGAGTTCCAGATGCTCGGCCCCCGCCTGACCTCCCTCGAGGTCTGCGCCGGCGCGGGCGGCCTCGCGCAGGGGCTGGAAATGGCCGGCTTCGACCCCGTGGCCCTGATCGAGAACAACGCCCACTGCTGCGCGACGCTGCGGGCCAACCGACTCGGCTGGCGGGTGCTGGAAACGGACCTGCTGTCCTTCGATCCTGCGGAGCACACCTATGTCTACGACATCGACCTGCTCTCGGCCGGTCTGCCGCGGGTGAAGTCTCCGGCGTCCGTCAGGCGCACCGAGGACGAGTACGAGCGCGGGCTGCTCGAGGCGACGGTGTGGCTGGTCGCCGGGGTGCGCCCGCGTGCGGTGCTCATCGAGAACGTTCCGGCCCTGGTGAGCGACGACGCGTTCACCGGCCTGAGGGAGTTCGTCAGGGCGGAACTGGAGCACCTGGGGTACGTCCTGCGGTGGAATATCCTCAACGCTGGCGACTTCGGACTGGCGCAGGATCGCAAGGTGGGAGTACTGGTCGCTCTCCACAGCGACGCCGCGGATGCCTTCCGGTGGCCAGAGCCGAACCCGGAGCCGCGGCCGACCGTCGGCACGGCGCTGTGGAAGTCGATGGCCGCGCGCGGCTGGCGGGGTGCCGCCCAGTGGGCCGCCCAGGCCGACCGGCTCGCGCCGGCCATCGTCGGCGGCTCGGAAAACCGCGGCGGCGCAGACCTCGGACCCACGGGCACGAAGAAGGCGTGGGCCCGCATGGGCATCAACGGCGGCTCCATAGGCGACCAGGTACCCGGCCCCGAGTACCGGTGGGACCCCGCGGGGCCCGTGGCCGGCCTGCCGAAACTGACAGTGGAGCAGGTGGCCATCCTTCAGGGCTTCCCCGCGAACTGGCACCTCCAGGGCGGCAAGACGGCCCGCTACCGGCAGCTGGGCCACGCGTCGCCGCCCCCCGTGGCGCGGGCGTTGGGCGAATCGATCGCGGCGGCGCTCCGTTGACGCCCATCTCGCTCCCGCGCACACGCCCCGGCTACACTCCCCGCATGACCGCCGACCGTCCCGACGAACCTCTTCGTGTCGTGGACCTGTTCAGCGGTTGCGGTGGCTTCACCGAGGGCTTCCGGTCGTTCCGCCCGCCCGGGGAGGAGGATCGCGAAGACCCCCTCTTCCAGTCCGTCTTCGCCGTGGAGAAAGACCCGGCTGCGGCGGCCACGTACGCGGCGAACTTCGCACCGGAGGGTGCCGACGATCACATGCTCGTCGGGGAGATCGAGCATTGGGTACCTCAGTCGCAGGATCTTCGTGCAGACGTCGTCATCGGCGGCCCGCCTTGCCAGGGCTTCTCCGGACTCGGCAAGGAGGACCCCGATGATCCCAAGAACAAACTGTGGCGCCACTACGTCGCGGTCGTCAAAGCTCTCGAACCCAAGGTTTTCGTCATCGAGAATGTCGACCGTTTTCTGAGTTCCCCGGAGTTTCGAGACCTCAAGAGAGAGGTCAGGACGGGGGGCGACCTCGCCAACTATCGCCTCCTCCCACCGCCCGATGCGCGCGACAACGACTCGGAACGGATCCGCGATCGCCGGTATCTCCTGAATGCCGCCAACTACGGCGTACCCCAGACGCGGCGACGAGCCATCGTCATCGGCGTGCGCAAGGACGTACCCGAACTGTCCGCGCTGCGGTATCCGGCAGCCACGCATCGGAAACCGATCCTGGGTGCATTGGACGACGGTGGCCGCACATGGCGAACCGTCGAGTCCGTCTTCCGCAGAACGAAAGGCATGGGCCTGCTCGAGGATCTTCCCGAGCGCCCCGAGGGCTATTGTCTGACGAGAGAATTGCACATCCGACGCAACCCGGAGAAGCTGTCCCTGGCCCGCTATAAAGCGATTCCTGCCGGGGGGAACCGTAAGGCTTTGACAGGCGTCTGGTACAGGGTGGACAGCAAAGGCAGGATCCGTCTGTCGACAGAGCCGGGATACAGGCTGCTCAAGGGTCCGGAAGTCTACCTTTCGACGGAGAGCTGGGACGGACACAGGACGGGCACCGGTGACGTGATGGGGCGTCTGCACATGGACCGTCCCGCCGTCACCATTCGCACGGAGTTCTACAAGCCGGAGAAAGGTCGGTACCTTCATCCGACGGAGGATCGCCCCATCACCCACTTCGAGGCCGCCCTGCTGCAAGGGTTCCCCGAAGACTTCAAATGGTGCGGCTCCAAGACGGAGATCGCCCGACAGATCGGCAACGCCGTCCCGATAGGGCTTGGTCGAGCGATCGCCGGCGCCATTTACGCTGCGCTGCGCGGTTGATCAGGCAGTCTTTTCCTTTCCGCGCACCGGGGCATCGGCGAACAGCTTTCCGAACTGCTCGACCAGGGACTCCACGGACGCAGCCGGGACGGGGCCGTCCTCGGGTCCCGCCGGCAGGGAGTCGCGGGAAACGGGCGGCGCCAATTCCGCTTCCTCGATCCAATGGCGAAGGGCGTCCACATCCGGGCCCTCGTCGGGCGCGGTGATCTCGAACATCAGCGTACTGCCCGCGGAATTCACCGCCGTGGCCAGGGCGTTGACCTCCCGACCGGTGCCGACGGCGCCGGTCTCCAGCAGGCGGATCACGGCGCGGGCCGTCGGCCGGTGGTCGATGACGTCGAGCCGCAGGACCGTGTTCAGCACGTCCTGGTTGCGGCAGGCCGCAACCGCCGGGCCGTAGTCCTCGCCGTCGCGGAAGAGTTCCGCGGCCCACCAAAGGCGAGCGAGAGCCTGGGTGTAGTGGATTCCGCGAAAGCGCGCCGCCGCGACCGTGGGAACCTCGTTCTTCTTGGTGGGCCTGGGAAGGTGTCGCCAGACGACGTAGTCCGGGGCCACCACGAGCGCCAGGAAGTTCCACAGAGCCGAATCCGCGGCCTCGGCGCGCGTCATGCGCAGGGTGGCGTGCAGGCGCGGGGCCAGCCAGGCGTCGGCCTGCGTGCGGCTCCCCTCGTCGAACCGCCGCATGGCGTCCTCGAAGAGGTCCCGCACGGGCGCCGTGCTCCAGCGGGTGCCCGCTTCCTCGATCGGCTCCGCGGATCGCATCAGGGCCACCAGCGGCGGGCGCTCCTGGCCGGTGAGCACGCCCCTCGTCAGGTACTTGGAAGCCAGGGCATCACGAAGGCGGTGCAGCCGCTCGGGCAGATCTTCCATGGCGCGGGTCACGTGGCCTCCCCCTGGGCGGAGCGGTCGAGGGTCCGTATCGCCGAGCCGAGGTGCTTGGCGACCCGGGCCCGGCGGGCGGCGGCGTACTGGATGCGCGGTTGGAGCTCGTTCCACCCGGTGCCCTCGGAGCGACGGGCGTGGATCTCCAGGAGGGCATCGGCCGGCGAGGACTCGGGGAGGACGTCCGGAAGCATGCCGCGCAGCACCGAGTCCCGCCAGCCGGACGGCCACTGCGGGGTGCCGTCCTCCTCCACCTCCAGGTCGCTGACGGCCGCGTGGAACATGGCGGTCCAGGCGTCGGCGGCGATCTGGGCAGCGAGCATGTCGCGCACGGCCTTCTCGGCCGGGCCGGCGGCCGCGTTGAGCAACTGCTCGATCCCGTCGAAGCCGGTGTTGAGATGCACGGTCGGCATGTCTCCCGAGGTCTCCACCAGCCAGGGGGCGTCCTTGAAGGGGTGCAGCCAGTCGGCCTCGGGGGACCGGAAGTCGATCTCGCTGATGTGGAGTTCGCGCTGCCGCACGGGCCGCTGGGCAGCCAGGTCGACGATCCAGTTCTCATCGGAGGCACCGATGATCCGCCCCGGCACGCCGTCCACCGTGGCGACCGCGCACACGGACAGCTCGGCGCGGCCGCGGTGGGCCGCACGCGACAGGGTGACGGTACCGGCCCAGTCGCCGTCACGGACGTGGCGCAGCCGGGTCACCGTCCGGGAGTTGGTGGCGCCCTCGGCCACGACGACCGCACACATCAGGTCCCGCCAGGGCGACGAGGCGGTCTCGGCCTGGGGAAGCCGCGCCTGCACCTCCAGGCGCGCCTCCTCCCATGCGCGACGCTCCACCTGATGCAGGGCGACGACGCGGTCCGGCAGCGAGATCATCTCCAGCGGCAGCCCACGTCCGTCCACGCGGGCCGCGACGACCGAGAAGGTCACCTCCCCGGCCAGCGTCGGATAGGGCATCAGCGTCCTCATGCGTCCGCCTCCCGGGTCCGCTGAAGGTCGATCACCAGCCGAGCCATGCGCGCGGCCACCGGATGGCTGTCCACGTCGGTGACCCCGCTGAACGAGGCGGAACGGGCACCGGGTTCGAACCGAAGGCGCCCGCCGTCCACGTGGCAGTTCTGCCCGGCGATCAACTCGGCCCAGCGCAGGGTGGGTCGACCGCCGGAGCGTACGTCGAACTTCGCGACCGGGGTCATCAGCCACGGATCGTCCCGGCGGGGCAGCTTGACCTCGACCCGCACCCGCCAGGCGCCGGACGCGTCGAGTTCCCCGACGACGTCGCGGATGGTGGGGTGGCCCTCCGGGCGCCGGCCGGCCGCGCCGGTCCCGGCGTCCAGGCGCAGGAGCTGCCGCAGGGCCTCCGGGCCCTCCCCGGTCCGTTCCTTCGGCCGGGAGACCAGCGCCCGGACGGCGGCGTACATGTCGCGTCGGAAGTCGAGGATGCGCTGCCGTGCCCCGGGGGCGTAGGCGGTGATCAGCTCCTCCGTCCTCGTCCAGTCGTCGTGCTCGGGTGGCTCCGCCGAGCGGAGGAACTCCTCGGCCAGCCGCGCGTCCTCCGTCTCGCTTCTCGTGGCGTAACCGGCCAACAGCACCGCCTGGAAGGGGTTGGTGCCCAGCGGCAGGTCGGGAACGCGGCGCGTCCTGATGGCCATGCGGTTGCCCCGCATGCAGACGAGTGTGTTGGGTCGGGCGTCGGAGTCGTCGGCGGGGGTGACCAGGAGAACGGCCGAGTGCTCCCGGTTGGGCGCCTTCTCGTCGCGCGGCGGCGGGACGGCGAGACGGACGCGGGCGAGGGCCACCTGGTCGGCGCCCGTGAGGCGCTCGACGGTCGTTCCCTCCAGGAAGGCGCGCAGGGCGCGGGTACGGGCCGGCTCGTGCGTGTGCGGATCGACGATCTCCTCCTGGAGAAGCACCTGGCCGTCCCGAAGCGTGGTGACGGAAGCCTCCAGGAGGGCGGGCGAGCTGCCGCCGCGGGTCATGGCGGCCCAGAAGTTCTGCGCCAGCGAACGGACGAGCTTCGCGTGCATCGCCTGCACGCTGCCCGTCTCGTCCTCCTCCCCCGCGCCTTCGCCGTCGCGAACGCCGACGTCGTGCGCCCCGACCACCAGGAAGGAGGTGCCGGGCGCCGGGTCGGTCCTGGTCAGGTGGAGTCGTTCGGTGATCTGCTCGTCGGCCCACCACGAACGCGAGACCTGGTGCCCCTCGTAGGCGGGCTCCGTGTCCTCCTCGCCCAGCCAGGCGGGGCCTGCGTACGCCTCGCCGCCCACCTCGCGCCAGGGAAGGTCGAGCCGGCCGACGAGGCGGCGCTCGGTGCGTCCTTCGTGGGGGGTGGAGAGGGTGCTGTTCATCAGGACGAGGCCGAGGCGGCTGGTCGCCCAGAGCGTCGCCTTGCCCAGCCCGTAGGAGCCGCCGGCCGCACGGCCCTTGCCGGTGGCCTTGTGGCTGTCCAACTGGCGCCGCACCACGGCGGCGAACCTGCCGTCGCCGTACTCGGGGCCGGTGAGGCCGGATGCGTTGTAGTCCTCGATCCGCAGGAGGATCAACGACTTCGCCTCCTCCACCTGCCGCAGCCCCTCCGCGACCGCCCGCCCGACCTTCTGCCGGTGGGCGGCCGCGGCCTCGTAGTGCGGCCTCAGGTCCTCCTCCCAGCGCAGGGCCGCGAGGAAGTCCTTCAAGCGGGCCCCCGTGAGCTCGTGCAGCACGTACCGGACGCGGACCGGCTCGCCGCCGGGCAGGCGCTCGTCGAGGCTGTTCTGCGTGGCCTCCCGGGCGAGGACGTCGAGGTCGGCGTCGAAGGCGAAGGCCGCCGCGTTGCCGAATTCGCGACCGCCATCACGATGGGCGAGCCGGTGACGCCACTCGACGGGCCGCTCGGACGGCGCGTCCACGGTGCGCAGGTGCACAGCCGCCTCGTCCACACCCAGGATCCGCGCGATCGCGCGCTTCTTGTCCTCCCGGGGCTCGGAGCGTTCCGTGATCCAGGCCGAGACCCCGGCTCGGGTCATGCCCAGCGCCTCGGCCAGCTCGTGCTGCGTCATCCCGCGCCGGCGCAGCTGGCGCGCCAGCCAGACGCCGAAGCTCTCGGCGCGGTCGTCGCTCTCGTCGTTCGGCTCCATGCCCCCTCCGTTTCCGGGAACGAGCATACAGCGCTTTTTGACATGATCAAGGTCGAGATACTTTCGGTTGCCCCGAAGCCGTGCTCTTTCCCCTATGCAACTACCGCCACAATGCCGGGCGGAGCAACTGCCCCTGGCGCTGAGTCCATTGGGGGTTGCGCGAGCGAGCCGCCCCCCGCTAGCGTCCTCACTCTCCGCACAGCAGTTCGTTTGGCGAGCAGGATGCGGCCAAGGGGTGAAGTGTGTCCACAGCCCGCCCCGGCCGCCCCGTCGCGCTGGCGAGGCGGAGACCGATCACGTTCCGCAACGACCGCGTTCTCCGTGAGCCCGGTCTCCCATCCCGGGTCCTGCCAACGGGTGTTCACGCCGGTTGTCAGTGCCCCGCCCTACCGTTCTCTCCCACGGACGCCTGCACCTGTCCGCCCGTCAGTTCCCTGCGCCCCACTCGCCTTTGGACCGGGAGTCACCCACAGCATGAACACCAGCGCCGCCTCGGAGGCCTCGGACGTCATCAGAACCGTCCTGGCCCAGTCCCGCCGGATCCTCGACGTCTATCGCGCCGATCCGGGCCATGTGCAGGAGCACGCCAACAACGAGCGCCGCATCACGCAGGGCGGGTACGGCGAGCGGCAGCTGTACGAGCTGGTGCAGAACGGGGCGGACGAGAATCAGGACGCCCCGGGCGGCGGGCGCATCCACGCGGTGCTCACCGAGGACACGCTGTACTGCGCGAACTCGGGCCACCCGGTGACCGCCGAAGGCGCGGACACCATTCTGCGGATGGCCGTCTCGCGGAAGCGCGGCGGCCAGATCGGTCGGTTCGGTGTCGGCGTCAAGTCCGTGCTCAGCGTGACCGACACCCCCCGCTTCTACAGCGCCTCCGGGAGCTTCGGCTTCGACAAGGCGTGGTCGGAAGCGCGCATCAGGGAGGTCGTCCCCGGGTTGTCGGAGCAGGACGAGACGCCGGTCCTGCGGATGGCCCAGCCCCTGGACACGGCGGCCGACCGCGCCCGGGACGGCGTGCTGGACGAGCTGATGGGCTGGGCCAGCACGGTGGTGGTGCTGCCGCTCCTCCCCGGAGCGCAGCTGCGCCTCGGCCGCGACCTGCGGGCGTTCCCGCGACACTTCCTGCTGTTCTCCTCGCACGTCGCCACCGTCGAGCTGGAGGATCGTCGGCAGGGGCACCGGCTGCGCCGGGTGCTCCGCCAGCAGACGGAGGGCACCGCCCACCGGGTGATCGAGGACAGCGGCGGGAGGGTCACCGACGACGAGCGGTGGCAGGTCTTCCACGTGGATCACGTGCCGTCCGCCGAGGCCAGGAAGACTGCGGGCGAGCTGCACGAACGCCCGGAGATCCGGCTCTCCTGGGCGGTGCCGGGGAAGGGCGTCAAGGCCCGGCGACAGCGGGGCAGCTTCTGGGCGTTCTTCCCGACCAACTACGACACGACCCTCACGGGCATCCTCAACGCTCCCTGGAAGACTCCCGAGGACCGGCAGAACCTCACCAAGAGCGACTTCAACTCCGAGCTCATCGAGGCCGCCGCCAAGTTGGTCGTCGACTCGATCCCCCGACTGGTGGAGAAGGACGACCCCGCCTCGTACCTCAACCTGCTCACCGCCCGGGGGCGCGAGGCCTCCCAGTGGGGCGACGCGATGATCAGCGAGAAGCTCATCAAGGCGGCGTCCGAGGCTCCCTCGCTCCCGGATCAGCTCGGCGCCGTGCGCCCCCCGCGGGAGCTGCGGTTGCACCCCGACGATCTGCGGCAGCACTGGCTCGACCTCTGGGCCTCCTACGCGGGCCGCCCGACCCACTGGTGCCACCACTCCGTCGAGCAGCGCGAACGGCGCGCCCGCGTCCGGGACTTCATGGCGGCGGCCGGCGTGGCCACCTCCTCCGTCACCGAGTGGCTGGAGGCCCTTACGGCGGATCGGCAGCCCGCGTCCTCCGCCCTGGCGCTGCGCATCGCCGCCGACATGGAGCAGGTGGGGTCGGGCCACGCCACCGAGGCGGTCGGGGCACGGATACTGCTCACGGAGGAGGGCGACCTGGTGCGTCCGGCACGGGGCCGGATCTATCGACGCAGCGCCGTCGGGGGCGAGGGGTTGCGGGACGACCTCACGTACGTGCACCCGGACATCGCGAACGACGCGGACGCCCGGCGCGCCCTCGACGCGCTCGGCATCCCGGAGGCCGACGCGGAGGGCCGGTTCAGGGCGGTGCTCGATCTCGGCCTCGATCGGTACGGTGCCAAGGAGTGGGAGAAGTTCTGGACGCTGCTGCGACGCGCCGGCGCCGGACGGGCCGTCGTGGCGATCCGCGAGAAGTACGCCGAGCCCGAGCGCTCGATCAAGGTGAAGGCGGCGGACGGCGTCTTCCGGCCCATCCGCGACCTGTTCCTCGCCGGTCCGGTCATCCCGCCGGACGGCGGGCGGGACGCGGCCTTGCTGGTCGACCCCGAGTTCCATGGCACGGACGGGCCCGCGCTCCGCGACCTCGGCGCCGTCGATCGCCCCGTCACGAACCGTGACCCGCGGACGGACGAGTGGTTCCAGACCTACCTGGACCGGGTCTACAGGTCCTACGTCAAGGGTCTGCCGGACACCGCGCGCCGGCCCAGCCCCAAGACGCTGCACGTGGAAGGCCCGAACCCGGCCGGCCCCCTGCACCTGCTTTCCGAGCTCTCGCCAGAGGGGCGCGCCGCCTTCGTCCAGCACTTGCCCAAGCACGGCCTGGTGCAGAAGTGGACGCTGCAGGTGGGTTCCAACCAGAACACGCAGCGGCCGGTCCCCTCCCCGATCGTGTGGCTGCTGCGGCTTGAGAGCCTGCTTCCCACCTCCCTGGGCGCGCGCAAGCCGAACGCCTGCGTGGCGCCGGGGTGCGGCTTCGACAAGAGCCTGCTCCCCGTGGCGGACGTCGCCCCCGAGACCGCCCGGGCGCTGCGCCTGGTCGACGAGCCGGAGGCGGTGCCCGAGTCGCTGTGGACCGAGTTGATCGGCCGGGTCCTGGCGAGCGAGGACGCGGAGTTCGTGGGCCGCGCCTACGCGCTGCTGACCAGCGTGGAGGCCGATCGCGTTCCGTGGCCCGGGGACACGTTCACGCGGTGCCAGGTGGGCGAGGAGTGGACCACCCGCCCCGACGAGGAGATCGCGGTCACCGCGGACCCGGAGCAGTACCGCATCCTGCAGCGGGAGCGCGTGCCGGCGATGCTGGTGCCGACCGAGGAGGACGCGGCCCGGATGATCGCGGAGTGGCCGCTGGAGGCTCCGTCGACCTTCCTGGTGGAGGAGCTCACCAAGGTGGAGCTGGGCAGCCCGACGCAGCTGACGGACCTCTATCCGCGTCTGCGCCAGCGCCTGCCGCGGGGCACCAACTGGCTGCTGTCCCACTGTTCGAGCCTTGCGCGCGTGGTGCGCGGACCCGAGGGCCGGCGGGAGAAGGCGCTCACGGAGGCTCGGGAGGGCGAAACGGTGCTGCTGTGCGGGCCGGACGGCGAGCTGGACGTGCTGCTCGCGGTGGACCGGGTGCTGGAGCTGGGCCTGGGCGAGTCCGGCTGCCGGGCCCTCCTCCAGCAGCAGGAGAAGGATCGGGAGGATCGGCGCCTGCTGCAGATCCGGCAGGAGCCGGACCCGGCGCGGAAGCTGCTGCTGGCACTGGGCGCCGAGCGGCTCCGGGAGGAGCTGCCCCCCGGTCTCCTTCTCGCCGACGAGGAGTTGAACGGCGAGAAGCCCGGCGATCTGCGCGTGGCGCAGCTGGTCATCGCCACCCACGGCGAGGAGGTCCTGCGCCGGCTCGCGAAGGCGCTGGTCGAGGCGGGGTTCGACGCGCCCCAGCAGTGGGCCGGCGGCCATCGCGCCCGCACTTTCGTGGAGGACTTCGGATTCCCGCCCGAGTGGGCCGGGGACCAGGAGACCAGCCGACCGCCTGCGCCGTTCGAGACGGTGCCCGGCCCCCGCAAGCCCCGACCGTTGCACAAGTACCAGATGCGCCTGGTGGCGAACATGTACCAGCACCTGGTGCAGAGCGACGAGAAACGGGCCATGCTCCAGATCCCCACGGGCGCCGGCAAGACGCGCATCGCCGTGGAGGCCGCCGTCCAGGCGATCGCCGACGGTGTCGTCAAGGGCCCCGTGCTGTGGATCGCCCAGAGCGCCGAGCTGTGCGAACAGGCCATCGAGACGTGGAAGTTCGTCTGGTCCCAGGACGGCCCGGACCAGAGCCTGCGGATCAGCCGCATGTGGGGCGGAATGGCCGCGGAGCCCGCTCCGGACGGCCCTCAGGTGGTCGTGGCGATCGACGACACCCTCTCCCTGCACCTGGGCACCGAGCCGTACGCGTGGCTCCGCGAAGCGTATCTCGTCATCGTGGACGAGGCACACTTCGCCGTCCCGCGGACCTACACCAAGATCCTCGACGCTATGGGCATCACCCAGCACAGGACCGACCGCCACCTCATCGGTCTCACGGCGACGGCCTTCCGCGCAGGCAGCGAGGAGGAGACGCGCCGGCTCGCGGTCCGCTTCGGGCAGAAGAGGCTGGACCGCGACGTCTTCGAGGGCCAGGACCCGTACACCTACCTGCAGAAGCTGGGCGTGCTGGCGCAGGTGGAGCAGCGGGTCCTCCAGGGCGGCGACTTCGAACTCACATCGGAGCAGATCGAGCAGGTCGCGCAGAGCAACAGCATGACGCTTCCCGCCGCGGTGATCAGGCATCTCGCCGAGGACGTCGACCGCACCAAGCGCATCGTGGAGGAGATCGAGCGGCTGCCGCAGCACTGGCCGGTGCTGGTCTTCGCCACCTCGGTGGAGCACGCCCAGGTGCTGGCCGCGCTGCTGCACGAGAGCGGCATCAAGGCCGCCTCCGTGGACGCCAAGACACCGACGGGCGTGCGCAATCGCCGGATCGAGGCGTTCCGCCGGGGGAAGATCCAGGTGCTCACCAACTACAACGTCCTCACCCAGGGCTTCGACGCCCCGGCGGTCCGCGCGGTGGTCGTGGCCCGCCCGACCTACAGCCCCAACACCTACATCCAGATGATCGGGCGCGGGCTGCGCGGGCCGCTGAACGGCGGCAAGGACAGCTGTCTGATCCTCAACGTCTCGGACAACATCAAGCACTTCGGCCGCCGGCTCGCCTACACCGAGCTGGAGTACCTCTGGGAGAGGACGTCATGACCCCCGGTCCCTTCGAGGGCGACCCGCCGCTGCTGCCCGAGCAGCGGACGGTCGTGGAGCAGCCCGTCGAGGCCAAACTGCTGGTCACCGCGGGAGCGGGGGCGGGCAAGACCCACACGCTGATCCGCCGTCTGGAGGCGCTGGTGGCCGAGGAGGGGGTGGCCACCGGGGACATCCTGGTGCTCACCTTCTCCCGCGCCGCGGTGCGGGAGCTGCGGGAGCGGCTCTCCCGACAGGCCGGGCGCTCCCGGCACGTGCGGGTGACCACCTTCGACGCCTGGGCCCTGGAGCTGCTGAACGAGTCGGGCGGCGACGGCCCCCTCCCGGGCTCTCTCTCCTTCGACAAGCGCATCCGGGAGGCGAGCCGGGTCATCGCCGACGCCGACCGCGCCCCCGCTTGGCTGGACGAGGTCCAGCACGTGGTGATCGACGAGGTTCAGGATCTGGTCGGCGACCGGCGGGAGATGATCGAGGTCTTGCTGGAGTCCTACGACTGCGGCTTCACCATCGTCGGTGACCCCGCCCAGGCCATCTACGGCTACCAGGTCACCACGCCCGAGGAGCGGGCGATCGAGACGAACCGCTTCTTCGACTGGCTGCGCAACTACTTCCGCGACGAGCTGATCGAGCTGTCCCTCACGCGCAACTTCCGCGCCCGCACCGAGGAGGCCCGTACGGCGCTGTTCCTGGAGGCGGCTTTGAGGAACTGCGTGACGCTGCCGGACGCCCGGAGCGCCCACGAGCGGCTGCGGATCGAACTGGCCGCCCGGATGGACTTCGGCGACATCACCGTGCCGTTCATCCGCGACTCGTTGCGCGACACCACCGCGAGCACGGCCGTGCTGTGCCGGACCAACGCCGAGGCCCTGCTCGTCTCCGGCTGGCTGCACGGCGCGGACGTTCCCCACCAGCTGCGACGGCCGGCACAGGATCGGGCCGTGCCCTCCTGGGTCGCCGACGTGCTGCTGGCCGACCCGGGCGCGCTCTCGATGACGAGACAGCGCTTCGATGCGCTGGCCCCCACCCTTCTCCCCGGGGCCGTCGTCGGGAAGACGGATACCGAACGCCTGTGGCGGCTGTTGCTGGTGGCCTCCCGGGACCGCGGCGGGCAGGCGCTCGACCTCTCCCGGCTGCGCGACGCGGTCCGCTCCCGGCGCCTGCCCGACGAGTTGACGGCCCAGCCCCCGCATCCGCTGGTCGTCTCCACCTTCCACCGGGCCAAGGGGCTGGAGTTCGACCGCGTCCTCGTGGTGGACCCCGGTCCCTTCGAGCCCGGCACAGACGACCTTCCGGCGGACGTCGCCGACGGCGCGCGGGCCTTGTACGTGGCGATGACCCGGCCGCGCGACGAGTTGTACCGGCTGACCCCGCCGCCCGACGCGAGGCCCGAACGGAACGGCTTCCGATGGGTGCGAAGGGACCGACGCACGAACCGTTGGGCCCGGTTCGGCTACCGGCACTGGGAGCGGCGGGGGCTGGAGATCCTCGCCGGCGATCTCCACGCCCACCACCCGGCCGGCGCGCACCACGTCACCGGGGACTGCCTCGCGTTGCAGAAGTACCTGCGCGAGGCCACGCGGGCGGGCGACCCCGTGGAGTTCGAGCGCATCGACGGGATCGCGGAGGACCACGAGACCCGGCTGGCCCCCGGCTATGCGCTGCGCCACGGCGACCGGGTCATCGGCGTAGCCTCCGAGCAGTTCCGCCATGACCTCTATCGCCACCTGCAGCAGTCCCACACCTACCGCCCGCGCAATTGGCCCCGCCGCGTCACCGACCTCCGCGTCGACATCGTGGAGGCGGTCGCCGGCGAGCCCGCCGTGGCTTTGCACGCCGGCCTTCCGGACCTCGGGGTGTGGCTCGTGCCGCGACCGACCGGACTCGGCCGCTTCCACTACGACCGCACCGACGAGGACTGAGAAGCGAGGAACGCCCCATGTCCGATCACAAGGAGCACTACCGCTTCCGGTCCGAGCTGGTGGACCGCCTCAAGGCCGATCTCCTCGGCCCCACCGGGGCGCGTGCCGACTCGACCGAGCTGCTGAGCGACTGGCCGGTGACCACCTACGCGACGGGAGTTCTCTTCCCCCGCACGAAGGACGAAGCACTCGCCCGGGAGGAGGCCGAGGAGAACGACTTCGACGACGCCGACTCGACCCTGGCCGTTGACGAGACGCCCGACCTCGGCATCACCCTCGCCAACGTCAGCCGCCCCTCGGCCACCGGCATCACCTTTGCCGTCGACCCGTCGCGCGGCCGAACTATCCGGGTCACCGCGACGGCGGCCGTCTACGACCCCGTGGACGAGAACGGCCTCCCCACCGTGCCCAAGCGGGCCGAGCGCCGCAGCACCGTGGCGCAGAACCTGCGTTGGCGACGCCGCCCGCTGGAGCTGAAGCTCACGGAGGTGGATCTTTCCGCGCCTCCCGAAAGGCCGGTGGAGCTGGCCCCGGGCCTCGAACTGCGCCTGCGGGTGCGCCGCCCCAGCGGCCCGCGGGACACGGTCGCCGTGACGGCCACGCTGGTCAACACCCAGGTCGTGGACCGGCGGGAGATTCGGGACACGCACTGCTTCTTCCAGGTCGGCCTGCGCATCGACGTACCCGACGGGCGCCCCGCCCTGGTCGAACGTCCGGCGGAGGGCGGCGCGGACGACGAGGTCCGGCTGAACCAGCTTCTGCACCGCCACGCACCCTCCTTCGCCACCGGGCACGGCTGCGCGGCCGACTGGGATTGGCAGCCGCCCCTCCCCGGCGAGGCGTACGCTCCGGCCGAACCGGTGGCAGTGTCCGCCGTGTGGACGGAGTTCGTTCCCGCCTACGAGGTGCTGCTCACTGACTCCAACCCCGAGATCGACGTGAGCCGCCTCGGCATGCAGCACCTGGGCACCGGGACGACCGCGGCGGTCACGGCTTCGCTGCGCGACCTGGTGGACGCCTACGGTCGCTGGATCGAGGCCCGGGGCGCCGACCTCGCGGCGCTGCGCGGCGGGCCGTACGGCGACACCGAGTACCTGCGGCTGGCTCGTGAGCAGTTGGACCACTGCAACGCCGCCCGCCGACGCATGGCGGCCGGCATCCGGCTTCTGGAGGACGACCCGCGAGTCCTGGAGGCCTTTCGCAGGGCGAACCAGGCGATGGCCCTGCAACACGGCCGCGGCCGGTGGATCGCCGACGGCCGCCCGGGCGAGCCGACGCCCCAGGGCACGTGGCGGCCGTTCCAGATCGGGTTCCTGCTCCTGTGCCTCAACGGCATCGTCGACCCGGACCACGAGGACCGCGGCGTGGTGGACCTGCTGTGGTTCCCGACCGGCGGTGGCAAGACGGAGGCCTACCTCGGCCTGATCGCCTTCACCGCCTTCCACCGCCGGTTGCTGCACGGCCGGGCCGGGGCGGGCGTGACCGTCCTGATGCGGTACACCCTCCGCCTGCTCACCCTCCAGCAGTTCGAGCGCGCCGCCCGCCTGATCTGCGCCATGGACCGCATCCGTGCCGAGGACCCCGAGCGCTACGGGAACGAGCCGATGTCCATCGGCATGTGGGTCGGCAGCGCGGCCACGCCCAACACCCTCAAGGAGGCGGCCGAGTCCCTGCGAGAACTCAAGGCCGGCGCCACCCTCCAGAAGCGCAACCCCGTGCAGCTCGGCCAGTGCCCCTGGTGCGGCACGGCCCTGCGGACCCGGCAGGACTACGCGGTGGACATTAACCAGGGCCGGATGTCCATCACCTGCCCGGACGCGAGCTGCGCCTACCACGGCGGCCTGCCCGTCCACGTCGTGGACTCGGAGCTGTACCGGGTCCGCCCCACGCTCGTCATCGCCACCGCCGACAAGTTCGCCCGCGTGGCCTGGCGGGAGGATGTCGCCGCGCTGTTCAACCGGGACACCGGGGTGCACGGCACCCCGCCGCCCGAGCTGATCGTCCAGGACGAGCTGCACCTCATCTCCGGACCCCTGGGCACGCTCGCCGGTCTGTACGAGGGTGCGGTGGACATCGCGGCCGACCGTCCGAAGGTCATCGCCTCCACCGCCACCATCCGCCGCGCCAGGCAGCAGGGCAACGTCCTCTTCCATCGCGAGGTGGCCCAGTTCCCGCCCGCGGCCCTGGACGCCCGCGACTCGTGGTTCGCCGTGCAGGCGCCCGCCGACCGGAAGGCCTCGCGCCAGTACGTCGGCCTGCTCGCTCCGGGCATCTCCCAGGCCACCCTGCTGATCCGTGCCTACGCCTCCCTGCTGCACCACGCGCGGGCGATCGACGCCGGCCAGGATGTGCGCGACGCCTACTGGACCCTGGTGGGGTACTTCAACAGCCTGCGCCTGCTCGCCGCGGCCGAGTTGCAGGTCCACGCCGACGTCAACGAACGGCTCAAGACGCTGGCCGTCCGCGACGGCTTCGAGGACGACGCCAGGCAGGTCGTCCCCACGGAGCTGACCAGCCGCGTTCCTTCCAGCGAGATCCCCGCCCGCCTGCGCGCGTTGGCCCGGGACCTGGCCTCCGGGGCGGCGGCCGACGTCGTGCTCGCGACCAACATGATCTCCGTCGGCGTCGACATCGACCGCCTCGGCCTGATGGCCGTCCTGGGGCAGCCGCAGACCACGGCGGAGTACATCCAGGCCACCAGCCGCGTCGGACGCAGCCACCCCGGGTTGGTCGTCACTCTCTTCAACGGCGCCCGGTCGCGGGACCTTTCCCACTACGAGGACTTCGTGACGTACCACTCGGCGCTCTACAAGCAGGTCGAGTCGACCAGCGTCACTCCCTACTCGGCGCGCGCACGGGACCGTGCCCTGCACGCCGTCTTCGTCGGCCTGGCCCGGCTGCTGTTGCCGGCCGCCCGGCCCAACGTCGCGGCGGCCGAGGTCAGAAATTTCGCACCCGAGCTGCAGGACCTGCGCCGGCGGCTGGTGGCGCGGGTCCGCGCGGTGGCGGAGGAGGAGGCGGACGCGACGGACGCGGAGTTGGGCGCCTTCATCGACCGCTGGATTCTCCTCGCCGACGACAACGATCGCCTGCTGTACGAGGCGCCCTGGACCCCCGGTCCGCGCCGGGAGCGCCATGCGGACACCGCCCTGCTCCGCACCCATGCCGATCACGACCTCGAGGAGGCGAGGGCCACCCTGTGGAGCCTTCGCGATGTCGACGTCGAATCCCCCCTGTTCCTGGAGTACTGAGAGATGGCACGTCGATTCCCCGCGGGCACCAACACCACCGCCACCGCGCCCCGGCGCGAAAGCGCCGGCCGCAAGGCCCTGGGCTCCGTGCGTCGGGCCCAGCAGATCACGACCTACGGCGTCGGCGCGATGATCGCAATCGGCGACCAGTCGTTCATCGTCAGCGGCCTGGACTCCTGGGACGTCTCGGAGGCGGACACGCTGCACGAGCCGCGCCTCGAAGGGCCGCTGGGCGTGGACCACTTCTGCCTCCCGCCGGCCGGTGAGGCGGACTCCGGCCGCGGCGTCAAGGTGCGCCGCTTCCCGGAGACCTACTCCTGCCCGAGCTGCGAAGCTTTGAGGCGTCTCCGCGACTTCGGCAACGGCCGCAACGACAACTCCTGCGGCGACTGCGGTTCCAAGCTGACGCCCTCCCGCTTCGTCGTGGCCTGCGACGGCGGCCACCTGGCCGAGTTCCCCTATTGGGACTGGCTTCACCGCCGCCGTGACGAGGAGCGTCGGGCGCAGCACTCCTGCGACCGGCGACGGGCCCGGCTTTCCCTTCGCAGCGAGGGCCGCACGGCGAGTCTCCAGGGGATCGTCGTCGCCTGCGACTGCGGGGAGAGCGGGTCGCTGGAGGGCGCCTTCGGTCGCGACGCGATGGCCTCCCTCCGGATCGGCTGCCTCGGCCTCCGGCCCTGGCTGGGGCGCGACGGCCGAGAGGACGGCTGCGACCGGCCCCTGCGGGTGCTGCAACGTGGTTCCTCCGCGGCGTGGTTCCCGGCCGTGGCCTCGGCGTTGTCGATTCCGCCGTGGCACCGGCGGCTGACGCAGCTCGTGGAACGGCAGCGCCGGCACTTGCTCGGCAAGACGGACGCGCGCATCCGGGAGTTCGCCCACGACGAGGGCTGGCTGGCCCCGGGACGCTACAGCGCCGAGGAAGTCATCGAGGCCGTACGCACGTTGGAGGGCGTCGCCGCCGATGCCGAGCGGGACCCCGACGACATCGACGCCTTCGCCCCCGGAAGCAGGCTGCGGCGCGAGGAATACCGGCAGCTGTGCGCCGAGACGCCGGAGCTGCCGGAGAACGAGCACTTCGTGTGCGTCCCTCCCGCGAGCACCGAGAAGGTGTCCGTCCCTGGCATCGAGCGGACCATGCTCGTCAAGCGGCTTCGGGAGGTGCGAGCGCTGCGCGGCTTCACGCGGATCGAGCCGCCGGCCGACTCGGAGGCCGGTCGCCGCCGTCGGGCGCGGCTCGCCCTCGGCCCGGACGTCGACTGGCTCCCGGCCATCGAGGTCATCGGCGAGGGCGTCTTCCTCACCCTCGACCCCGAGCGACTCGGCCGCTGGGAATCCCGGCGGGGGCCCAGCTCGCCGCACGCGCGGGCCGAGGCGGTGCGGCACAACCACGAGCGAGCCCTCCGCAGCCGGGCCGAGGACCCGCTGACCGTTGCGCCGTCGCCCGTGACCAGCCGGCTCCTGCTCCTGCACACCTTCGCCCACGCCCTCATCACCGAGTGGAGCCTGGACTGCGGCTACCCGGCCTCGGCTCTTCGGGAGCGTCTGTACGTCGACGACGACATGGCGGGCGTGCTCCTCTACACCGCGACCAGCGACTCGGCCGGCAGCCTCGGCGGCATCGTCGCTCAGGGGGAGCCCGCCGCCCTGGCCGCGTCCCTCCGCTCGGCACTGGCCCGCGTCTCCTGGTGCTCCGCCGACCCCCTGTGCATGGAGGCCGATGCGAGCGGCGTCGACAGCCTCAACCTGGCGGCGTGCCACGCCTGCGTCCTCTTCCCGGAGACGAGTTGCGAGCTGAACAACACCTTCCTGGACCGCGCTCTGCTGATCGGCACCCCGGATGGGGAGGTACCCGGCTTCTTCTCCGCCTGACACGTCAATCGGCTCCCGGGACGTGTCGGCGCGTGGCATAGAACACGCTCGTCCGCTGAAGCGTCAGCGTCTCCCCCGAGGCGAAACGCACGCGCTTGGCACCCTGGGGCAAGGCGACGAGGTCCGTCACCGTGAGGGACTGTCCTCCCACGAGCAGTTGATCGCCCAGGCGGATCGTCGTCGCGTCGACCGTGACGGGGACGTGGACGTGGACGCCGGCCGTGGTCATCGGGCCTCCTCCTGGCGACGGCGCCACCGGCGCCGATAGTCGTGGCACCAGCAGTCGCACGCCTGGTAGATCACCGGGATGTCCGGCGGCGACGGGGGCGCCTCCGCCTTCGTGCAGACGAGGTGGTGGTCCATGTGGCACTCCGGCGAGCGGAAGCACTCGATGGGCCGCGGACGTTCCGAGGTGGCCACGGCCAGGGCGTCGTGGAGCGGCCTGGGCTCGGAGAGGCAGGTGCCACGCGGCGGGACCCGCCAGCGGGTCGCCGGCCCCTGAGTCCAGGCGGCCGGCGGCACGGCGAGCTGGTCGCCGCGGACGAGGATGCGGACGCCCGCGAGTCGCCAGGTGTCCGCGGCGCCCACGGCCACCAGCCAGCACAGGGTGCCCTTGGCCTGATCCTCGATCACCGGCCCCGCGGCGTTCCCGAGCAGGCGGAGGGCACACAGGCCGTCCGGCGTGGCCACGCGCACCGCGTGGAACCATCTGCCGCAGGGCACAAGGCGGATGCCCTGCCCGGCAGAGGGCATCCATGAGGTTCCGGCCTGCGCACGGCGGGCCCCGGGGCTCAACATGGGCATTCTCCAGTCGGGTTCGCTGAACTGCTCTCCGCGGACAGTAAGCTCGCCACGACAGCCGGTGAGCACGCGGAGCGCGTGCATCCGGGGCGGACCTCGCTGGAGGACGCATGGATACCCAAGGGATCGGACGACGGATCGCCTATTGGCGGGGACGGCGACGGCTCACGCAGGCCGACTTCGGGACGTTGATGGGCAGATCACGGCGGTGGGTGCAGGACATTGAGGGCGGCCACCGGCAGGCCGACCCGCGGTTGTCGGTGCTGGAGCAGGCGGCGCAGGTCCTGAAGGTGAGGCTGGAGACGCTGCTGTCCGACGAGGCCATGCGCTCGGACCGCCCATGCGTCGACGCCGCCGAACTGGCCGAGATCCGCGCCACCTTGTACCGGCACGACATACTGACGGGCTCCTGCGCGAGCGCAGGTCCGCCCGAACTTGCGACCCTCCGCCGGAACATTGCCTACGGCTGGACGGCCTTCCAGGCGTCCAACTACTCGCCGCTGGGAAGGGTGCTGCCTCCCCTACTGGTGGGGGCCAACCAGGCCGCCGCCCACTCCACCGGCGCGGCCCGGGACGAAGCCTTCGTCCTACTCGCGCTGACCTACCAACTCGCCGCCGCGGCAGCGACCAAGTTCGAAGACGGCGACCTCGCCTGGCATGCCTCCGACCGAGCCGTCGTGGCAGCGGAACGCTCGGGCGATCCCGTCGCGCGCGCCGGAGCGGCGCGCCACCTGAGCGATGCGCTGTTCCATCGCGGAAGGGGCCAGGAGGCCGTGGCCCTGGCCACGGACACGGCCGCGGACTTGGAGGGCGATCTCCGCGCACGCGGCGAAGAAGGGCTCAGCGTCCTGGGCATGCTCTATCTCAAGGCGACGATGGCCGCCGCGCACCGAGAGGATCACCGCGCGGTTCCCGGCCTTCTCCACGAGGCCGAGAGCGTGGCGCAACGCCTCGGCGGAGACCGCAACGCCCTGTGGACCGCCTTCGGCCCGACCAACGTGCGCATCCACCGGGTCTCCGCGATGGTTCGCCTCCACGAGGGGCGCGCCGCGGTGGCGGAGGCGGAGCGGATCGGCCGTTCGGCACTCGATGCCCTGCCCAGGGAACGCCGGGCCCTGCACCGCGTCGATGCGGCCCGCGGGCTTCTTCAGTCCGGACGACGTCCGGAGGCGGTGTCCGCGTTGCTGGAGGCGGAGGAGGAGGCTGCGGAGGAGGTGCGCTGTCGGGCCAAATCCCGCAAGCTGGTCGAGGAATTGACCTTGCTGGGCGCGGGTTCTGCCGAGGGGCGGTTGCGCGGACTGGCCGCGCGGTGTGGACTCCCCGCATGACGTCCTCGCGCGTTCTCTATCTGGTCGCCTGCGCCGCGCCGCCGAGCCAGGAGGTGCACACGGGGATCGCCACGGCCCAAGCGGCCGGATGGGATGTGTGCCTGGTGCTGACGCCGAGCGCGGCCCGGTGGCTGGAGAACGACCTGCCGCGGCTCGCGGAGATCACGGGGCATCCCGTGCGCAGCGCGTACAAGCGCCCGGGCGAGCCGGACGTGCTGCCTGCGCCGGACGCGATCCTCGTCGCCCCGGCCACCTCGAACACGATCAACAAGTGGGCGCAGGGCATCTCCGACACGCTGGCGCTGGGCCTGATCACCGAGGCCATCGGTCTCGGCGTGCCGCTGGTGGCTCTTCCCTACCTGAATCAGGCGCAGGCGGCGCACCCGGCCTTCGCCCGCAGCGTTGCCACCCTCCGGGCGAGCGGGGTCGCCGTCCTGCTCGGGGAGGGGGGATTCGTGCCCCACCCGGCGCGGAAGGGGACGTTGGAGACCTTCTCGTGGGACGCCGGAGTGGCGGCCCTGGCGACGGTCACGCCGTAGGCCGGTACCGGCGGAGGTGGCGATGAGGTGGGGGTCGGCCGCCAAGGCCGTGCTCAAGACCGGGCCTGATCGGGAGGTCGTGGCCGTGTATCCGTACCGGTCGGCCTGTCCCGGGTCGGTGTGGCGGGGGTTGATCACGGGGGCCCGGGAGCAGCTCACGTTCGCGGGGTATACGAACTACTTCCTGTGGCTGGACCAGCCGAACCTGGCGGTCGTGCTGCGGAAGAAGGCGCGGGCCGGGGTGCGGGTGCGGTTTCTGTTGGGGGATCCCGAGTCGGAGGTGACGCGGCGGCGGGAGGCCGTGGAGCGGACGGCGTTGACCGTGTCGACGCGGATTCGGATCACCTTGGAGCACCTGGAGCGGCTGGCCGGGGTGGAGGGGATCGAGGCGCGGCGCAGCCAGGCCGAGCAGCACGTCGCGCTGTCGGTGTTCCGCTTCGACGACCAGATGCTGGTGACGCCGCACCTGGCGTATCTCGTGGGCCACGACTCGCCGTTGCTGCACCTGCGGCGGCTCCAGGACGACGGGATGTTCGACCGGTTCGCAGCGCACGTGGAGACGTTGTGGGACGAGGCACGGGCGGAGCAGGGCTAAGGGGCCGGGGCGGGCGGGGGGCCCACGATCGCGTGGAGGGCCGCGAGGTGGCGGTGGTAGGCGGTGCGGCCCTCGGGGGTGAGGTGGAGCCAGACGCGTTGGCGGGTGTCGCGGGTGGCCTTGCGCTGGGCGACGTAGCCGGCGTCCATCAGGACGGTGACGTGTTTGCTCAGGACGGAAGCAGAGACGCCCAAGTGGCTCTGGACGCGGGCGAATTCGGCCTCACCCGCCGTGTCGAGGAGGGCGCAGACGCGCAGTCGGTTCGGGGCGTGGATCGTGGCGTCGAAACCGGACAGGGGGTCCGGGGAGTCGGCGCTCACGAAGCGTTCCGCCGGTGCAGGCGGATGAAGGCGCGGTGGAAGGCGAGGGAGACGGCAGCGCCGAGGACGGAGGCGGCGAGGGGCCAGGCCGGGGAGCCGGTGGCGCGGAAGGCGTAGGCCGAGCCCACCAGGAGGACGGGCAGGGCGACGAAGAGGGGGACGGTCGCCCGCTTGGGGAGGACGTCGAGGCGCAGGGCGACGCCCGTGGCGGCGCGCCACCGGTTCGCCGCGGCGGCGAAGAGGGCCAGGAACGTCACGATCAGCGCCGCCGTGAGCGCCAGCCAGGCCGGGCGGGGCAGAAGCCAGTCGCGGTCGGCGACGAAGCCCGCGTAGGCGATGGGGAGCGCGGCGAGGTAGAGCGCGATGGCGGTGGCGAACCAGGCCGGCCACGGGGTGGCGGAGAGGGCCGCCGTGGAGGCGCGGACCCGCTCGGCGTCGGCGAGGGCGGCCCGGGCCTGGTCGGGGGTCAGAGGTGCGCTGCTGGTTTCCATGACGGAAAGAGTAGCCGCAAGTTTCCGGGATGGAAAGAGACGGTTTTCCGGTGCGGCAAGACAGGGGGCGGGGGGCGGACCCCGATAATTTCCGCATGTCGCTGAGCCGTCGCGTCTGGGACCTCGTGCTGCCGCCGCTGGTCGGCCTGTACCTGTGCGCCGTCGTCCTCGACGGCACGGAGGGGGACGGCGCGGCTCCCGCACTGGCGGGCGTCGCCGCGGCCGTTGTCCAGGGGGCGGCGCTGCGGTGGCGGCGGGCGCGGCCCGTGGCGGTGTTCGGCGTGACGCTCGTCGGCGGAGCCGTGATCCATCTCGTCGCGCCGGAAGGGGTGTTCCCCTACGCCGGGCTGTTCGCGATCGGGGCCCTGGCGGCGCTGCGGCCCCCGCGCGTCTCGCTGCCCGCGCTCGCCGCGCTGCTGGCGTTGACCGCGCTCAACTACCTGACCGGCCCGGCCGTGGACGCGCACTTCGCGATGACCGTGCCGGTGATCGCCTGGGCGCTGGGCGACGCGGCGCGCAGTCGGCGCAACGCCGTGGAGCAGGCCGCCCGTCGGGCCATCGCGGAGGAACGGGACCGAATCCAACGGGAGTTGCACGACGTGATCGCGCACAGCGTCTCGGTGATGGTGGTCCAGGCCGCCGCGGCGGGGGACGTGTTCGACCAACGGCCGGACCAGGCGCGGGAGTCGCTGGCCGCGATCGAGACGGCGGGGCGCGAGACGCTGGGCGAGCTGCGCCGCCTGCTGGCCTCCGGCGAGGGGGAACGGCACCCGCAGCCGGGCCTCGACCGGCTGCCCGAGCTGGTAACGCCCCTGCGGACCGCCGGGCTTGAGGTGACGCTGAGCACGGACGTTCCCGGGCCGCTGCCCGCCGGGGTCGAGCTGTCGGCGTTCCGCATCGCGCAGGAGGCGCTGACGAACGCCCTGCGGCACGCCGCCGGGGCCACCCGCGTGGAGGTGCGGGTGTGCGCCACGGAGGCGGCCGTGGAGATCGAGGTGCGGGACAACGGCCGCCCGGGCGCCCCGGCCAGGGCGGGCCGGACGACGGGGTCCGGCGCCGGACTCGCGGGGATGCGGGAGCGGGCGGCGATGCTCGGCGGAACGCTCGCGGCGGGGCCGACGGGCGACGGCTTCCGCGTGCGGGCGGTGCTGCCGCTCAACGACCGGGCGGAGGCGGGGCGTTAGGCCACGCGGACGCGGGGCGTCGAGCCGGGCCGCAACGTCAGTCCCGCAGCGCCGCGTTGAGCCGCGCCGCCTGCCGGGTGAGGTGGGTGTGCTCCGCGAGGTTGGGGGCCTTCTGGGCCGCCTCGGCGTACAGGCGGGCGGCCGTCGCCGCGTCGCCCGCGCGTTCGTGGAGGTAGGCGACCGCGGCGGCGTGGCGCGGGAGCGTGGCGTCCAGCTCCGCCAGGGCCGCGAGGCCGGCCCGCGGTCCGTCCGCCTCGCCCACCGCGACCGCCCGGTTGAGGCGGACGACGGGGCTGTCGTTGAAGCGCAGCAGCTCGTCGTACCACTCCACGATCTGCACCCAGTCGGTCTCCTCCGCGCGGGGCGCGTCCGCGTGCAGGGCGGCGATGGCGGCCTGGGCCTGGAACTCGCCCAGCCGGTCGCGGGCCAGCGCCGTCTGGAGGATGTGCACGCCCTCGGCGATCGCGGCCGTGTCCCACCGGCCGCGGTCCTGCTCGGCCAGCGGGACCAGGCTGCCGTCGGCGGCGGTGCGGGCCGCGCGCCGGGCGTGGTGGAGCAGCATGAGGGCCAACAGCCCGGCGACCTCGGGGTGTTCGATGGCGGCGGCGAGCTGCCGGGCGAGCCGGATGGCCTCCACCGCCAGGTCGACATCGCCGGAGTAGCCCTCGTTGAACACCAGGTAGAGGACGCGCAGCACGGTGCCCACGTCGCCCGGCCGGTCGAGGCGCACCCGGGAGACCGTCCGCTTGGCGCGGCTGATGCGCTGGGCCATCGTCGCCTCGGGTACCAGGTAGGCCGCGGCGATCTGACGCGTCGTCAACCCGCCCACGGCGCGCAGGGTGAGCGCGACCGCGGAGGAGGCGGACAACGACGGGTGGGCGCACAGGAAGTAGAGCTGGAGCGTGTCGTCCGCGGTGGGCGCGGGCCCCGGCGGCGGCTCCCGGTCGACGGCGTCCTCGCGCCGGCGGCGGGCGGCCTCCGCGCGGGTGGCGTCGAGGAACCGGCGCCAGGCGACGGTGACCAGCCAGCCCTTCGGGTCGCGCGGGGGGTCCTCGGGCCAGGTGCGGACCGCCTCGACCAGGGCGTCCTGCACGGCGTCCTCGGCCGCCGCGAAGTCGGCTCCGCGGCGGACGAGGATCGCGAGCACGGTCGGCGTCAGGCTCCGCAGCAGGGCCTCGTCCGCCGCCGGGGGCAGGGGGTGGTTCACCGCCGCGGTCACTCCGTGATGGTGGGCGCCGTGCCGTAGAACGGGCGCAGCTCCAGCCACTCGTGGATCGGCTTCCCGCCCGCGCCGGGGGCGGCGGACAGCTCCCCGGCCAGCTCGACGGCGCGCTCCTGGCTGTCCACGTCGATCACCATCCAGCCGGCGATGAGGTCCTTGGTTTCGGGGAACGGCCCGTCGGTGACCGGCGGGCGGCCCTCGCCGTCGTACTGGACCCACATGCCCTCGGGGGCGAGCGCCTGGCCGTCGACGAACTCGCCGGTCTCCCGCAGCCGGTCCGCGAACTCCTCCATGTAACGGATGTGGGCGGAGATCTCCTCGGGCGTCCACCGGTCCATGGGGACGTTGTTGACCGGGTCGGGGGCGCCGCGGTAGTGCTTCAGGAGCAGGTACTTGGCCATGGTGTCTCTCCTCTGTGCCGACGCGACCCATTCTGGTCACGTTCACTGCGGGGACGGAGCCGCCCGCGGCTTCTCGACATCCCCGGCGAAGTTTTTCTGACTCCCGTGGAGGAACCGGCCGGCGCCCGTGGGGTGGGGCCGCCCGACGCGCCCGCCCGGCCCTACGCTGTGCGGCATGAGCGACCAGCCCGGCCGGCCCTCCCGGCCCGAGGGGGCGCCGCCCGTGCGCGTCCTCCTCGCCGACGACCAGGCCCTGGTCAGGACCGGTTTCCGCATGATCATCGACTCCCGCCCCGGACTTGAGGTGGTCGGCGAGGCCGGGGACGGCGAGGAGGCCGCGGTGCTGACCGCGACCCTGAAGCCCGATGTCGTGCTGATGGACGTGCGGATGCCGCACGTGGACGGCATCGAGGCCATCCGGCGGATCGTGTCCTCCGGCAGCCCGGCCCGGATCGTGGTGCTGACGACCTACGACGTGGACGAGGCCGTGCACGCGGCGCTGCGGGCGGGGGCCTGCGGCTTCCTGCTGAAGGACGTGCGGCCCGCCGACCTGGTCGAGGCGATCGGGGTGGTCGCGGGCGGGGACGCGCTGCTGGCACCCTCGGTGACGCGGCGGCTGCTGGAGCGCTTCGCGCCGGCGCTGCCCGCCGCGCGGGAGGGGCGCCCGGCGGGGCTGGACGCGCTCAGCCCGCGGGAGTTCGAGGTGCTGCGGCTGGTCGCACACGCCCTGTCCAACGCCGAGATCGGCGCCCGCCTCGGGCTGACCGAGGCCACGGTGAAGGCGCACGTCTCCGGCGTCCTGCGCAAGCTCGGCCTGCGCGACCGGGTGCAGGCGGTGGTGCTGGCGTACGACCTTCGGCTGGTGCGCCCGCGCCCCGAGTAATCCCCGGGGCGTGCGGCATCCGACGGAAGTAGGTGGTCAACGCTGCACCGTACGCCGGATGTGCCGACCCGGACGCGTTGCGTAACGTCCCTGGTGACCGGTCACCGAACGTCACCGCGAGTCGCCCCGAGCAGCACCGCGATTCGCCACACGAAGGGGATACGCATCATGCCGTGGAGGCCGCGCACCATGGGTGCCGCGCTGCTCGCGCTGCCGCTGCTGGCGGCCGTACCGGCCGTGGCCGGGGAGGTGCCCGACCGGGCCGGGGCGCCGGCCGCGCAGCTCTACGTCGCGCCCTGGGGGGACGACGCCTGGCCCGGGACCGAGGGACGCCCCTTCGCGACCCCGGCCCGCGCGCAGCAGGCCGTCCGCGCCCTGGCCGACGGAGGGGAGGGAGGGGACGAGGGGGCGAGCGCCCGGGGCGAGGTGATCGTGCACCTGCGCGGCGGGACGTACCGGCTGGACCGGCCGCTGGACTTCGACGGGACGGCCGGGGACTCGGGCGCGGGCGGCCACCGGGTGGTGTATCAGGCGTACGGGTTCGGGACGCCGCGCCAGGAGCGGGTCACGCTCAGCGGCGGCCGGGAGGTCACCGGCTGGGAGCCGGCCGGGGGCGGGCTGTGGCGCGCGGAGGTCGGGGACCTCGACACCCGCCAGCTCTACGTCGACGGCCGGCGCGCGCCCCGCGCCGCCGCGCGGGAGGTCCCCGAGCTGCACCCGACCGAGGCCGGGTTCGTCACCGAGTCCACCGCGCCGCAGGAGTGGGAGCGGCCGGGCGACGTGGAGCTGGTCCACACCTTCGCCGACTCCTACTCCGAGGGCCGCTGCGGCGTGGCCTCCGTCCGGGGCGACGCCACGGGGACCGAGGTCGTGATGGACCAGCCCTGCCACCGCCGGGCCCGGGACATCTACGCGGAGCTGTACGGCGCGGACAACGGCCAGGGCCTGATACCGCCGACCGCCGTGGAGAACGACCCCTCCTTCCTGCCGGAGCGCCCCGGGAGCTGGTATCTGGACCGCTCCGAGCCTGGGCGGCACGTGCTCTATCTCAACGGCCGCCCGCGCGGCGGCGTGGTGGCGCCGGTGCTGGAGCGGCTGGTCACCGGGCGGGGAACGGCCGGGGAGCCGCTGCACGACCTGGCGCTGCGGGGCCTTGAGTTCACCGAGGCGGGCTGGACGGCGCCCAGCGGCCCGGACGGCTTCCCGCACATCATCGGCACCTGGTACTACACGGGCGAGGACCCCACGGCGCAGGAGGCGGCGACGATGCCGGCGGCGCTGTCGTTCTCCGGCGCGCGCGACCTCTCCTTCGAGGGGAACCGCTTCACGCGGCTCGGGGCCTCGGCTCTCGAACTGGCCGGCCGCACCCGGGACATCGAGATACGCGCGAACACCGTGGAGGACGTCTCCGGCGGCGGCTTCCACGTGCAGAGCGCGGACGAGGACCCGGCGGCGGCGCCGCGCGGCATCGAAGTGGTGGACAACTGGGTGCACCACGCCGGCCGCGACTACCGGGGCTCGTGGGGCATCCTGCTGAACCAGACGCACGACTCGCTGATCGCGCACAACGAGGTGGCCCACATCCCCTACTCGGGCATCGCGCACCTGAACGTCGCCGGGGACGGCACGACCACCGGCGGCCTGCGGATCACGGACAACCTGGTGCACCACACCAACTCCGTGCTCATCGACGGCGGGGGAATCTACGGAAACGGCCCGCAGGGCCCGTCGTTCGAGGAGGGCGCGCTGGTCGAGCGCAACGTCGTGCACCACGCGGACGGCCCGGCCGCCACCGCCGCCGAGTACCCGCCCTACGCCCTGTACCCGGACGACGGCGGGGACATGGTGACGTACCGGGACAACGTCCTGTTCGCCAACCAGGCGAGCGTGGGCGGGGTCGCGCCGCGCGGGATCCGGTTCGAGGGGACGTTCCTGGACGACGAGAGCGCCTACTGGTGGGAAGGGGACGGCGAGCAGGTGGAGTTCGCGGGCTCCACCCGGCTCTCGCCGCTCGCCCCGCGCGCGGACTGCCGCGCCCGGCCCGCCTGCGCGGCCGTGCTGGACGGCGCGGGACTGCTCAGCCCACGCCGCTGACGGCCGCCGAGGAGCGGGCGAGGAGGGAGTCCAGGATCTCCCCGGCCCGCACGGCCGCCGTGGACAGCAGGGTGGAGGTGATGCCGTGGGTGTGCTCGGTGGCGCCCTGGAGGTAGATCCCGGCGGTCAGCCGCTCGGCCGTGGCCACCCGGTGGTCGCGGCCGACGCGGACGGCGTCCTCGTCGTCCCGCTCGCAGAGCTTGGAGAGGTCCCCGAGCAGGGCGGCGAGGTCCCGCGGCCGGTACCCCGTGCCGTGCACCAGCACGTCGGCCTCCAGCACCTGGCGTTCGCCCGTGGGCAGGTACTCGACCGTCAGCGACAGGCCCTCGGGGCCGTCCTGGACCTCGCGGATGCGCGAGACGTTCATCATCCGCAGGCGGCGCCGGCCGGTGACCTTCTCGCGGTAGAGCGTCGCGGACAGGGACTCGATCAGGTCCATGTCCACCACGGAGTAGTTGGTGGAGCGGTGGTAGTCGTCCAGGGAGCGCTTCACGTTCTGCGGGGAGCCGTGGTAGACGTCCACGGCCTCCGGGTCGAAGATCCGGTTGGCCAGCGGGCTGTCGTCGGCCGGGGTGTAGCCGTACTTGGCGAAGACCGAGCACACCTCGGCCTGGGGGAAGGTGCGGTGCAGGTAGTCGACGGCCTCCGCCGCGGACTGCCCGGCGCCCAGCACCACGGCCCGCCGCACCGCGCCAGGCCCGCCGGGGACGTTCGCCGCCCGGTCGAGCAACTGGCTGGTGTGCCACACGCGTTCGGACAGGGCGGTACCCGGCGGCAGGTGCGGCTCCAGGCCGGTGGCCACGCAGAGGTTCCGCGTGCGGCGCACCACGGTGCCGCCCCCGGCGGGGTCGCGGCTGGTCACCTCCAGCCAGCGGACCTCGCCCCGCTCGTCGGTGACCGGCTCCACGGCCAGCACCTCCGCGCCGTACTCCACGAGGTGGTCCACCCGCGAGGCCGCCCACTCGAAGTACGCGTGGAACTCCACCCGCAGCGGGAAGAACGTCTTCTGGTTCAGGAAGTCGACCAGCCGCCCCTGCTCGTGCAGGTAGCTCACGAAGGAGAAGTCGCTCGTGGGGTTCCGCAGGGTCACCAGGTCCTTGAGGAACGACACCTGCATGGTGGCGTCCTCGATGAGCATGCCCCGGTGCCAGCCAAAGCGCGGCTGGGCCTCCAGGAATCCGGCCTTCAGGCGCCGGTCCAGCCGGTCGAGCGGCAGCGAGGCGTTGTACTCCTCGATCGCCACCGCCAGCGCCAGATTTGACGGCCCGAACCCCACGCCCACTATGTCGTAGATCGCATCCGAACCACTCGGCAGCGTCTTCACCGCGGCATCGCCTCCTCAGCCCGGGACATGTTAGGTAAGGTTTGCCTAACCTCGCAAGGGAGTCCGGGAGACTCGGAAGACCGCGAGGGTCCGAAGAGCCCGAAGAAGTCCGGCAGAAGGGAACGCGCGGCATGAGGGTCGCCATGTTCGGCTACCAGACCTGGGGGCACCGCACCCTCCAGGCGCTGTTCGACGCGGGTCACGAGGTGGCGCTCGTGGTCACACACCCCGCGAGCGACCACGCCTACGAGAAGATCTGGGACGACTCGGTCGCCGAACTGGCCGGGAAGCACGGCGTTCCGGTGCTGCTGCGCCGGCGCCCCGACGACGAGGAGCTGCTGACCGCTCTGCGGGACGCGGCCCCCGAGATCATCGTGGCGAACAACTGGCGCACCTGGCTGCCGCCGGAGATCTTCGGCCTCCCCCCGCACGGGACGCTCAACATCCACGACTCGCTGCTCCCGGCCTACGCCGGCTTCTCCCCGATCATCTGGGCCCTGATCAACGGCGAGCGCCAGGTGGGCGTCACCGCGCACCGGATGGACGCCGCGCTGGACGCCGGGGACATCCTGCTCCAGCACGCCGTCCCCGTGGGGCCGCGCGACACGGCCACCGACCTCTTCCACCGCACGGTGGACCTGATCGGCCCGATCGTGCGCGACTCCCTGGACCTCATCGCCTCCGGCCGGGCGCGGTGGACGCCGCAGGACCGCTCCCGGGCCTCGTTCTTCCACAAGCGCTCGCTGGAGGACAGCCGGATCGACTGGAGCTGGCCCGCCGAGGACCTGGAGCGCCTGGTACGGGCGCAGTCCGACCCCTACCCCAACGCCTTCACGCACTACCGGGGCGAGCGCGTGCGCATCGTCGAGGCCGGGATATCCGAGGGGCTCTACGGCGGCACGCCGGGGCGGGTGTTCATCCCCGAGGGCGACGGCGTGGTGATCGTCGCGGGCGCGGACGCGCGGCGCGGGCGCGGCCACGGCCTGCTGGTGCGCAAGGTGCGCCGGGAGGACGGCACGGAGCTGCCCGCCCGCGAGTTCTTCCGCACCATGGGCGGCTACCTCACCGCCCGCCCCTGAGGCCCGCCGGGCCCCGCCCCTAGGACGAGGCGGAGGCGGGGACCTCGGCCCCGGCCGGGGCCGGCGCGTGGTGGCGCCCGAGGGGGATGACCATCGGGGTCCCGCTGACCGGGTCGGGGTCGATGCGGCAGCGCAGGCCGAAGACCTCGGCCACGGTCTCCCGCGTGATGACCGCGGCCGGGGCCCCCTCCGCCACGACCCGGCCCTCCTTCATCGCGATGAGGTGATCGGCGTACCGGCAGGCCTGGTTGAGGTCGTGCAGCACCATCACGACGGTGCGGCCCTCGTTGCGGTTCAGGTCGGTGATCAGGTCCAGCACCTCGATCTGGTGGGCCAGGTCGAGGTAGGTGGTCGGCTCGTCCAGCAGCAGCACGGGCGTTCCCTGGGCCACGGCCATGGCGATCCACGCGCGCTGCCGCTGCCCGCCGGAGAGCTCGTCCACCGGCCGGTCGGCCAGCTCGGTCATCCCGGTGGCGGCCAGCGCCGCGTGGACGGCCTCCTCGTCGCCGCGCGACCACTGCCGCCACCAGGTCTGGTGCGGCGAACGCCCGCGGCTGACCAGGTCGATGACGCTCAGGCCCTCGGGGGCGACGGGGCTCTGCGGCAGGATGCCCAGCCGCTGGGCGAGTTCGCGGGAGGGGTAGTCCGCCAGGGCGCGCCCGTCGAGCCGGACCGCGCCCTGGCGGGGCGTCAGCAGCCGGGCCAGGGCGCGCAGCAGCGTGGACTTGCCGCAGGCGTTGGCCCCGACGATGGCGGTGACGCGGCCCGGCGGCACGGCCAGGTCCAGGCCCTCGGCCACCGTGCGGTCACCGTAGCCCAAGTGCAGCCCGTCGGCCCGCAGTTCGGGCCCACGCACGTGATCCATGGACGATCAGCCTCCCGAGCCCGCGCGGTTCACGCGGATGAGCAGCCAGAGCAGGAACGGGGCGCCCAGCACCCCGGTGACGACGCCGACCGGCAGCTCGGTGCCGGGGATCAGCTCCCGGGCGGCCAGGTCGGAGAGCAGGACGACCAGCCCGCCGGTCAGGCCCGAGGCGATCAGCGGCGGCCAGGCCGCGCCGGTCAGCCGCTGCGCGATCTGCGGGGCGGCCAGGGCCACGAACGCGACGGGGCCCGCCGCGGCCGTTCCGAAGGCGACCAGGCCGACGCCGGTCAGCAGCAGCGCCAGCCGCACGCGTTGCACCGGGGTGCCCAGCGCGGTGGCGACCTCGTCGCCGAGCTGGAGGTTGCGCGTCCAGCGGCCCAGCAGCAGCGCCGCGGGCACCAGCACGGCCAGGGCCCGGACCAGGGGCGTGACGTGGTCCCAGTTGCGGGCGTTGAGGTTGCCCACCAGCCAGCCGATGGCGGCCTGGGCCTCCTGCATGCCGCCGCGGGCGGTGAGGTAGTCGGTGAAGCTGGTGCACATCCACGCCAGGCCGATGCCGATCAGGACGATCCGGTACCCGGTGGTGCCGCGCTTCCAGGACAGCGCGTAGATCAGCAGCGCGGTGGCCGTCGCGCCGAGCAGCCCGAGGGTCTGGGTGCCCAGGCCGCTGCCCCAGCCCAGGACCACGCCGCCGACCACGGCGGCCCCGGCGCCCTGGGTGATGCCGATCATGTCGGGGCTGGCCAGAGGGTTGCGGGTCATCGTCTGGAAGATGGCCCCGGACATCCCGAAGGCCACGCCCACCAGCAGGCCGGTCAGGGCGCGCGGCAGCCGGAACTCCCGCACCACCAGGGCGTTTCCCGGATCGCCCGTGCCGGCCAGGCCGCCGAGGACCTCCGGCAGCGACAGCGGGAAGTCGCCCACCGCCAGGCTCCAGCAGAAGACGCCGAAGACGGCGGCCAGGAGCACGCCGCAGACGGCGAGCTGGCGGGGCCGAAGGTAGCCGGAGACGGGCGGCACGCGCAGGCGGAACGTCCGGCGCCGGGAGACCGGGCCACCGCCGGGGGTGCCGGGGCCCGCGAGGGGTCCGTCCCGGGTGTTCTCGACGCCGGACGCGCCGGACGCGCCGGCGGCGGCCCGGCCGGCACCGGTGCGGTCCGCGCGCGCCTGCTCCGCGCCGGTCGCCGCGCCCGCGCGGGAGTCGCTCAGATCCGTCACGCTCAGACCTCCGCGAAGTGCCGGCGCCGCACGAGCGCGATGAAGAACGGGCCGCCGATGAACGCCACCAGCACGCCCGCCTGGATCTCCAGCGGCCGGGCCACGACCCGCCCCAGCACGTCCGCGGCCAGCAGCAGGCAGGGCGCCAGCGCGGCCGAGACGGGCAGCAGCCAGCGGTGGTCGGGCCCGATCCCGGCGCGCGCGGCGAACACCCGGGCCAGGTGCGGCACGACCAGCCCGAGGAAGACGACCGGGCCGATGAGGGCGACCGCGGCCCCCGTCAGCAGCGTCACCGCGGCGACCCCGGCGAGCCGGATCAGGCCGGTGCGCCGCCCGAGCGCGGCGGCCACGTCCTCGCCCAGCGCGAGGCTGTTGAGCGCGGGCGTGCAGGCCAGGGCCAGCGCCGCCCCGGCGACGAGGAAGGGCAGCACGGTCAGGAGCTGGTCGGCGGCCTGCCGCTCGGCCAGCGAGCCGGCGCTCCAGAAGCGGTACCGGTTCAGCGACTCGGGCTGGGTCAGCACGAACGCGCTGGTGAGCGAGGTCAGCAGCGCGGTGATGGCGACCCCGGCCAGCGCGAGCTTCACTGGTGTGAGGCCGGAACGCCCGGCGTTGCCCAGCAGGTAGACGCCGACGCTGGCGGCCAGCGCGCCCACGAAGGCGAACAGGATGCGGCCCTGCGCCGAGCCGACCCCGAGGGTGACAGCCGCGACGACGAGGGCGAACGCGGCGCCCGCGCTGACACCGAGGATGCCCGGGTCGGCCAGCGGGTTGCGGGTGAGGGCCTGCATCAGCGCGCCGGAGAGGCCGAGGGCGGCGCCGGTGGCCAGCGCCAGGAGGGTGCGCGGGACGCGGGCCTCCCAGACGATGTTCTCCACCTGGCGGTCGGGGGCGGTGCCCAGCAGCGTCCGGATCACGTCCAGGGGCGGGATGTCCCGCGCGCCCAGGCCGAGCGAGAGCAGGCACAGCGTCAGCAGCGCGGCGGCGAGCGCCAGCACCAGCAGCCCGCGGGCAGCGCGCGTGCGGCCTCGTCCCATGCTCGTCTCCCCGTTCGCCTCTCCCCAAAGTTAGGCGAACCTTACCTCACAGGGAACAGCGGAGTCGGGGGCGTCACAGAAGAAATCCGGGGCTTCTGGTTAGGTAAGGCTTACTTTACTATAACGGGCGGCCTGCTCCGGTGGAGCGGGCAGTCGAACGTCTGAGGAGGCAAGCCGCCCGTGGCCGCTCAGGATGAGTCCCGCGTCGAAGAATCCCTCGGCTACTGGCGGGAGCTGCTCAGCCCCCCGCCTCGCGAGGCCACGCTGCCGGCCGACTTTCCCTACCCCGGAGGGGGCCCCGGCGAAACGGCCCTCGCGGTCCGGCCGCTGCCGCCCGGCGGTCCGGGCGGCGGTCCGGGCGGCGGTCCGGGCGGTGAGGACGAACGCCTCACCGCGCTGGTGGCATTGCTGTACCGCTACGGCGGCGAGCGCTCCGGCGAGGTGACCGTCGCCGTGGGCGGGCTCCCGCTGCGCCTGGCCGTCTCCGGCGCCGAGCCCTTCGCCGCCCTGGTCCGGCGCGTGACCGAGGCCCGCCGGGCGGCCCTTGAGCATCCGGTGCGGCCCGCCGCGCTGTGCGCCGCGCTCGCGCCCGAACCGACGCGCGGCGGGGGGGCGTTCGCCAACACCGGCTTCGGGCCCGGAGCCTCGGAGACGCCGCTGGACCTGGCCCTGACGATCACGGGCGAGGGAACGGCCGAACTCACCTACCGCGCCGACCTGTTCACGCCGGAGACGGCCGACCGCATCCTGGGCCACTGGGCCACCCTGCTGGCCGACGCCACCCGCCGTCCGGACACCCCGGTCGGGGACCTCGATCTGCTGACCGAGGGCGAACGCCACGAGGTGCTGACCGCGTGGAACGACACCGCGCACGCGGTGCCGCGCCTGACCTGGCCCGAGCTGTTCGCCCGCCAGGTGGCCGCCCGGCCCGGGGCCACCGCCCTCGTCTTCGAGGACACCCGCCTCAGCTACGCCGAACTCGACGCCCGGGCCAACCGTTTGGCCCACGCCCTGGCCGCGCGCGGGGCCCGGCCCGGGGCGGTCATCGCGCTGGCCGTGCCGCGCTCGGCGGAGATGATCGTCGCGCAGGTCGCCGTCCTGAAGACCGGCGCCGCCTACCTGCCCGTGGACACCGACTATCCGCCGGAGCGCGTCGCCTACCTGCTCGACGACGCGCGCCCGGCCTGCCTGGTGACCACGGGCGAGGCGGCCGAGGGGCTTCCGGCGGACCGGGCCCCTGGCGCCGGGGCCGACGGCCGCCTCGTGCTGCTGGACTCCCCCGCGTTCGCCGCCGAGCTGGCCGGGCTCCCGGAGCACGCGCCCGACGCCCGCCCCCGCCTGCTGGACGCCGCCTACGTCATCTACACCTCCGGCTCCACCGGCCGCCCCAAGGGCGTGGTCCTCACCCACGCGGGCGTGGCCAAGCTGGTGGCGACCCAGAGCGAGCGCCTCGGCGTGGGCCCCGACAGCCGCGTGCTCCAATTCGCCTCGCCCGCCTTCGACGTGGCGTTCTGGGACCTGTGCCTGGGCCTGCTCTCCGGCGGCACGCTCGTCGTCGTCCCCGCCGACCGCCGCGTCGCCGGGGCCCCGCTGGCCGACTACGCCCGCGCGCACGGCGTCACGTTCATGATCCTGCCGCCCGCGCTGCTCGCCGCGATGCCGCCCGGCGTGACGCTGCCGCCCGGGGCCACCCTGCTCGCCGGGACCGAGCGCGTCTCGCCGGAGCTGACCGCGCGCTACGCCGGCGGCCGGATGATGTTCAACGCCTACGGCCCCACCGAGGCGACCACCAACTCCACCCTCGGGCGCTGCTCCCCCGACGCCGAGCCCGGCTCGATCGTTCCCATCGGCGTGCCCGACCCCGGCACCCGCGCCTACGTGCTGGACGCCCGGCTGCGGCCCGTCCCCGCCGGGATCACCGGCGAACTGTACCTGGGCGGCGAGGGGTTGGCCCGCTGCTACCTGGGGCGGCCCGACCTGACCGCCGAGCGCTTCGTGGCCGACCCCTTCGGCGCGCCCGGCGAACGCCTCTACCGCACCGGGGACTTGGTGCGGTGGCGCGCGGACGGGCGGCTGGAGTTCCTCGGCCGCGCCGACGCGCAGATCAAGATCCGCGGCTTCCGCATCGAGCCCGGCGAGATCGAGTCCACGCTGCGCACCCACCCGGGCGTCGCCCAGGCCGCCGTCGTCGTCCGCGAGGACCGGCCCGGCGACCGGCGCCTGGCCGCGTACGTCGTGCCCGCGCTGGACGGCGCCGCCGACCCCGGGGCCGCCGGGCGCGTCGAGGGCTGGAAGGACGTGCACGAACTCCTCTACGCCGCCGGGGGCGACGAGCGCGCGGACGGCGGCGAGGAGAACTTTGCGGGCTGGAACAGCATGTACGACGGGCTGCCCATCCCGCTGGAGGAGATGCGGGAGTGGCGGGCCGCGACGCTGGCGCGCATCCGGGAGCTGGCGCCCCGCCGCGTGCTGGAGATCGGCGTCGGCTCCGGCCTGCTGCTGACCGGCCTCGCGCCCGAGTGCGAGCACTACACCGGCACCGACCTCTCCGCCGAGGCCGTGGCCGCGCTGCGCGAACGGCTCGCCGCCGACCCGGAGTTGGCCGGACACGTGGAGCTGAGCGCCCGCCCCGCCCACGACACGGCGGGCCTTCCGGCGGGCGCGTTCGACACGGTGATCATCAACTCGGTGGCCCAGTACTTTCCTTCGGCCGGCTACCTCACCGACGTGCTGCGCCGCACCGCCGGGCTGCTCGCGCCCGGCGGGCGTATCTTCCTGGGCGACGTGCGCAACCTGCGGCTGCTGCGCTGCCTGCGCGCGGCCGTGGAGACCCGCCGCGCGCGCGGCGGCGAGGCGTCCGGCAAGCGGGCGCTGCGCGAGTCCGTGGACGCCTCCGTCGCCTGGGAGGGCGAACTGCTCCTGGACCCCGAGTACTTCGCGGCCCTGGACGGCTTCGAGGCGCAAATCCTCGTCAAGCGCGGGGAGCACCACAACGAGCTGACCCGCTACCGCTACGACGTGGTCCTCACCCCGGCGGGCGCCCCGCACGCCCGGGAACCCGAGCCCGAGGAGCTGCCGTGGAGCGGCGAGGAGGCCCTGGCCGCCCGCCTGGCGGAACGGCCCGCGCTGCTACGCGTGACCGGCGTGCCCAACGCCCGGCTCGCCCCCGACCTCGCGGCCCTGCGCGCCCTGGAGGACGGCAGCGGCCCGGCCGTTCCCGCCGCCGACCCCGAGGAGCTGCTGCGGCTGGGCGAACGCCTGGGCTACCGCGCCGCCGCCACCTGGACCGGCCCCGACGGGGACGGGGCCGTGGACGTGCTCTACGCCCTCGGCGAGCTGCCGCCGGGCGCCCTCTACCGCCCGGCGGGCGGCGGATTCCCGCGGGCCAACCGGCCCGCGCCGTTCCGCGACGTGGCCGCGCTGATGCGGGCGGTGCGCGCCCACGCCTCCGCCTGGCTGCCGCCGGCCATGGTCCCCGCCGCCTTCGTGCCCCTGGGGCGGCTGCCCGTCACGCCCAGCGGCAAGCTCGACCCGGCCGCGCTGCCCGTCCCCGACTACGGCGCGCTCAGCGCGGGCCGCGCCCCCCGCGACCCGCGCGAGGAGCTGCTGTGCGCGCTGACGGCCGAGGTGCTGGGCCTGTCCTCGGTGACCGTGGACGACGACTTCTTCGCGCTCGGCGGGGACAGCATCGGCGCCGTCCGGCTGCTGATCGCCGCCCGCGAGCGGGGCCTGGACCTCACCACCCGCGACGTGTTCCGTCACCGCACGGTCGCCGAACTGGCCCGCGTGGCACGGGAGTCGGCGCCGCAGGACGAGGCCGCCGCGCCCTGGGAGCTGCCCGCCCCCGCCGCCCTGGGCACGGCCGGGGAGGACGTTCCCGGCGGCGTGGAGGAGGTGCTGCCGCTGAGCCCGCTCCAGGCCGGGTTCCACGCCCGCTCCCTGCTCGACGGGCCGGGCCGCGACGCCTACGTCGTCCAGCAGGTGATCGAGCTGGCCGGGGAGCTGGAATCCGCCCGGCTGCGCGAGGCCGCCCGCGCCCTGCTGCGGCGCCACGCCCCGCTGCGCGCCTGCTTCCGCACCGACCCCGCCACCGGCACCGCGCTCCAGCTCGTGGCCCGCGACCCCGCCCTGCCCTGGCAGGAGGCCGACCTCGGCACCCGGCCCGAGGATGAACGCGAGGCGCTGGCCGCCGCGCTGGCCGAGGAGGAGCGGCAGCGGCCGTTCGACCTGGCCGACCCCCCGCTGCTGCGCTGCGCCCTGATGCGCCTGGGGCCCGGCCGCGCCCGGCTGGTGCTGACGTTCCATCACATCGTCGCGGACGGCTGGTCGCTGCCCGTGCTGCACCGCGAGCTGCTGGCCGCCTACGGCGGGGGCGAGCTGCCGCCCGTCGCCCCCTACCGCGCCCATCTCGCACACCTGGCGCGGCAGGACGCGGCGGCGGCCCGCGACGCCTGGCGGGCCGCGCTCGCCGGGGTGGAGGAGCCGACCCGCGTGGTGCCGGGCGAGGCGGGCGCCGAACGCCCCCGGCCGGCGCACGTGCGCGTCGAGCTGCCCGGGGAGGCCACCGCCCGCCTCGCGGCTCGTGCCCGCGAACTCGGCGTCACGCAGGGCACGTTGGTGCAGACGGCGTGGGGCCTGCTGGCCGGGCGCCTGACGGGGCGCCAGGACGTGCTGTTCGGCACGACCGTCTCCGGGCGCGACCCCCGGGTGCCCGGGGTCGCGGAGATGGTCGGCCTGTTCATCAACACCCTGCCCACGCGCCTGGCCTGGCGGCCGGGCGAGAGCGCGGCGGCCGTGGCCGTCCGCCTCCAGGCCGAGCAGGCCGCGCTGCTGGACCACCAGCACCTGGGCCTGGCCGAGATCCAGCGCGCGGCCGGGCACTCCGGCGGCGGCGACCTGTTCGACACGCTGGTGGTGCTGGAGAACTACCCGGGCGAGGACGCCCCGTCCGACCCCACGGGCGCGCTGCGGATCACCGGGCACACCTTCCACGACACCGTGCACTATCCGCTGGCGCTGATCGTCAAGCCCGGACGCGCCCTCGACCTGCGGCTGAAGTACCACCCCGGGCGGCTGACGGAACAGGACGCCCGCCGCGTCGCCGAGGCCCTCACCCGCACCCTGCGCGCCCTGGCCGACGACCCGCACGCTCCGGCCGCGCGCCTTGACCCCCTGGCGGGCGGCGTGGCGCCTCGCGGCGCTTCCGGCGGAGGCGCGGGGCACGACGCCGCCGCGCTCGGCGGTCCCGGCGAACACGCGGCGTTCACCTGGCCGCAGGAGATCTCCGGCTCCGCCGCGGCGCTCACCGGCGAGGCCGTGGCCGTCCCCGGCGGCACCCTGGCCTCTGCCCTCGCCGCGCAGGCGACCCGCACCCCGGACGCCACCGCAGTGATCGCCGAGGACGCCACCCTCACCTACGCCGGGCTGACCGCGCGCGCCTCCGAACTGGCCGCCCGGCTGCGGGCGTCGGGCGCGGGCCCCGGCGAGGTCGTGGCCGTGGCCGTGCCGCGCTCGGCCGCCCTGATGACGGCCCTGGCGGGAACGCTCGCCTCCGGCGCCGCCTACCTGCCGCTCGACCTGGACTACCCGGCCGAGCGCCTGGCGCACATGCTGGCCGACTCCGGCGCCCGCCTCCTGCTGACCACCCCGGCCGCCGCCTCCCGCGTCCCGGGCCTGGCCCCCGGCGCGGCCAGGGACGCCGCTGCGGCGCCTGACGGGCTGCTGGTGCTGCGCAAGGCCGCGGACGCCCCGGCCGCGCCCGGCCGCGCACCCGCTCCGGCGGGGGGCGAGCGCCCGCCGAGCGACGGCCGGGTGTCGCCGGCCGCGGGCGGCTCTCCGCTGGGCGGCGAGCCGCTCGGGAACCGGGCTCAGCCCGGCCCCGGCCCGGACTGGGCCGTCGCCGGACCCGGCGAGGCCGGCCCGCACGGCGGCACCCCCGCCCGGGAGGCCCGGCCCGAGGACGCCGCCTACCTGATCTACACCTCCGGCTCGACCGGCCGCCCCAAGGGCGTGGTCGTCAGCCACCGGGCCGTGCTCAACCGGCTGGCGTGGATGCAGGGCGCCCACCCCCTCACCGCCGGGGACCGGATCGCGCAGAAGACGCCCTCCTCCTTCGACGTGAGCGTCTGGGAGTTCTTCTGGCCGCTGTGCGAGGGCGCCGCCGTCGTCATGGCCCGCCCGGACGGGCACCGCGACCCCGCCTACCTGGCCTCCCTCGTCCGCGAACACCGCGTCACCACCCTGCACTTCGTGCCCGCCATGCTCGACGCCTTCCTGGGCGACGGGGAGATCACCGCCGACCCGTCCTGGGCGGCCGGCCTGCGGCGGGTGTTCACCAGCGGCGAGGCCCTGCCCGCGCGGGCCGCCGCGCGCTGGCACGCGCTGACCGGCGTGCCGCTGCACAACCTCTACGGCCCCACCGAGGCGGCCGTGGACGTCACCTTCCACCGCTACGCGCCCGGCGAGGACACCGGCACCGTCCCCATCGGGCGGCCGGTGTGGAACACCGGGCTGCGGGTCCTCGACCCGGCGCTGCGGCCCGTCCCGCCGGGCGTGCCCGGCGAGTTGTACCTGTCCGGCGTCCAGCTCGCGCGCGGCTACCACGCCCGTCCGGGCCTGACCGCCGAACGGTTCACGGCCGACCCGTGGGGCCCGCCCGGCGCGCGGATGTACCGCACGGGCGACCTGGTCAGCCGCCGTGCGGACGGCACGCTGGAGTACCTGGGCCGCACCGACCGGCAGGTGAAGCTGCGCGGCAACCGCGTCGAGCCGGGCGAGATCGAGGCGGCCCTGGCCCGGCAGCCCTCCGTCGCCCGGGCCGCCGTCACCGTGGTCGGCGGCGAGCTGGCCGCGTACGTGGTGCCCGCCCCCGGCGCCGAGGCCGGCGCGGACCGGCTCGCCGAGGAGCTGTCCGCCGCCCTGGCCGCCGAGCTGCCCGCCGCCCTGGTCCCCACCGCCTACGTCGCCCTGCCCGCCCTGCCGCTGACCCCCAGCGGCAAGCTGGACCGCGCCGCCCTGCCCGCCCCCCGCGCCCGCCGGGCCGCCGCCCGCGCCCCGCGCACCCCCGCCGAGGCCGCGCTGACCGCGATCTTCGCCGAGGTGCTGGGGCTTCAACAGGTCTCCCCCGACGACGACTTCTTCCTGCTGGGCGGCGACAGCATCACCTCCATCGGCGTCTCCAGCCGCGCCCGCAAGGCCGGCTGGGCCCTCACGCCCCGCGACGTCTTCGACCACCGCACCCCCGCCGCGCTGGCCGCCGCCGCGCCCGCCACGGCCGTTGCCCCCAAGGCGCAGGCTCAACGGCCGGGGGCGGAGGCGCTGTTCGGGGACGAGGCGCCCACGCCCGAGGAGCGGGAGCGGATCGAACGCCTCGCGCCCGGGCCCGTGGAGGACATCTGGCCGCTGTCCCCGCTCCAGGAGGGCCTGTTCTTCCACTCCGCCTTCGACGCGGGCACCTGGGACGTCTACACCGTCTTCGAGTCCTTCGACTTCGCCACCCCGCTGGAGGAGGAGCGGCTGCGGGCCGCGCTGACCACCCTGCTGGCCAGGAACGCCGCGCTGCGCGCCGGGTTCACCAGCGAGGGCCTGCGCCGGCCCGCGCAGTTCATCCTGCGCGAGCCCGAACCCCCCCTGACCGTCACCGACTTCAGCCACCTCGGCCGCGAGGACCAGGACCGGGCGCTGGAGGAACTGCTGGACGCCGCGCGGCGGGAGAAGTTCGACCTGGCCCGCCCGCCGCTGTTCCGGATGATCCTGGTACGCCTCGGCGCGGAGCGCGGGGACCGCCTCATCACCGGCCGCCACCTCATCCTGTGGGACGGCTGGTCCGCCTGGCTCTTCCTCGACCAGCTCTTCGCGCTCTACGCCTCCGGCGGGGACGACGCCGCGCTGGAGCCCCCCGGCTCCTACCGCGACTACCTCCTCCACCTGCGCGCCCAGGACGAGGCGCGGGCCGCCGAAGCCTGGCGTTCCGCCCTGGCCGGACTGGAGGAGCCCACGCTGCTGGCGCCCGCCGCCCAGGCCGGCGACGAGGCCGCCGCGCCCGAGCCGGTCATCCCCGAGAGCGTCGAGACCCTGCTCGACCCCGCCCTCGGAGACCGCCTGCGCGCCGCCGCCCGCGAGCGGGGCCTGACCCTCTACACCCTGCTGACCACCGCCTGGGGCATGGCACTTGCCGCCGCCACCGGCCGGACCGACGTGGTCTTCGGCACCACCGTCGCCGGGCGCCCGAGCGAGGTCCCGGACGTGGAGCGCATCCTCGGCCTCTTCCTCAACACCGTGCCCGCGCGCCTGGCGTTCGACCCGGCCGAGCCGCTGGAGGCGCTGCTGCGCCGCGTGCAGGACGAACGCCTGGCGCTGATGCCGCACGAGCACATCGGCCTGGGCGTGCTCCAGGCCGAGACCGGGCACCGGCGGCTGTTCGACACGCTGTTCGTGCTGCGGGACAACGACACCGAGGACCGGCTGCGCGGACTCGCCGAGCGGTACGGGGCAACGGCCGTGGCCAACGTGGACGCCACGCACTACCCCGTCAGCCTGGTCGTCACCCCCGGCCGCCGCATCCGCGTCACCCTCAACCACCGCCCGGACGCGGTGGACGCCGAGGCCGCGCGCACCCTGCTGGACCGGTTCGCCGCGCTGCTGGCCCGGCTCTCGGAGGCGCCCGAGGGGGCCCGCGCCGCGTCCCTCGACCCGCTGCTGGGCGGCGAGCGCGCCGCGCTGGAGCGCTCCTGGGCCGAGGCGCGGGTGCCCGCGCCCGAGGAGACCATCGACGGGCTGCTCGCCACCCAGGCCGCCCGCACCCCCGAGGCCACCGCCCTGGTCTGCGGCGAGGAGCGGGTGAGCTACGCCCAACTCGACGCCCGGGTCAACCGGTTGGCACGGCTGCTGCGCGCGCGGGGCGCCGGGCCCGAGCGGGTCGTCGCCCTCGGCCTGCCGCGCTCGGTGGACACCGTCGTGGCGCTCTTCGCCGTGCTGCGCTCCGGCGCCGCCTACCTGCCGCTGGAGCTGGACCACCCCGACGAGCGGCTGGCGCTGATGCTGGCAGACGCGCGGCCGTTCCTGCTGCTGGCGACCGGGCCCGTGGCCGCCCGTCTGGAGAGCGCCGCGCCGGACACCGCGCGCCTGCTGCTGGACGACCCGGGCGCCGCCCGCGAGCTGGCCGCCCTGCCCGGGGGCGCACTGGAGGAGGCCGAACGCCCCCGGCTGAGCCCGGAGCACCCGGCGTACCTGATCTACACCTCGGGCTCCACCGGCCGCCCCAAGGGCGTGGTCACCCCGCACCGGGGCCTGACCAACATGCAGCTCAACCACCAGAGCGAGATCTTCGCCCCGGCCATCGCCTCGGCCGGCGGGCGGCGGCTGCGAGTCGCGCACACCGTCTCCTTCGCCTTCGACATGTCCTGGGAGGAGCTGCTGTGGCTCGTCGAGGGCCACGAAGTGCACATCTGCGACGAGGAGTTGCGGCGGGACGCCGAGCGGCTGACCGCCTACTGCGAGGCGCACGCCATCGACGTCGTCAACGTCACGCCCACGTACGCGCACCTGCTGCTGGACCACGGGCTGCTGGAGGGGCACCGGCCGCCGCTGGTGCTGCTCGGCGGCGAGGCCGTCTCCGAGGCGGTGTGGGAGCGGCTGCGGGACGCCGAGGGGACCTACGGCTACAACCTCTACGGCCCCACCGAGTACACGATCAACACCCTCGGCGGCGGCACCGGCGACAGCGCCACCCCGACCGTGGGCCGCCCCATCCGCGGCACCAGCGCCTACCTGCTGGACGCCTGGCTGCGGCCCGTGCCCGACGGCGTGCCGGGCGAGCTGTACATCTCCGGCACCGGCCTGGCCCGCGGCTACCTGAACCGGCCGGGCCTGACCGCCGAGCGCTTCGTCGCGGACCCCTTCGGCGCGCCGGGCGAGCGGATGTACCGCACCGGCGACCTGATGCGCCGCCGCCCGGACGGCAACCTCGACTTCCTCGGCCGCACCGACGACCAGGTGAAGATCCGCGGCTACCGGGTCGAGCCCGGCGAGATCGCGGACGCCCTCCAGCGCCGCCCCGGCGTCGCCCAGGCCGCCGTGATCGTCCGCGACGACCGGCTGGCCGGCTACGTGGTGCCCGCCGAACTCTCCGCCGAGGAACGGGAGGTGGCCGAGGGCGCCCAGGTCGGGGAGTGGCAGGAGGTGTACTCGGACGAGTACGAGCGCATCGAAACGGCCCTGCGCGAGGAGGACTTCGCCGGCTGGGACAGCAGCTACGACGGGCAGCCCATCCCCTTCGGCCACATGCGCGAGTGGCGGCACGCCACGCTGGAGCGCATCCGGGAGCTGGCGCCCCGCCGCGTGCTGGAGATCGGCGTCGGCTCCGGCCTGCTGCTCTCCGGCCTCGCCGCCGACGCGGAGGCGTACTGCGCGACGGACTTCGCCGCGCCCGTCATCCGCAAGCTGCGCGCCGAGGTGGCCGCCGACCCGGCGCTGGCCGGGAAGGTGGAGCTGCTGCACCGCGCCGCCCACGAGCTGGAGGACCTGCCAGCGGGCGGGTTCGACACGGTGATCATCAACTCCGTCATCCAGTACTTCCCCAGCGCCGCCTACCTCACCGAGGTGATCGAGGGCGCGCTGCGCCTGCTGTCCGAGGACGGGGTGCTCTTCCTGGGCGACCTGCGCGACCTGCGCTCCGCGCCCGTCTTCCACGCGGCCGTGCAGCACGCCCGCACCGGAACGGCCGACCCGGCGGCGGTGGCCCGCGCGGTCCGCGCGGAGAAGGAACTCCTCATCGACCCCGCATACTTCGCGGCCTTCGCGGAGCGCGGCGTGGGCGTGGAGCTGCGCACCAAGCGCGGGAGGCTGCACAACGAGCTCAGCCGCTACCGTTACGACGCCCTGCTCTACCGCAACGCGGCGGCCGGGCTGCCCCTGGCGGACGCGCCCGCACTTCCCTGGCCCGGCGGGCTGGAGGCCCTGCGGCGGGAGCTGGCCGGGCGCGGCCCGGAGCGGCTGCGGATCACGGGCGTTCCCGACGCGCGGCTGGCCGACGAGCCCGGGTCCGGCGTGACCGGGGGCGCGGAGCCGGAGGACCTGCACGAGCTGGGCGCGGCCCTGGGCTACCGGGTGCTGACCACCTGGGGTCCCGAACCCGGCCACTACGAGGCGGTGTTCCTGCGGGCGGCGGGGCTGACCACCGGCCTGTTCCGGGCCGTCGAGGAGGGCCGCGCGACGGCGAACGACCCCGCCGCGGCGCGCGGCCACGACCGGCTGGCGCGGCGGCTGCGGGAGGAGCTGAAGGCCGAACTCCCCTCCTACATGGTCCCCTCGGCGCTGGTCGTGCTGGACCGGCTGCCGATGACGGACAACGGCAAGCTGGACGTCCGCGCGCTGCCCCCGGCCGGTCCGCCCGCCGGGGCCGGGGGCGGACGGGCCGCGGCCACGCCCGAAGAGGCCGTGCTGTGCCGCCTGTTCGCGGAGGTGCTGGGCCTGGAGGGGGACGCGGGCGCCGAGGACCACTTCTTCGACCTGGGCGGGCACTCGCTGCTGGCGACCCGCCTGGTCAGCCGGGCCCGCACCGAGCTGGGCGCCGAGCTGGCCATCCGCGACCTGTTCGAGGCCCCCACCCCGGCGCTGCTGGCCGAGCGGGCGGGCGCCTCCCGCCCCGCGCGCCCGGCCGTTGCGCCGGTGCGGAGGCGCCCGGAGCGGGTGCCGCTGTCGGCGGCGCAGCGCCGCCTGTGGCTGGTGGAGCGCCTGGCGGGCGACGGCGTCGCCTACAACTTCCCGCTGGTGGTGCGGCTGCGCGGGGCTCTCGACCCGGAGGCGCTGCGGGCCGCGCTGGGCGACGTGGCCGCGCGGCACGAGGCGCTGCGCACCCTGGTCGCGGTGGACGAGGACGGCGAGCCGTACCAGCGCATCCTCCCCTCCGACGAGGCCCGGGAAGCCCTGTCCTTCACCGTGGCCGGGGGCGGCGAGACCGGGATCGCCGCGTTCGTCGAGGCGGCGCAGCGGCGGCCGTTCGACCTCACCGCCGGACTGCCGATGCGCGCCGAGGTGCTGCGGCTGGCGCCCGAGGACCACGTGGTCGCCCTCGTGCTGCACCACATCACCACCGACGAGTGGTCCGACCGGCCGTTCCTGGCCGACCTGAACGCCGCCTACGCCGCGCGCGCCGCCGGGCGCGACCCCCACCTGCCGCCGCTGCCCGTGCAGTACGCGGACTACACGCTGTGGCAGGACCGGCTGTTCGCACAGTCGGGCGAGGAGCAGCTCGCGCACTGGCGCGGCGCCCTGGCCGGGCTGCCCGAGGAGCTGGCGCTGCCGCTGGACCGGCCCCGGCCGGAGGAGCCGACCGGGCGCGGCGGCACGGTCCGCGCCGCCCTGCCCGCCGCGACCGCCTCCGCCCTCCGCGAGCTGGCCGGGGCCTCCAACGCCAGCATGTTCATGCTCTTCCAGGCCGCGACCGCCGCGCTGCTGCACCGGCTGGGCGCCGGGGAGGACATCCCGCTGGGCGCGCCGATCGCCGGGCGCACCGACGAGCGGCTGACCGACCTGGTGGGCTTCTTCGTCAACACCCTGGTGCTGCGCGCCGACCTCTCCGGCGACCCGGCCTTCACCGAACTCCTGGCACGGGTGCGGGAGTCGGCCCTCGCGGCCTTCGAGCACCAGGACGTGCCCTTCGACCGGGTCGTGGAAGCCGTCAACCCGCCCCGCGCCGCGGGCCGCAACCCGCTCTTCCAGGTGATGCTGGGCTACCACTACCGGCCCGAGGGCGACCCGGACCTGCTGGGCCTGGACACCGAGTGGTTCGAGATGGACACCGGACGGGCCCGGTTCGACCTGGACTTCACCGTCGTGGACCGGGGCTCGGCCGGGGGCATCGACCTGCTGCTCGACTACGCCGCCGAGCGCACCGACCCCGGCACGGCGCAGGCCCTGGTGGACCGCCTCGCCGGGCTGCTCGGCCAGGTCGCCGCCGACCCGGCCCGGCCCGTGGGCGCCCTCGACGTGCTCACCGACGCCGAGCGGCGAGCGGCCTCCACCGCGTGGAACGCCACGGAACGCGCCTACCCGTACCGGCCGGTGCCCGAGGCGTTCGCGGCCGTCGCGGCGGCCCACCCCGGACGGGCCGCGCTGGTCGCGGGCGGGGAGCGGCTGACGTTCCGCGAGCTGGCGCGGCGGGTGGACGCCGTGGCGCGGCTGGTCGCGGGCGCGAGCAGCCACGCCGGGCGGGAGCCGGTCGTCGGGCTCCTCCTGCCCCGCCGGGAGATGGTCCCGGCGATCCTGGGCGTGCTGCGGGCGGGCGCCGTCTGCCTCCCCCTCGATCCGCAACTCCCCGTCGAGCGGCTGGCGTTCCTCCTCGGCGACGCCGCCCCGGCCTGCGTGCTGACCACCGCCGCGCTCGCCGGCCGGCTGCCCGAGGCGGGCCCGCCCGTCCTGGGGCTGGACGGCCCGGAGGCCGCGCGCGCCGCCGGGGCGTCCGGTCCCGTACCCCGGGGACCGTGGCCGGCCCCGGCCGCCGCCTACGTCATCCACACCTCCGGCTCCACGGGCCGCCCCAAGGGCGTCGTCGGTACGCACGGCGGCCTGGCCAACCTCCTGGCCGCGCACGCCGAGGACGTCATCGGCCCGGCCGCCGACCGCGCCGGCCGGCCCCTGCGGGCCCTGCACGCCGCCTCGTTCAGCTTCGACGGCTCCTGGGACCCGCTGCTGTGGCTGCTGGCCGGGCACACCCTGCACGTCGCGGACGAGGAGGTCATGACCGACCCCGCCGCACTGGTGCGCCTGGTCGAGGACGAGCGCCTGGACCACGCCGACCTGACGCCCAGTTACCTGCGGGAGCTGACGGCCCACGGGCTGCTCGCGGAGGGCCGGCACCGGCCCGGCGTCCTGGTGGTGGGCGGCGAGGCCATGCCCGAGGGCCTGTGGCGGCGGCTGTCCGCCCTGCCGGACACCCGCGTCCACGACCTGTACGGGCCGACCGAGGCCACCGTGGACGCCTACGGGCGGCACGCCGGGGCCCACCTGCCGGAGCGGGCCGCACCGTTGCCCAACCTCCGCGCCCACGTGCTGGACGCCCGGCTGCGGCCGGTCCCCGCGGGCGTTCCCGGCGAGCTGTACCTGGCGGGCACGGGCCTGGCCCGCGGCTACCTCGACCGGCCCGGCCTGACCGCCGAGCGGTTCGTCGCCGACCCCTTCGGCGCGCCCGGCGAACGGATGTACCGCACCGGGGACATCGCCCGGCGCGGCCGGGACGGGGCGCTGCGCATCCTGGGCCGGGCCGACGACCAGGTGAAGCTGCGCGGCTTCCGCGTCGAGCTGGGCGAGGTGGAGACGGCCGTGGCCGCCCACCCGCGCGTCGCGCAGGCCGCGGCCGTGGTCCACACGCCCGGCGCCCGGGGGGAGGCCCCCGGCGAGGACGCCGCGGCCCGCCGCCTGGTCGCCTACGTCGTCCCCGCGCCCGGCGTCCCCGCGCCCGGCCCGGACGAACTGCGCGCCCACACGGCGGCGTCGCTGCCCGCGTACATGGTGCCCGCGGCGTTCGTCCCCGTGGACGCGCTGCCGCGCACCGTCAACGGCAAGCTGGACGCCGCCGCGCTGCCGGATCCCGGCCTCGGGGGAACGGCCGCCGGGGGGCGCCGCCCGCGCACCGCGCGCGAGGAGCTGCTGTGCCAGGCGTTCGCCGCCGCCCTGGGCGCCGAACGCGTCGGCCCGGACGACGACTTCTTCGCGCTGGGCGGCCACTCGCTGCTCGCGATGCGGCTGGTCACCCGGGTCCGCGCGGCCCTGGGCGTGGACCTGGCGCTGCGCGAGGTCTTCGACGCGCCGACCCCGGCCCGGCTCGCCGCGCGGCTGCCGCAGGCGCCCGCGGGGGCGGCCGGGGGCGCCGGGCGCGCGCCGCTGCGGGCCGTTCCGCCCGCCGAACGCCCGGACGAGCTGCCGCTGTCCGCCGCGCAGCGCCGCCTGTGGGTGCTGTACCGCCTCGAAGGGCCGAGCGCCACCTACAACGTCCCCGCGGCCTGGCGGCTGACCGGCGACCTCGACCTCGGCGCGCTGCGCGCCGCCGCCGCCGACCTGGTGGCCCGCCACCCCGCGCTGCGCACGGTCTTCCCCGAGCGCGACGGGCGCCCGCGCCAGCACGTCCTCGACCCGGCGGACGTGACGGTCCCGGTCGGTCTTGAGGAGGTCACCGAGGCCGAACTGCCCGCCCGGCTGGCCGAGTCCGCCGCGTACCGCTTCGCGCTGGAGCGCGAGGCGCCCGTCCGGCTGGCCGTCTTCCGGCTCTCGGAGCGCGAGCATGTCCTGCTGATCCTGGTACACCACATCGCCTGCGACGAGTGGTCGGACGCGCCCCTGCTCCGCGACCTGGCCGCCGCCTACGCGGCCCGCCGCGCGGGCGCCGCACCCGCGTTCGCGCCGCTGCCGGTGGACTACGCCGACTACACCCTCTGGCAGGGGGAGGTGCTGGGCGACGAGGGCGACCCCGGGAGCCCCGCCGCCCGCCAGCTCGCCTGGTGGCGCGAGGCGCTGGAGGGGCTGCCCGAGGAGCTGGCCCTGCCCGCCGACCGGCCCAGGCCCGCCGAGTCCACCTTCCGGGGCGGGCAGGCCGACCTGTCCCTCGAACCCGAACTGGCCGCCGCGCTGCGGGCTTTGGCCCGGGAGGCGGGGGTCAGCCCGTTCATGGCGATGCAGGCGGCGGTGGCCGCCCTGCTGACCCGGCTCGGCGCCGGCACCGACATCCCCCTGGGCAGCCCGATCTCCGGGCGCGGCGACGAGGCCCTTGAGGACCTGGTCGGCTTCTTCCTCAACACCCTGGTCCTGCGCACCGACACCTCGGGCGACCCCACCTTCCGCGAGCTGCTGGCCCGGGTGCGGGAGGCGGATCTCGCGGCGTTCGCCCACCAGGACGTGCCCTTCGAGCGCGTCGTGGAGACCGTCAACCCGCCGCGCTCGCTGGCCAGGCACCCGCTGTTCCAGGTGATGGTGGTCTACCTCGCGGCGGGAGGCGACGGCCCCGGGCTCGACGGCCTGGCCGCCCACGAGGAGCCCGTCGGGCAGGCCACCGCGAAGTTCGACCTGTCCTTCGACTTCGTCGAACGCGCGGGCGACGGCGGCGTGGACGGCGTGCTGGAGTACAGCGCGGACCTCTTCGACCACGGCACGGCCGAGGCCATCGCCGGGTGGCTGCGCACGCTGCTGCGGGCCGTCACCGCCGAACCCGGCCGCCGGATCGGGGAGTTCGAGCTGCTGAGCGAGCCGGAGCGGGCCCGGGTGCTGGAGGAGTGGAACGCCCCGCGCGCGCCGCTCGCGGACCCGGCGGCGGTCGCTGAGGCCGAACCGGCCACCGTGCCCGCGCTGTTCGAGTCCCAGGCCCGCCGCACGCCGGACGCGCCCGCGGTGGCCTCGGCGGGCGTGGAGTGGGACTTCGCGGAGCTCAACGCCCGCGCCAACCGCCTCGCCCGCCTGCTGGTGGGCCGCGGCGCGGGCCCGGAGACGGCCATCGCCCTGGCCCTGCCTCGCACGGCCGAGGCCCTGGCCGCGATCCTCGCCGTCCTGAAGACGGGCGCCGCGTACGTCCCGCTGGACCCCGGGGCCCCGTCCGCGCGCACGGCGGAGATGCTGGCGGACTCCCGCCCGCTGCTCCTGCTCACCACGGGGGCCCTGGCTCCGGGCGCGGCGGAGACGGGCGTTCCCGTCCTGCTCCTGGACGCCCCGGAGACGCGGGCCCTGCTGGCGGCCGAGGACCCGGGCGACCTGACCGACGCCGAACGGCTGGCGCCGCTGGACGCGCGGCACCCGGCGTACGTCCTGTACACCTCGGGCTCCACCGGCCGCCCCAAGGGCGTGGTGGTCACCCACGCCTCCGTGGCCGCGCTCTTCCGCAGCCACCGCGCGACGCTGTACGCCCCGGCCAAGGCCGCCACCGGGCGGGAGCGGCTGCGGGCGGGCCACGCCTGGCCGTTCTTCTTCGACGCCTCCTGGCAGCCGCAACTGTGGCTGCTGGACGGGCACTGCGTGCACGTCGTGGACGAGGAGACCCGCCGGGACCCGGAGTTGCTGGCCGCCGCCGTCCGCGCACACGGCTTCGACTTCCTGGAGGTCACCCCCTCCTTCCTCGAACGGATGCTGGAGGCGGGGCTGCTGAACCCGGACGGGACCTGCCCGCTGGCCGTGGCCGGCGTGGGCGGCGAGGCCGTCTCCCCCGCCCTGTGGCGACGGCTGGCCGGACTCGCCCCGCGCACCCGGGTGTTCAACCTCTACGGCCCCACCGAGTCCACGGTGGACGCCCTGGTGGGCCGTGTCGAGGACAGCGAACGCCCGCTGGTGGGCCGCCCGGTGGCCGGCACCCGCGCCTACGTGCTGGATGCCCGGCTGCGGCCGGTGCCCCCGGGCGTGACCGGCGAGCTGTACCTGGCGGGCGAGGGCCTGGCCCGCGGCTACCTCAACCGTCCTGACCTGACGGCCGAGCGCTTCGCCGCGGACCCCTTCGGCCCGCCCGGCTCGCGCCTCTACCGCACCGGCGACCTGGCGCGCTGGACGGCGCGCGGCCTGCTGGACTACCTCGGCCGCGCCGACGCCCAGGTGAAGATCCGCGGCTACCGCATCGAGCCGGGCGAGATCGAGGCGGCGCTGACCGCGCACCCGGCCGTCGCCCAGGCGCTGGTGACGGCGCATCAGGACGCGCGGGGTGTGCGGCGGCTGGTCGCCTACGCGGTCCCGGCCGCCGCCGCACCCGGGGAGTCCGCGCCGGACCCGGCGGCGCTCCGCGCGCACGCCGCGTCCCGGCTGCCCGAGCACATGGTCCCGGCGGCCGTGGTGGTGCTGCCCGCGCTGCCCGTCCTGCCCAGCGGCAAGCTGGACCGCTCCGCCCTGCCCGAGCCGGAGTTCGCGGCGGCGGCCGGCGGCCGGGAGCCGGCTACCGAGGCCGAACGCGCCCTCTGCGCGGTCCTGTCCGACGTCCTGGGCGTCGAACGGCCTGGCGCGGACGACGACTTCTTCGCCCTGGGCGGCGACTCGATCCTGGCGATGACCCTGGTCAGCCGCGCCCGCGCTGCGGGCTGGCGGATCACCCCGCGCCTGGTGTTCCTGCACCGGACGGCGGCCGGCCTGGCGGCCGTGGCCGAGCGGATCGAGGCCGGGGGCGAGGCGGGGGCCTCGGACGGCACGGGCTCCGTCCCGCTGACGCCCGTGATGCACTGGCTGCGCGAGCTGGGAGGCGCGTTCCACGGCTACCACCAGGTGGCGCTGGTGCGCACCCCGGCCGCGCTGGATCGCCCCGGCCTGGCCGCCGTGCTCGGCGCGCTCGCCGCCCGGCACGACATGCTGCGCGCCCGTCTGATACGCCACGGGGGCGGCCCCGGCGGCTGGGAGCTGCGGGTGCCCGGGGCGGAGGGGGCCGCGGCGCTCGCGGAGTCCTGGATCGAGCGTGTGGACGCCGCGGGCCTCGACGGCCGGGCGCTGCACGAGGCGGTCTCCGGGCGCGCCCACGCCGCCCGCGCGGCGCTGGACCCCGAGGCGGGCCGGATGGTGCGGGCGGTGTGGTTCGACCGGGGCGGGGAGCCCGGCCGCCTGCTGCTGCTCGCCCACCACCTGGTGGTGGACGGCGTGTCCTGGCGGGTGCTGCTGCCCGACCTCGCGGACGCCTGGCGTCAGGTGACCGAGGGCCGCGCCCCTGCCCTGGAGCCGGTGCCCGTGTCGTTCCGCCGCTGGGCCCGCCGCCTGGGCGAGCTGGCCCGCGCCCCCGAGCGCGAGGCCGAACTCCCGCTGTGGACCGAGGCGCTGGACGGCACCGCCCCACTGCCGCTGCGCAGCCCGCTCGACCCCGGGCGGGACGTGGAGGGCACCGTGCGCGAGCTGGAGCTGCGCCTGCCGCCCGAGCACACCGGGCCGCTGCTCTCCACGGTGCCCGCGGCGTTCGGCGCGTCCGTCAACGACGTGCTCCTGGCGGCGTTCGGCCTGGCGCTGGAGCGCTGGCGCCGCGGGCAGGGCCAGGACGCGGGCCTGGGGACGGTGGTGGACCTGGAGAGCCACGGCCGCGCCGGGGAGGCGGCGGGCGACGCCGATCTCTCCCGCACGGTGGGCTGGTTCACCGCCGTCCACCCCGTGCGGGTGGACCCGGGCGCCGTGGATCTGGAGGAGGCGCTGGCCGGCGGCCCGGCCGCCTCCGAGGCCGTGGCGCTGATGCGGGAGCGGCTGGCCCGCATCCCCGACGGCGGGCTCGGGCACGGCCTGCTGCGCCACCTCAACCCCCGCACGGCGCCCGCGCTTTCGGGGCGGCCCGCGCCGGAGGTCGAATTCAACTACCTGGGCCGGTTCGGGGTTCCCGAGGGCGCCGACTGGTCCTACGCGCCCGAGGAGGAGGCCGCCGACATCGGCCCCGAGCCTGGGATGCGCGCCGGGCACGCGCTGAGCGTCAGCGTGGTGGCCGAGGACCGGCCCGGCGGGCCGGTGCTCTCCGCCCGCTGGTTCTGGCCGGAGGCGGTGCTCGGCCGGGAGGCCGTCGCCTCCCTCGCGGAGGGCTGGTTCACCGCCCTGCGCGCCCTGATCACCGCCACCGCAACCGTCACCGCCGCCACCGCCTCCGCGGCGGCGTCCGCACCCACCGAATCCCACGAGAGGGGAACGCGATGAGCAACCCGTTCGACGACGCCGAGGGCGTCTTCACCGTGCTGGTCAACGACGAGGGCCAGCACAGCCTGTGGCCGGAGTTCGCGGAGGTCCCGCCGGGCTGGACCGTGGTGCACGGGCCGGCCGGCCGGGCGGCCTGCCTGGAGTACGTCGAGGCCCACTGGACGGACATGCGCCCGCGCAGCCTGGTGGAGGAGCACGGCTGAGGCGCCTTCCCCCAGCGGGAACCACCAACGCCGGAGGGGCGGACCGCGATGGCTCACGGTCCGCCCCTCCGGCGTTGCCGGCTGCCGCCCTCAGCCGGCGGGGTGCTCCACCGCCGTGGCCGGGTCGCCGTCCACCGCCGCCGCGAGCTGCGGGACGATGCGCTCGACGATGTACGGCATGCTCAGCACGGTCGCCATGGAGAAGGCCGCGCCGTAGTCCGTGGTCTCGCCGATGAAGACCTCGCGGCCCTCGGCGACGACGTCCAGGTCGGCGTACAGCTCGTCCGCGTGCAGCTCGTCGGGCCCGGTGGCCGTGTCCGCGACGATCCACACGGCGGCCGACTGGTCCAGCAGGTCCGTGCGTTCGCGGCTGATCGCGGCGCCGAACTCGCCGCCGACCGCGTCGTCCAGGTCCTCGGGCAGCGTGAAGCCGAGGTCGGTCAGCACGCGGGGCCGCAGGTCGCGGCTGCCGTAGACGAACAGGCCCTCGTAGGGGGTGGCGACGATGCCCGTCTCGCCCTCGAACTCGGGGTGCGCGGCGCGCTGTTCCTCGAAGACGTTCTCGACCTCCTCGACCAGGCCCCGCGCGGCCTGCGGGCGGCCGAGCGCCTGGCCGGTGAGCAGGGTCTGGTCCTGCCAGGGGATGCCCCAGTCCTCGAACTCCTCGGGCGCGGCGACGACGGGCGCGATCCGGGTGAGGCTGTCGTACTGCTCCTCGGTGAGCCCGGCGTAGAGGGCGATGATCACGTCGGGGTCCAGCCGGGTGATCTCCTCGACCTGCGGCCCGGTGCCCGGGTCCTCCAGGACGGTGGGCAACTCGGCCTCGCCCAGTGCCTCTTCGGCCCACGGGCCTATCGCGCCCTCGTGCAGCCCGAGCCAGTCCGTGACGCCCACCGGCACGGTGCCCAGGGCCAGGACGGCGTCCTGGTCGGTGAGGCCGACCGTGACGACGCGCGCCGGCTGCTCCTCGATGGTGGTGGAGCCGAACCGGTGGTCGATGGTCACGGGGAACGCCCCCTCCTCGGCCTCGACGGCGGGGCCGCCGGCCGGGTCCTCGGACCCGGAGTCCTCGGAGCTGCCGCAGGCGGCGGCCGTGCCGACGAGCAGGGCGGCGACGGCGGCCGGCCGCAGGCGTCTGAGCATGCGGTGGTTCACGTGTGCTTCCTCTTTCTTTGCGTCCCGTGGGGACTTGTTGTCGGGACTGGTGTGGGGACTTCGGGGGTCGGTGTTCTTCCGGGCGCGAGGGGGCCTCTTCCCGGCGGGCGGCTACGCGCGGGCGCCCGGCCGCGCGCTGGACCAGGCGGCCCACAGGCCGGCGTACACCCCGCCGGCCGCGCAGAGTTGGTCGTGGCTGCCGCTCTCCACCACCCGGCCGTCCTCCAGCACGACGATCCGGTCCGCGGAGCGGGCCTGCGTCAGCCGGTGGGCGACGATCAGCGCCGTGCGGCCCTCCAGCGCCCGCTCGGCGGCGCGTTCGAGCACCCGGGCGCCGGCGCTGCCCGCCTCGGCCGTGGCCTCGTCCAGCACGGCGACCGGCGGGTCGGCCAGCACCAGGCGGGCAAGGGCGAGTTGCTGGGCCTGGGTGGCGGTGAGGCGGTGGCCGCCCTCGCCGACGACGGTCTCCAGGCCCTCGGGCAGGTCCAGCGCCCACTCCAGCGCGCCCACCCGCTCCAACGCCGCTCGCAGCTCGGCCTCTTCGGCCTCCGGCCGCGCCAGGCGCAGGTCCTCGGCCAGCGGCCCGGCGAAGACGTGCACCTCCTGGCTGACCAGCCCCACCGCCCCCCCGGTGGTGACCGTGCCGCCGGTGGGCCGGTGGATGCCGGCGATCAGCTTGGCCAGCGTGGTCTTGCCCGCGCCGCTGGCGCCGACCAGCGCGACGCGCTCCTTGGGCCACAGCATGAGGTCCACATCGCGCAGCACCGGCTGCCCGGGGCGGTAGGCGTACGCGGCGCCGGCCACCTCGACGACGCCCTCGGCCGCCTCGCCGCGGCCCTCCGCGGGCTCCTCCGGGGGGAGCTCGGCGACGCCGACCAGGCGGGCGAGGCCCGCGGTCGCCGACTGGGCGTCGTCCATCAGCACCAGCGCGGCGTTGACCGGCGTGAACAGGCTGTGGAAGTACAGCGCGGCGGCCGTCGCGGTGCCGATGCTCACCGCGTCCTGCCGCACGAGCACGAATCCGGCCACCAGCACGGCGGCAAGCCCGGTCCACTCGGCCAGGTGCAGGCGGCAGTAGAAGCGCAGCACCAGCCGCACCCCGCGCATCGTCACCCCGAGCGCGGCCCCGGACCGCTCCGCGGCGAGCCGCCGGTGGCGTTCGCCCAGGCCGAACGCCCGGACGGTGGCGGCGCCGCCGATGGTGTCGAGCAACTGCTGCTGCTGCGCGGCGACCACGGTCCGCTGCTCGGCGTAGAGCGGGACGGCGCGCCGCAGATACCAGCGCGCGGTGTGCGCCTGGATCGGAACGGCCAGCAGCGCGGCGAGCAGGAAGCGCCAGTCGAGCACGGCGAGCGCGCCCAGGGTCAGCACGATGGCCAGCAGCGAACGCGCCAGCTCGGGCAGGGCGTTGCGCACGGCCTGCGCGACGACCACCACGTCCCCGGTGACGCGGGAGGTGAGGTCGCCGGTGCCGGCCTTCTCCACCTGGTTCAGCGGCAGGCGCAGGGCGCGTTCGACGAACCGCTCGCGCAAGCCCGCCAGCAGCGTCTCGCCCAGCCGGGAGACCAGGCTCATGCCGAGCGCGGTGCCCACGCCCTGCACGAGGGCGACGGCCGCGATCAGCAGCACCGGGACGGTGAGCGCGCCGGGCCCGCGCCCGTCGGCGACCAGGTCCACGACGTGGCCGAGCAGCGGCTGCGTGCACAGGCCGACGGCCGTGGCCGCGGCGACCGTTCCGAACGCCCCAGCGGCGAGACCGCGCCGCCCGCGCACCAGCGCCGCGACGGCCGCCCGGGTCCGCGCGGGGCTCGCCACGGGCAGCGTCACCGCCCGCTCCCCAGCCTCCTCCACCACGCCTCCGGCCGGCCGTTCCCTCCAAAACTTAGGGAAGGCTACCCTAATGCGCCCCGCGCGACCAGGGCCCGCCGGCGCGGACCTCGCTCGCCTCAGCCGATGGTGAACGGCAGCCTGGCGGCCGTCTCGCCCAGCGCCGCGCGTTCCGCCTCGGTGGGGGCGCGGCGGCCGGTGCCGACCCGCAGCGCGTCGGCGTCGGGGAGCGCGGCGGGGAAGCGCACCCCGGCGACCTCCTCCAGCGTCGCGCGCGCCGCCGTCAGCGCCTCGCCGGACGGCCCCTGCGCGGACGGGAGATGGGCGACGAGGTCGAGGTGGTGCACGGTCCACTCGAAGACGTAGGCAGCCAGGTAGTCGCCCGCGGTCAGCACCATGTCCTGCGTCCGCACCCGGAGTCGCGGATCGGCCAGCCGCGCGGCCCGACCGGCCGCGCTCCCGAGGTCCTCCAGGTGGAACTTCAGCAGCCCCGGCTCCCCGTACGCGGCGGCCAGCCGGGGAATCAGCGCGTCCAGCGGGTCCTCGCCGGTGGGCGGCTCGACCAGCTTCCAGTACCGGACGGCATCCACGGCCGCCTCGCCCTCGTCCGGCGTGACGAGCGTGATCAGCACGTCCTGCGCGTCGATCACCAGGTGACAGACGAGGTCCCGGACGAGCCACCCCCGGCACCCGGACGGCCGTTCGAAGTCCTCGTCCTCCAGCCGGTCGACGGCCGCAAGCAGGTCCGCCCAGGAACGCGAGAAGAGATCCACGCGGCGCACGCTACTGCCGCGCCGGGAGGGGGACCAGCCCTATTCGCCACGGCGCGGCGGGGTGGGCCCCGGCGGGTGCGCGCGGGCCGGCCGGGCCGGACACCTGGCGCAACGACCGTGCCCGCCGCGGGCGTTACGCCAGGACCGTCGTGCGGTAGGAGGCGTGGCGTTCGACCAGGGCCGCGTGGGGGGCGATGTCCGTGACCCGGCCCGTGTCGTCGATCAGGGCCACGCGGTCGGTGACGGCCAGGAGGGCGGGGCTGGTGGTGACCAGGACGGTGGTGCGGGCGGGGGCGGCGGTGCGCAGGTCGCGCAGGCCCGCCGCGACGCGGGCCTCGGTGACGGCGTCCACGGCGGTCGTCGGGTCGTGGAGGACGAGAACTGGCGGGTCGGCGGCCAACGCCCGGGCCAGGGCGACGCGTTGGCGCTGGCCACCGGAGAGGAAGCAGCCGCGTTCGCCCACCGGCGTGTCCGCGCCGGCGGGCAGCGCGCGGACCATCTCCCCCACCCCGGCCGCGGCCATCGCGGCGGGGGCGGCCGGGCCCTCGCCGATGTTCTCCGCGACGGTGCCGGCGAACAGGTCCGCGTCGTGGGCCGCGACGAGCACCTCGGCGCGGAACCGCTCGATGTCCAGGGTCCGCACGTCCGTGCCGTCCAGCTCGACCGCGCCGCCCTCCGGGGGGTCGGCCTCGCGGCCCAGCCAGGCCAGGAGTTCGCGGGCGCGGCCCGGGTCGGTGACGGCCACGCCGAGGATCTCGCCGGGCTCGGCGGCCAGTTCGAGCCCGCCGGGGCCGCGGACCCGCAGGCGGCCGGCCGGCGGGAGGGCGGGCGTTCCGGAGGCGTCCGTCACCGCGCCGGGCGCGGCCAGGACCTCGGCGACGCGGGTGGCGGAGGCGCGGCCCTGGGCCAGCTCGGCGTTGACCCAGGAAAGCGTCTCCAGCGGCCCGAGGAGGAAGAGCGCGAGGCCGACGGCCGAGACGAGCGCGCCGAGGGAGAGGTCGCCCTCGGCGGCGAGCCGCCCGCCGACGAGGGCGACGACGGCGATGAACACGCCGGTCAGCGCGGCGGTCAGCCCGCTGTGCCAGGCCTCCGCGCGGGCGGCGCGCAGCGTCGCCCCGAGGGAGGCGCGGCTGGTGGCGCGGTAGCGCGCGACGGCGGCGGGGACCGCGCCGATGCCCTTGAGAGCGCGCAACCCGGCGACCAGGTCGGCGGCCACGCCCGAGGCGTGCGCCGCGCGCTCCTGCTCGACCGCGCTGCGCCGCTCCAGCGGCTTGCTCAGCAGGTGCCCGGTCCACAGCAGGACGGGCGTTCCCAGCAGGACGAGCAGGCCGAGCGGGACGGATATCCGCAGCAGGACGACGGCCGCGGTCAGCAGGCCGGTCAGGGCGGCGACGCCGAGGGTGAGGGCCATGTTGACCGCGCCGACGCGCCGGGTGTCCTCGGCGGCGACGCTGGTCAGCTCGCCGGGGAGGCGGGTGCGCTCGGCGCCGCCGGCGGGGAGGAGGACGCGGCCGACGAGGTCGAGGCGCAGGGCGTGGGCGGCGCGCTCGGCGGCGCGTTCACCGGCGCGCGCGCCGAAGCGGAAGCTGGTGGACAGGCCGAGGTAGACGAGGGCGAGGACGGCGAGCCAGACGACCAGGCCGCCCGCGTCGCCGCCGGCCACGGCCTGGTCGACCACGACGCCGATGAGCACCGGGACCAGCGCCTCGCCGACCTGGTGGCCCGCGCCGAGGAGCGCGCCGGTCGCGACGCCCCACCGCTGCCCGCCGACGGCGCGGCGCAGCACGTCCCGCCCTCCGGACGGCTTCCGTTCTTCCACCGCGCCTCCCGCACAACTTAGGGAAGGCTACCCTCAGCGTGCCGCGAGGACCAGGCCGGCCCTCGCGCGCGGGGCACGCTCGCCCGTTCGGGTGGAACGGCCGGAGCGGGCGTTGACCCGGGGCGGCGGCGCGGTACCCGGGCGGCACCGGCGGGCGTTCCGCCGGAGCACGCGCGCACCGTCCGGAGGCTGCCCATGGGAACACGACCGGAGTACGTCGGCCGGGAGGACGAGGGGGACCAGGGGGGCGAGGAGGGGGCGCGGGCCGTTGACGCGCACGGGCGCGCGAGCGCCGGTGAGCCGCTGGACGCCGCCGCGCGCCCCTCCGGCTACGACGAGCGCTTCCTCGGGCCGACGCTCCCGCTGCCCCCGCCCGCCGACCCGGCCGTGGAGACCGTGGTGCTGCCGTACACGCACTTCAGCGTCCGCTTCCGGCCCGACCGGCGGCTGGCCGCCTCGACTGCGGTGGCCATCGACGGCTCGCGGCTGCGCAGCGCGCCCCGCGAGGACGACTGGCGTCTGGACCCGCGCCTGCCCGAGGAGGACCAGGCCGGGGAGGAGGTGTACCGCGAGAACCGGCTGGACCGCGGGCACCTGGTGCGGCGGCTCGACCCCGTGTGGGGGACGGTGGCGGAGGGCGAGCGGGCCAACGCGGACACCTTCCACTACACGAACGCCGCGCCGCAGATGGACGTCTTCAACCAGGGCAAGCGGCTCTGGCTGGGGCTCGAGGACTTCCTGCTGCGGCACGCGGCGCGGTTCGACCGGAAGCTGGCCGTGTTCACGGGGCCGGTGCTGGAGGACTCCGACCCGCCCTACCGCGGCATCCGGGTTCCGCTGCGGTTCTGGAAGGTGGCGGCGTTCATGCAGGGCGGCGAGCTCGCGACCACCGGGTACGTGCTCGACCAGAGCCCGGACCTGACGCGGGAGGCCGCGGAGCGGGCCGTGGCGGCGGCGGTGGCCGCCGCGGAGCCGCCGCCGCTGGGGGCGTTCCGGACGTTCCAGGTGCCGGTCGCTGACATCGCGCGGATCACGGGACTCGACCTCGGGCCGCTGCCGGGGGCGGACCTGCTGCCTGCGGGGGTGCGGGAGCTGCGGGCGTGGACGGAGCTGGCGAGCTTCGAGGACATCGCGATGGAGCGCTGAGGGCCGGGGCGGGCGGGGCGCTCGGCGGGGGCGCGCCGCGTCGCTCCGGGCCCCGCGCGCGGCGCGCGCCGCCGTTCGGCCCGCCCCGGATTGCGCGCCTCGGCGCCCGGCCCAACGGTGAGAACAGCACCGGCGGGGAGCGCTGAGCCGGCGCGCGTCCACACACCCCGGGGGGCAGCGAAAGCACAAGGAGCAACGCCATGAACCCAGCCGCAGGCGACGGCGCCCGCAGGCCCGGCGAGACCGCGTCCATGGCCGACGCGGGCATCCAGAAGTCCTCCGACCAGTACACCGACAAGTTCCTGGTGCTGCTCGACCCCGAGGCGCAGGAGCGCGGCATGGCCGCCCTGCGCAGCTCCGCCGGCATCGCCCCGGCCGAGCGGATCCGGTCCGCGGGGGCGGAGAGCACCGCGGAGATCCTCGACCAGGCGGGCGCGGTGATCCTGGAGGACCTCGGCGTCGGCATCGCCGCGGTCGAACCCGACCAGCGGCAGGCCATGATGGCCACCGCCCAGGACAACTCCTCGATCCTGACCGTCGAGAGGGAGCGCATCGTCTACGCCTCCCAGCGCACCCTCGCCCCCGGCGAGGCGGCGACCGCGGACTACCTGCGCGGATTCCAGGACGGCGTCGGGGAGTTGGTCGCCCACACCCTCCAGCGCATGGAGGCGACGCTGACCCCCGAGGCCGCGGCGGCGGCGTTCGACGAGCGGCGGGCGGCCTGGTCCGTCCAGGCGATCCGGGCGCTGGAGTCGCGTTTCACCGGCCAGGGCGTGAAGGTCGCGGTGCTCGACACCGGCGTGGACACCGACCACCCGGACCTGGCCGGGCGGATCGACGGCACCGCGTCGTTCGTTCCCGGCGAGACCGTGGAGGACACGCACGGGCACGGCACCCACTGCATCGGCTCGGCGTGCGGGCCCATCTCCCCGCGCTCCACGCCCCGTTACGGCGTGGCCGGCGGGGCGCGGATCCTCGCGGCGAAGGTCCTCGACCGGCGCGGCAGGGGCGGCGACGCCGGGATCCTGCAGGCGATGAACTGGGCCGCCTCCCAGGGCTGCAGGGTCATCTCCATGTCCCTGGGCATGCCGGTCCCCGAAGGCACGCCCCACTCGCGGGTCTTCGAGCAGGTCGCCCGCCGGCTGCTGCGCGCCGGCGTACTGATCGTGGCCGCGGCGGGCAACGAGAGCGAGCGGCCCGGCTTGGTGGCCCCGGTCGGCCACCCGGCCAACTGCCCCTCGATCATGGCCGTCGGCTCCATCGGCCGGACCCTCGAGCCCTCCTCCTTCACCTGCGGCGGTCAGGTGGACATCGCGGCGCCCGGCGAGGACATCTGCTCGGCCGCGCCGGGCGGCGGCTACACCCTGATGGACGGAACGTCCATGGCGACGCCCCACGTCGCCGGCGTCATCGCCCTGCTGGCCGAGGCCCATCCCCAGGCCACCGCGGCGGAGTTGAAGTCGCTGCTGCTCGCGGAGGCCCGCCGCCTGCCGCTCCCGGCTACGGACGTCGGCGCCGGCCTGCTGCAGGCGCCGTGACCGCGCCGCACCCGGTGGACGTGGTGATCGCCGTGGACGCCGCGGACGCGGAACGCTTCGCCGAGGCCGTCACGGCGCTGCGGGCGGCGGGGCTGACCGTCTCCTCCGAACAACCCGGCCTCGGAACGGTCACCGGCACGGCCGCCGAGGACCGCCTCGCGGCCCTGGAGTCGGTTCCCGGCGTCGTGGCCGTGGAACGCGAACGCGTACACCGGCTGCCGCCGCCCGACTCCCCCGTGCAATAGGGCCGTTGGCCGCACTAGGGCCCGGGATGCGACTCCACCGCCGCGCCCCGGGCCCTCGCCTTCCCCCTCTTCCCCTTTAATCGAGGGCGTTGAGCACGGGGAGGTAGCCGCTGCCGTGGCCGGTCGCGGTGGGGTGGTACGACTCCCAGGACGGCAGCGCCAGGTCGTGGAGCCAGTCGTCGCCCGAGCAGAGTTCGTGGCTGTTGAAGGTGGAGCGCACGTCGCCGAAGGCGAAGCCGTGCGCTGCGGCGCGCGCGGAGATCACGGAGGCGAGCAGGTCGGCCGTGTCGTTGATGGCCTCCCGCTTGGTCTCACCGATCCCCGGGCACCACCAGCTCGGCTCGATGTACATCCGGGGGTAACCCATCACCACCACACGGGCGTTTGGCGCCCGCGAACGGATCGCGCCGTAAACGGTGTTGAGCCGCCCGGGCAGCGTGCCGGTGATGAACGTCCGGGCCTGCGCGACCCGGTTGAGGCAGGTGGACTCGGAGCCGGTGACGCAGGCGGCCATCACGTCCGCGAAGCCCGCGTCGTTCCCCCCGATGGAGATCGTGACGAGCCCGGTGGACGCGTTCAGCGCCCCTAGCTGACCCGACGTCACATCCGCGGTGCGCGCCCCGGAACAGGCGGCGAACGAGAACGAGGCCGGCCCGTTGGCGGCGGCCCACCGCGCCGGATAGGCGTTGTTGCTGCGGTGACAGTCACCGCTGGACGAGATGTAGCTCCCGGCGCCGTTGCCCGAGGAGTACGAGTCCCCCAGCGCCACATACGCGGGCGCGGCGGCCTGCGCCGGCCCCGCCCCCAACAGTGCCATGACAAAAGCGAAGGCCAGTACGGCCGCGGCCGACAGGGACCTGGTGAGTCTCACAGGACCTCCAGAAGACGGGATCTCCGTAACTCCCTTGTAACGCCGGGGCTTTGCTTTTGGAAGTGTCCATGCCAAGAATTCAGCTTCCCGCCCGCCACGCGCCGCCCGCGGGCCGCCCGGCGTCCCTCGGGCGCAGGAACGGCCGCCCCGAATGGCCCCATCAGGGAGCGCGGCCACGCCAGGCGGGAAAAAGTGGGAAGAAGCTGGCGGGCGGCGGACGGAGGCGGCCATGGGCGTCACGCGCGGCGCGGACCCGGCCGAGCGGCCGGAGCCGGTGCGGGCCGACCGGCTGCACCTGCTCGCGGCGCTGGACAAGGACTCCACCGACAGCGACGTCCTGACCGCCGCCATCCAGCACGCGGCCGTCGAACTGCACGGCCTGGGCGCCATGGCCTACCTGCGCGCCCGCAGCAAGGCGTGGGACCTGCAGTTGCTGGCGAGCGTCGGCCTGCCCCAGGCGTTCGTCCAGCTCTGGTCCAACGTCTTCGAGGGCCACCCGGTCGCCCCCGCCCTGGCCGTCCGCGAGGGCAGGGCCACCTACCTCCCCACGGCCGAGGCGCCCGAGCCGATGCGCGGGCGCCGCCCGGTCGTCCTCACCACCGCGGCCATCCTGACGGCCGCCGGCATGGCCGCGGTGCCGCTGCCCGGAAAGGAGGGCCCGGTCGGTGCCCTGTGCGTGGTGACACCTCCGGACGACGAGCCGGCCCCCGCCCAGTGGGCATTCCTGGAGGAGGTGGCGCGCTGGGCCGCCGGACGGCTGCGGCTGTCGCCCCTCAGCCCCGAGGGGCTCGCGCCCCCCCTGCTGCAACGGCCGGAGCGCGGCCAGGAGGGGGAGGCCGCGCTTGCCGGAACCTGGCGGTGGGACCTCAGGACGGGGAGCCTGACCGTGAGCGAGGGCGCCTTCGACGCGATCGGCGTGGACCGCAAGCACCTCGACGGGCGCATCGAGACCTGGAGCAGCCTCATCCACCCCCAGGACCTCCCCTGGGTGACGGAGGCCGGCGACCGCGCGATCCGCACCCGCGGCGTGCAGGACTGCGAGTACCGGGTGCGCCGCGCGGACGGTACCTACGGCTGGGTGCGGACGCGCGGCCAGGTCGTCACGGACGAGAACGGCGAGCCGGTCCGCATGGACGGCACCACCTGGAACACCAGCGAGACCCATCCGGCGCTGGAGTCGGTGGGCCGCGCCCTGCTCCACATGAGCGACGGGTTCCTGTCCATGAGCGGCGACTGGCGCATCGGCTTCGTCAACGCGGCGGCCGAGAGCCTGCTCGGCCCCTCCGAGGACATCGTCGGCCGCCCCCTGTGGGAGGTGCCCAGCCTGCGGAACGCGACGGGGGTCGAGGACCGGTGCCGCGCCGCCGTCGCCGAGGGCGAGTCCCAGAGCTTCGAGGCGCCGGGGCCCGAGGGCGACCGGTGGTTCCACCTGCGGCTGGTGCCCGTCCCCGACGGGCTCACCGTCTACGTCGCCGACATCACGGAGGAGCGCCGGCGCGAGGCCGAGCGGAAGGCCGCCGAGCGGGCCGCGGCCGAACGGGCCGCCCTGGTCGGCGAGCTCACCCGTGCCCTCGCCGAGGCGGTCACCGCCCAGGACGTGGTCACCGCCGTCGCCGACAGCGTTCTCCCGGCCATCGGCGCCAGCGGACTGCTGGTCGCGGACCTGGAGAACGAACGGCCGCGCATCGTCGGCGCGGTCGGCCACTCCCGCGCCTTCCTCGACCGCCTCCTGGGCACCCGGGTGGTCACCGCCTCCACCGCCGAGGTGCTGCGCACCCGCGAGCCGATGTTCACCGAGTCGGCGGCCGTCTTCACCGCCGAGCACCCCAAGCTGGCCCACCTCGTCGCGGCCGGGGGAAAAGAGGCGTGGGTCATCCTCCCGCTGATCGCCTCCGGCCGCCCCATCGGCAGCTCCGCGATCTCCTTCGACCACCCGCGGCAGTTCAGCGAGGACGAACGCACCCTGCTGACCGCGCTGAGCAGCCTGGTCGCCCAGGCGCTGGAGCGGGCGGGCCTCTACGACGAGGCCATCACCCGCGCCCGCGAGCTGCAGCGCGCCCTGCTCCCCCGCGTCCTGCCCTCGCTCCCGGCCCTCACCGCCGCGGCCCGCTACCTGCCGGCCGGAGCCGACACGGAGGTCGGCGGCGACTGGTACGACATCCTGCCCCTGTCCTCCGAGCGCGTGGCCCTCGTCGTCGGAGACGTCATGGGCCACGGCATGTCCGAGGCCGCGACGATGGGGCGCCTGCGCACCGCCGCCCGCACGCTCTCCGAGCTGGAACTGCCGCCGGAGGACATCCTGGCCCACCTCAACGACATCGTCGCCGAGCTGAGCGACGAGCGGTTCGCGACCTGCCTCTACGGCGTCTACGACTCGGTCACCGGCCGCTTCTCCTACGCCAGCGCCGGCCATCCGCCGCCCGCCACCGCCCACCCGGACGGCACCGTCACCTACCCCGGGACCCTGCCCAACCCTCCCCTGGGCATCGCCGCCCCTCCGTACGACACCGTCGAGACCCACCTTCCCGACGGCGGCCTGCTGGCCCTGTTCACCGACGGCCTGGTCGAATCCCGCGCCCGCGACATCGAGGCGGGCATGGCTCAGCTAGCCGGCCTTCTCGGCCCCGGACGGCCCGACGACCTCGACGCCCTCTGCGACATCGTCACCGCCCGGCTCCTGCCCAGCAGGGACCGCACCAGCGACGACGCCGCCCTCCTCATCGCCCGCACCACCCGGCTCCCCTCCGAGGCCGTGTCCGACTGCCCCCTGCCCGACGACTCCACCGCCGCCGGCGAGGCCCGGGTCCACGTCCGCCACCAGCTCCGGGCCTGGGGCCTGGGCCCGGACGTCGAGATGACCACGGAACTCCTGGTCAGCGAACTCGTGGGCAACGTCGTCCGCCACGCCAAGGGCCCGATCGGCCTCCGCCTGCTCCGCAGCCGCTCCCTGATCTGCGAGGTCTCCGACGGCAGCCTGACCACCCCCCACATCCGCCACACCTCCACGGCCGACGAGGGCGGCCGCGGCCTCCAGCTCATCGCCACCATGGCCGACCGCTGGGGCACCCGCTACACGGGCACCGGCAAGTGCATCTGGACCGAACAATTCCTGACCGAGACCCCGCCCCGCACGCCCTAGCCCCGCCGCCCGGCCTGCCCGAGCGCTGACCACGCGGGCCGCCTCACCCCCGGACAGGGCTGTGGAGCCGCGGAATCGCCGACCGCAATAATAAGAGTTTTGTTAAAGTGGCTCCATGGCCACCTCCCCCGTCCCCGGCGAAGGCCCCGTCCGCCCCGTCTCGGTCTCCCTCCACGAGGGGACCATCGCGGCTCTCAAGGCACGCACCGGCAGGCGCGGCATGTCCGCCTACGTCGAAGCCCTCATCCAGCGCCAACTGGAACGCGACCGACTGCGCGAACTCATCGAAGACTCCGAAGCCGCACACGGCCCCGTCGACCAGGCAGCCGTCGATGCCAAGCGAGCGATCCTGCGCGGTGACACGACCGGCCCGGCCGACGCCGCGTGAGCGGCACCCTCGTCCTGGACTGCGAGGGGCTGTCCAAGCTCGTGCGCCGCGTCCCCGAGCTCACCGAATGGCTGGCCGCGGCCGAGGCCGAGGACATCCGCGTGGTCGCGAGCTCGGTCACCCTCGTCGAAGCCCGCGACCCCAGGACCAACCAGTCCCGCTTCGACCACGCCGTCTCCCGCGTGAACATCGTCCCGCCCACCGAGGCCATCGCCCGCCATGCGAGCAAGCTCCTCGCCTCGGCCGGGCTGCACGGACACAAGTACGCCCTCGACGCCATCGTCGCCGCTACCGCGCTCGCCTCGCCCGCCCCGGTGACCATCCTGACCTCGGACCCCGGAGACCTCCTGGCTCTGTGCGGCTCCGGCATCCGCGTCATCAAAGTCTGACCCGCGCGCCACCCGGCACCCGCCCTCAGAGTTCGCCGGCACAGCCATACGACGGGCGACTTCCCCCGCGGGTCCGTGATGCCGGTCCCCACTCCCACGGGAGCGCACGGCCAGCGTGGGGACCGGATCCGAGATGGCGCAGCATCAGGCATTACGAGACCCCGCAAGATCACCCGGGTGGTGCCGGAAGGTGCTGCGGAATTCCGTTTCCGCGGGTCAGAAGCTTGCGACCCCGCTCGGCGTGAAGCCTGGTCCGCCCTCGTGTTACCCAGTCCGCTCACGCAGTCGCGGCGAGGCGCGCGCTCAGCGGTGGTCGGAGGTCAGCCTCGACACCGGCATGCCACCCCGTTCGTGCGGGAGGCGGCATCTACCAGAGCGTCTTCCCGCACGTCGCCAGGGAAGCGGCCGAGGCAGCCGCCAAGCTGGTTCCCCGCGCAGGTCAGAAGCGGGACGACTAGCCACAGCACCGCAAGAAGAGCCGGAAGGGGAAGGGCAAGAAGCGGGATCGCTGAGGCCTCGCTCACGCAAGGAGTCCCGTCCCAATCACCGTCTGAGCGGCTGAAGATCGCGGACAGCCAAAGACCCAGGTCGGTAAGTACCTGACCTGGGCCTCGCCGGAGCCGCCTAAGGGAATCGAACCCTTGACCTACGCATTACGAGTGCGTCGCTCTGGCCGACTGAGCTAAGGCGGCTGGCGCGTGCGTCCGAATGGGGCACGGCGGTGGTCAGTCTACACAGGTTTGGAGGGGGTTCCGGCACGGCGGTGGCGGCGGAGGTCCTCGGTGGCCTCGCGGAGGGCGCGCAGGCGTTTGGACCAGCGGCGGCAGTCGGGGCATGCGGTGAGGTGGGTTTCGAGCTCCAGGTCCGTGACTCCTGGGGGGAGGGGGTTGCCGTCGGCGTGGGCCGATATGGCGGTGCGGTAACGGATGCACGGCATGGCCGACATGATCGCAGGGTTCAGCAGGTGCTGCCGTCCTCCGGGCTGGTGTTCTGAAGGAGGTAGGCGTTGACGGCGCCGTCGACGCAGGCGTTGCCGCTGCCGTAGGAGCCGTGGCCGTCGCCGTCGCGGGTCAGGAGGATGCCGGAGTCGAGCTGGTCGGCGAGGCCCTGGGCCCAGGCGTAGGGGGTGGCCGGGTCGCGGGTGGTTCCGATGACGAGGATGTCGGGGGCGCCGGCGGCGTTGACCGTGACGGGCTCGCCGGTGGGCTCCAGGGGCCAGGCGGCGCACAGGAGTGTGGCCCAGGCGAAGTCGGCGCCGAAGGTGGGGGACGCCTCCTCGTAGGCGGGAAGGGCCTCGCGGACCTCCTCGGGGTCGGCGTTGCCGGCCGGGCTGTCCAGGCAGCTGATGGCCGGGAAGGCGAACATGCTGCTGCCGTAAGTGCCGTCCGCCTCGCGGTCGTTGTAGGAGTCGGAAAGGGTCAGCAGGCCGGCGCCGTCCCCCTCCTCCATGGCGGCGGTCAGCGCGCCGCGCAGCTCGGGCCAGGCCGCCTCGCTGTAGAGGGCGGAGGCGACGCCGGTGGTGGCCAGGGACTCGGTGAGCGGGCGTTCGGGGTCGCCGGAGGGGATGGGCCGGGCGTCCACCTCGGCGAAGAAGTCGAGGAGGGCCTGGGAGGCGGCGTCGGTGTCGCCGGTGCCCAGGGGGCAGTCGGCCTGGGAGGCGCAGTCCTCGGCGAAGGCGCGGAAGGCCGTCTCGAAGCCGCCGGCCTGCTCGCGGTCGGCGTCGCGGGTGGGGAGGCGGGGATCGACGGCCGCGTCCAGGACGAGGCGGCCGGCGCGCTGCGGGAAGAGGCCGGCGTAGACCGCGCCGAGCTTGGTGCCGTAGGAGAAGCCGAGGTAGTGCAGCCGCTCGTCGCCGAGGACGGCGCGGGCCACGTCCATGTCGCGGGCGGTCTCGATGGTGGAGATGTGGCCGAGCAGCTCGCCGGCGTCCTCGGCGCAGCCCTGGGCGAACTCCTCCATGGAGGCGACCAGCTCGTTCACCTCGGCCTCGGAGTCGGGGGTGCGGTCGGTGAGGGTGTACTCGTCCATCTCGGGGCCGGTGAGGCACTCGACGGGCTCGCTGCCTCCGGTGCCGCGCGGGTCGACGCCGACCATGTCGTACCGGGCGCGGACCTCGCCGGGGAAGAGGTACTCGGCGACGCCCTGGGCGAAGTCGGCGGCGGAGGAGCCGGGGCCGCCGGGGTTGAGCAGGAGGGAGCCGATGCGCTCGCCGGGGCCGGTGGCCGGGAGGCGGGTGACGGTGACCTGGATGTCCTCGGAGCGGTCGACGTTCTCGTAGTCCAGGGGGACGGTCAGCTCGGCGCACTCCCAGCCGCCCCCGCCGCAGGGGCTCCAGCTCAGGCGCTGGTCGTAGTACGGCCGCAGCTCGTCGGGGATCTGCTCGGGCAGGGGCTCCAGCGGGTCGGCGTCGGGGGCCGGGCGGACGGAGCTGCCTGAGTCGCTGGGGCCGCGGCCCTCGGGCCTGCCGTCGTCGGAGGAGCAGGCGGTGAGCAGCAGGGCCGTCGCGGCGACGGGCGCGAGCAGGGCTGCGGTGGTGGTGCGGCGCATGGGCTTCCCGGGAGGTGCGGTGGTGAGGGTGGGCGGGTCGGATCGGGCAAGAGGGCGCGAGGGCCGGCGGCTCAGCGCAGGGCCATGGTCATGGCCTCCACGGCGAGCAGGGGGGCGACGTTCCGGTCGAGGGCCTCGCGGCAGGCGAGGACGGCCTCCATCCGGCGGAGGGTCTGCTCGGGGCGGGTGGCCGCGGCGACGCGGTCGACGGCCGCCGCGGACTCGCCGCCGGCCAGGGCCGTGGCGGAGCCGAACTGCCGGGCCAGGACGTCGCGGTAGAACCCGGTGAGGTCGATGAGGGCGAGGTCGAGGGCGTCCCGCTGGGTGCGGGTGGCGCGGCGCTTCTGACGGTCCTCCAGCTCCTTCATGGCGCCGGCGGTGCCGCGGGGCAGGCGCTTGCCGTCGGCGGCGCCGAGGGCGGCGCGCAGCTCCTCGGTCTCCTTCTCGTCCAGCTCCTCGGCCAGCTCCTTGGCGTCCGCGGAGGCGGCGTCCACCAGCTCCTGGGCGGCGCGCAGGCAGCCGCCGACGTCGGTGAGCCGCTCGGGGAGGGCGAGGACGGCGGCGCGGCGGGAGCGGGCGCGCTCGTCGGTGGCCAGGCGCTTGGCGCGCCCTATGTGCCCCTGGGTGGCGCGGGCGGCGGTGAGGGCGACCTCGGGCTCGATGCCGTCGCGGCGCATCAGGATGTCGGCCACGGCGTCGACGGGCGGGGTGCGCAGCGCGAGGTGGCGGCAGCGGGAGCGGATGGTGGGCAGCGCGTCCTCGGTGGAGGGGGCGCACAGCAGCCAGACGGTGCGGGGCGCGGGCTCCTCGACGGCCTTGAGCAGGACGTTGCCCGCGCCCTCGGTGAGCCGGTCGGCGTCCTCCAGGACGATCACCTGCCAGCGGCCCCCGGCGGGCGCGAGCTGGGCGCGGCGGACCAGCTCGCGCGTCTCCTTGACGCCGATGGTGAGGAGGTCGGTGCGGACGACCTCGACGTCGGCGTGGGTGCCGATGAGGGTGGTGTGGCAGCCGTCGCAGAAGCCGCAGCCGGGCGTGCCGCCGAGGGCGAGATCGGGGCTGACGCACTGGAGGGCCGCGGCGAACGCCCGCGCGGCGGTGGAACGCCCGGATCCGGGCGGGCCGGTGAACAGCCAGGCGTGGGTCATGGCGGAGCCCGAGCCGGAGGCGGAGCCGGCAGAGGCAGAGGCAGAGGCAGAGGGAGAAGGAGAAGGGGCGGCGGACTCGGCCGTGGCCCGGGTCAGGGCGTCGCGCGCCGCGGCGGCGAGCTGTGCCGTGACCCGCTCCTGGCCGACCAGGTCGTCCCAGACGCTCACGCTCGGCTCCTCTCCCCGACTCCGCGTGACCGGACGTACACCATTCTGCGTCACGCCACTGACAACGCCCCCGCTAGCGGCGCTCGGGCCCGTCGGGGCCCTTCTCGTCCTCCTCCTCGTACCGGTGCGGGCCCAGCAGCTCGTCGGCGAGGGTGGGGACATCGTCCAGCGGCGTCTCCTCGGCCCACTCCGGGCGGCCCCGCCCCTCGGCGGCGTCCGGCGCGGGGCCGTCGCCGATCACCGGCAGCGGGCGGGTCGTTCCGGAGGGGCCGTCCGCGTCCTCGGGCCGGGGCAGCGTGGCGGTCTCCTCGCTGTCGGGGTCGGGGGCGGCGGCGGGGCGCGGGAGCTGCTGGGTCTCGGTGCTGTCCTCGGCGGCGCGGCGGGCCTGTTCGGCGCGGAGCAGGGCCTCCTCGGCCTTGCGCTGCTTCTCGCGGCGGCGCTCCTCGGCCTGGGCGCGCAGCCGCGCCTCCTCCTCGGCCTCCTTGCGGCGGCGCTCCTCCTCCTCGCGGCGGACCCGCTCCTCGGCCTCCAGCCGGCGGCGTTCCTCCTCGGCGCGCCGCCTGGCCTCCTCGGCCCGGAGGCGGGCCTCCTCGGCGCGGCGCAGCTCCTCCGCGAGACGGCGCTGCTCCTCCTCGCGGCGGCGGCGCTCTTCTTCCTCGGCGCGAATCCGGGCCAGTTCCTCCTGGCGTTCGCGCTCCCGGCGCTCCTCTTCCTCCTTGCGCCTGCGCTCCTCCTCCGCGCGCCGGCGCGCCTCCTCCTCGGCGCGCCGCCTGGCCTCCTCCTGGGCGCGGATCTCGGCCTCGGAGAGCGGGAGCATCTGGTCGAGCCGGTGCCGCGCGGCGGTGGTGACCGACTCGGGGTCCTGCCCGGCGTCGACGACGAGGTACCGGGCAGGGTCGGCGGCGGCCAGCGCCAGGAACCCGGCGCGCACCCGCTGATGGAACTCGCTGGGCTCGGACTCCAGCCGGTCGGGCGCCTCGGTGAAGCGTTCGCGCGCGGTCTCGGGCGAGACGTCGAGCAGGACGGTCAGGTGCGGGACCAGGCCGCCGGTGGCCCAGCGGGAGATGCGGGCGACCTCGGCGGCGGACAGGTCGCGGCCCGCGCCCTGGTAGGCGACGGAGGAGTCGAGGTAGCGGTCGGAGATGACGACGGCGCCGCGTTCGAGGGCGGGCCGGATCACGGAGGCGACGTGCTCGGCGCGGTCGGCGGCGTAGAGCAGGGCCTCGGCCTCGTGGGAGAGGCCGCTGGAGGAGACGTCGAGCAGGATGGTGCGCAGCCGCTGGCCGATGGGCGTGGCGCCGGGCTCGCGGGTGACGACGACCTCGTGACCCTTGCCGCGGATCCACTCGGCCAGGGCCTCGGTCTGCGTGGTCTTGCCCGCGCCGTCGCCGCCCTCGACGGCGATGAAGAAGCCGGTGGCGGCCGGGGCGGGGGCGTTGCGGTCGGGGGCGCGAACGGCCTCGGCGAGGTCGCGGCGCAGCGGGACCCCGCGCCGGTCGTCGGTGCGGCCGAGCACGACGGCGGCCACGGGCAGCAGCAGCGCGCCGAGGACCATCAGGGTGAACGCGGCCCCGCCGTGCTGGATGACGAACTGGCCGCGCTCGACCCGGTGGGGGCCGATGAAGGCGGCGGCGAGCGGCGCGGCGACGGCGGCCAGCGCGACGGCGACGCGGGAGACGGCGTGCAGGTGGCGGGTCAGGCGCGGGCGGCGGAAGTCCTCGGTCTCCTGCTCCAGCAGCACGTGGCCGGTGTGCGCGGCGATTCCGGCGGCCGTTCCGGTGGCGGCGGCGGTGAACAGGACGGTGGCCGGGTCGGAGATGAGGCCGGTGCCGAACAGGCCGAGGCCGGTCAGCGCGATGGCCAGGGCGAACAGGCGCCGCCGGGAGAGCGCGGGCAGCACGGCGGGCGCGAGGCGGACGCCGGCCACCACGCCGCCGGTCAGGGCGAGGACCAGCAGGCCGAACGTCACCGGGCCGCCGCCCTGGTCGGCGGCGTGCAGCACGCCGAGCGCGGAGGCGGCGGCGATCGCGGCGGCCACGGCGGCACAGCCGAGGACGAGGAAGGGAACGGCCCCGGTGCGGCCCTTCCCGGCGCCGGCCGGGGAGGCGGGGGTGCGCAGGCCCTCCAGCGGGGAGACCGGGCGGCGCGGCGGGGCGGCGGGCAGCCGCAGGAAGTACAGGACGGAGATGGCCGAGGCGAAGAGGCCGGCGGCGATGTAGGAGGCCATCGCGGCCTGGTGCTCGGAGAACCAGCCCAGCCGCGTGGCCAGCAGGTTGGACAGGAGGGCGGCGGCGACGAGGGCCGCGGCGGCGGCCGGGACGGCGAGGTAGCCGGTGCGCAGCCATAGGCGCCGCAGGGCCTCGGGGTGGTCCGGGAGGGGGCGCACGGCGGCGCCCTCGGGGGGCGGCGGCGGCAGCAGCGCGGGGGCGACGCCGTCGCGGGCGACGGTCCACACGCGTTCCGCCAGACCGGTGACCAGGACGGTGATCAGCAGGTAGACGTACGCGCTGTCGGGGAGCCAGTCGATCCACAGGGGGGCGACGATCAGCAGGGCGACGCGCAGGGCGTCGGCGCCGATCATGGTCCAGCGCCGATCCAGCGGACCGTCCGCGCCGAGCAGCCCGGCGATGGGGCCGAGCAGCAGCACGCCGCCGATGAGCGTGGCGGCCAGGCGGACCGCGATGGTGACGGTGACGGCCAGGGCGACGCCGCGGTACTCGCCGCCGAAGAGCGGCTCGCCGCCCTCGGGGACGTACAGCGCCGCCTGGACGGAGAGCAGGATCAGCACCAGCAGGGCGAGCGCGTCGGCGGTGCCGCCGGCGACCTGGGCCTCCCACAGCCGGCGGAGCCGGGGGACCTGCAACAGCGCCTGCCTGGCGCGCTCGCGGGAGTCCGCGGCGAGCGCCTCGTCGGTGGCGCCCGGGGCGGGGTCAACAACCTGGGGTTGCTCTGCACGCGTCATTCGGCCAGCGTAACCTTCACGGCGAAGGGTGTTGCCACCTGCCCGAACATTTGCCCGGGTAACGGCGGCCGGTCCGGACGAGGCTACTCCGCTTCGGCGGCAGCCCGCCCGCCGGACGGCGTATTCCCTGCGGCGGCGGGGGCGCGGACGGGGCGCGGGGGCGGGGGCGTTTGCGGGTGCCGCCGTTCTTGGGGCCGCTGGTTTCTTCGCAGTTGTCTGGTTCGCAAGGGTCTGCCGGGCGGGGGCGGTGCGTCTCGTTCGCGGTGGTTCCGGCGGGAGCGGCACCCGAGCCCGGCCGTTGCGCGGAACGACCGCGCGCGCCCCCGGCCGTTCCCGCGAACGCCCGCCCGGGCCGTCACGGCCAACGCCCGCCCCGGCCGTTGCGTCGAACGAACGCCCGCGCTGGGGCCGTTGCGCGGAACGACCGCGCGCGCCCCGGGCGTTGTCCCTCCCCCGCTACGGGGTGTCGGCGCCCACCTCGGCCGACTCCGCCGTCTTCGCCGCGGCCGTCTTCCTGGCCGGGGCCTTCTTGGCCGCGGCCGTCTTCTTCGCGGCGGTGGTCTTCCTGGCCGCCGTGCTCTTGGCCGCCGTCGTCTTCTTCGCCGCGGTCTTCTTGGCGGCCGTGGTCTTCTTCGCCGCGCCCCCGGCCGCCGTCTTCTTCGCGGCCGTCTTCTTGGCGGTCTTCTTCGCCGGCCCCTTGGCCCGCTTCTCCGCCAGCAGCTCGTAGCCGCGCTCCGGCGTGATGGTCTCCGGGTCGTCGTCGCGCCGCAGCGTCGCGTTGGTCTCCCCGTCCGTGACGTACGGCCCGAACCGCCCGTCCTTGACCACCACGGGGCGGCCGGTCACCGGGTCCTCGCCCAGCTCCTTCAGCGGGGGCTTGGCTGCGGCCCGCCCGCGCTGCTTGGGCTGGGCGTAGATCGCCAGCGCCTCCTCCAGCGTGACCGTGAACAGCTGCTCCTCGCTGCTCAGCGAGCGCGAGTCCGTCCCCTTCTTCAGGTACGGCCCGTACCGGCCGTTCTGCGCGGTGATCTCCTGGCCCGACTCGGGGTCGGTGCCCACGACGCGCGGCAGGGACAGCAGCTTCAGCGCGTCCTCCAGCGTCACGCTGTCGAGCGACATCGACTTCAGCAGCGAGGCGGTGCGCGGCTTGACGGCGTTCTTACCCGTCGTGGGAACGGACTCGGGCAGCACCTCGGTGACGTACGGGCCGTAGCGCCCGTCCCGCGCGACGATCTGGTGGCCGCTCGCCGGGTCGGTGCCCAGCTCGAAGTCGCCGGTGGGCTTGGCCAGCAGCTCCTTGGCCAGCTCGACGGTCAGCTCGTCCGGCGGCAGGTCGTCGGGGACATCCGCGCGCTTGGGCAGCTGGTCCTCGCCCGCGTCCGGCTCCGGCGGGGCCTCGACATAGGGGCCGTACCGGCCGACGCGCAGCACGATGCCCTCGCCGACGGGGAAGGAGGAGATCTCGCGGGCGTCGATGGCGCCGAGGTCGGTGACCAGCTCCTTGAGGCCGCCGAGGTGGTCGCCGTCGCCGTTGCCCGCGTCGGCGGCGCTCGCGGCCGGGCCGACGGCGGCGGCCGGGCCGACCGCGTCCTCGCGGCCCTCCTCGCCGAAGTAGAAGCGGCGCAGCCACGGCACGGCCTCCGCGTCGCCGGTGGCGATGCGGTCGAGGTCGTCCTCCATCTTGGCCGTGAAGTCGTAGTCCACGAGGCGGCCGAAGTGCTGCTCCAGCAGGTTGACGACGGCGAAGGAGAGGAAGGAGGGGACGAGGGCGGTGCCCTTCTTGAAGACGTACCGCCGGTCCAGGATCGTGCCGATGATCGAGGCGTAGGTGGAGGGGCGGCCGATCTCGCGCTCCTCCAGCTCCTTGACCAGCGTGGCCTCGGTGTAACGGGCGGGCGGCTTCGTCGCGTGCCCGTCCGCCGCCAGCTCCCGGGCGGTGAGCGGGTCGCCCTCGGCGACCTGGGGCAGCCGGCGCTCGCGGTCGTCGAGGTCGGCGCCGGGGTCGTCCACGCTCTCGACGTACGCCTTGAGGAAGCCGTGGAAGGTGATCACCTTGCCGGTCGCGCTGAACTCGCAGTCCCGCCCGTCCGCGCTGGTGCCGCCGACGCGGACGGCGACCGACTGGCCGACGGCGTCCTTCATCTGGGAGGCGACGGTGCGCTTCCAGATCAGTTCGTAGAGCCGGTACTGGTCGCCGGTCAGGCCGGTCTCGGCGGGGGTGCGGAAGCGGTCCCCCGAGGGCCGGATCGCCTCGTGCGCCTCCTGGGCGTTCTTCACCTTGCTGGTGTAGACGCGGGGGCGGTCGGGGAGGTAGTCGGCGCCGTAGAGCTGCGTGACCTGGGCTCTCGCGGCGGCGACGGCCGTCTCCGACAGGGTGGTGGAGTCGGTCCGCATGTAGGTGATGAAGCCGTTCTCGTACAGGCGCTGGGCGACCTGCATCGTGGCCTTCGCGCCCATGCCCAGCTTCCGCGAGGACTCCTGCTGGAGCGTGGTGGTGCGGAAGGGCGCGTACGGGGAGCGGCGGTAGGGGCGGGACTCGACGGAGCGGACGGCGAAGGAGGTGTCGGCGAGCGCGGCGGCCAGCGCGCGGGCGTTCTCCTCGCTGAGCTGCTGGACCTGACCGGGGTTCTTCAGCCGGCCGTCCGGGCCGAAGTCGCGGCCGGTGGCCACGCGGCGGCCGTCCACGCCGGTGAGGCGGGCGTCGAACGCGCCCTGCTCGGTGGCCGATCCGGGGACGGTGGCGAAGGTGCCGACGAGGTCCCAGTACTCGGCGGAGCGGAACGCGATGCGCTCGCGCTCGCGTTCGACGACCAGGCGGGTGGCGACGGACTGCACCCGCCCGGCGGACAGCCGGGGCATGACCTTCTTCCACAGGACCGGCGAGACCTCGTAGCCGTAGAGGCGGTCGAGGATGCGTCGGGTCTCCTGGGCGTCGACGAGGAGCTGGTTCAGCTCGCGGGGGTTGTCGACGGCGGCGCGGATGGCGTCGCGGGTGATCTCGTGGAAGACCATCCGGCGGACGGGGACCTTGGGCTTGAGCACCTCCTTGAGGTGCCAGGCGATGGCCTCGCCCTCGCGGTCCTCGTCCGTGGCGAGGTAGAGCTCGTCGGAGTCGGCCAGCAGCTCCTTGAGCTTCTTGACCTGGTCCTTCTTGTCGCTGTTGACGACGTAGAGCGGCTCGAAGTCGGCGTCGACGTTGACCCCGAGGCGGGCCCAGGGCTGCCCCTTGTACTTGGCGGGGACCTCGGCGGCGCCGCTGGGCAGGTCGCGGATGTGCCCGACGCTGGCCTCGACCACATACCCGGGGCCGAGGTAGCCCTTGATCGTCTTCGCCTTGGCCGGCGACTCGACGATGACAAGTCGGCGCCCGCCGTTCGCGGTCTCGCTGGTCGGGGACAACGTCTGCTCTTCTCTCCAGCCTCAGGGGAACGTACTGACCGTGCGGAGTGTGACGGTACATCCCTGCTGCGTGTCAAACGGGAAAACTCCGCAACGCATCTCGAACGGTAACCCGAGATCCGCCTTTCCCGCCGCCCGGTGGCACCCGGGATCTTGTCCGTGAACGGTCACGCGGGTGGGCGCCGCGCGGTTCCCGCGCCCGTTCCCGCGCCGTTTCCCTGCCCTTTCCCGCCTCACCCGGCGGGCGGGGCGGGCAGCAGAAATCCCTGCTCAACCAGGGGGCGCAGCCAGGCGGGGGCCCGCTCGCGCAGGGCGGCGGGGTCCTCGCCCAGGAGTGAGGCGATGGCGTCCAGGATCGTCCCGGCGGGGAGTGTTCCGTCACAGCTGCCCGCGAATCCGGCGCCGACGGTGTCCATGGGGCGGGCGCGCATCATCCCGTCGCGCTGGCGCAGGAGCACGTGTTCGGGGTCCTCGGCGCCGGGCGCGCCGATCTGCTCCTGGGCAACGCCCTCGGCCAGGAGGTAACGGCGGCTCAGCAGGGCGGCGGGGTCGGCGTGGTCGCGCAGGAAGTCCTGGCGTTCGAAGTGGGCGCGGACGCTTTCGCCGAGGGGCTGGGCGACGGCGTGCGGCCAGTCCTCGACGAGGACGGAGGGGGTGCGGGTGCCGGAGCGGCGCAGGGTGATCCAGCCGAATCCGACGGCGTGGGTGCGGCGTTCGGCGAACTCCGTCAGCCAGGCGGCGTAGGCGGCGCGGTAGGCGGCCGGGTCGCCGCGGTGGGCGCCGGCGTCGCGCAGCCACAGCTCGGTGTACTCGGTGACGTCCTGGGTCTCGCGCTGGACGATCCAGGCGTCGCAGCCGGGGGGCACCCAGGCGGCGACGCGTTCGCGCCAGTCCTCGCCTTCGACGTGCTGCCAATTGGCCAGGAGCTGGCAGTGGCCGCCCTCGGCGAGGTGGGCGGCGGAGCGGGTGACCAGGGAGCGGCAGAGGGCGTCGCCGGGGAGGCCGGCGTCGCGGTAGGTGAGGCCGGGGGTGGGGCCGGTGGGGCGGGCGGGGGAGATGACGAAGGGCGGGTTGGAGACGATGAGGCCGAAACCGGGGGGTTCGGTGCCGTCGCGGGGGGCCGGCGCGTTACCGCCGGTGGCGCCGGTGACGGGGTCGAAGAGGGAGCCGGCGCGCAGGTCGGCGGGCGGGGCCGCGGAGAGGGCGAGGGTGAGGGCGGTCATCCGCAGGGCCCGGGTGTTGACGTCTGTGGCGGTGACGGAGCCGGCGTGGCGGGTGGCGTGCAGTGCCTGGACGCCGCAGCCGGTGCCCAGGTCGAGGGCGCGAGCCACGGGGGTGCGGACGGTGAGCGCGGCGAGGGTGGCGGAGGCGCCGCCGGGGCCGAGGACGGCGTCGCGGCGGCCGGCGGCGGGGCCGGGGTCCGCGCCGGGAACGCCCGCGCCGTGGCCGTCAGAGACCGCGTACCAGTCCTGGCCCTCGGCGTTCTCGTACGGGCGGATCTCGACCGTGGCGCGCAACGCGCCGCCGTCGCGCTCCAGCCAGCCGTCGGCCAGGGCGGCGTCCAGGGGCAGGGCGGCGCGGGCGGCGGGGCCCTCGGGCACGGGGAGCCGCAGCAGGAACAGGCGCAGCAGCACGGCGAGCGGGTCCTCGCCCGCGCCGTGGAGGGCGTGCAGCGCGGGGGCGGTCTCGCCGCGGGCGAGAGCGGCGCGGGCGGGGCGGCCGAGCAGCTTCAGCAGGCCGTCGGGGGTGAACGAGGCGGCGAGCAGCGCCTCCCGCAGCCGGGAGGTGCCGTCGCCGGGGGTGGGCAGACCGGTGAGCGTCACGCCGCCATTGTGGTCCGCCGCGCGGGGTACCCCTCCCCGCGGGCGGGGCGCGGTGGGGGCGGCGCGCGGCAGCGGCGTTACGCGTCCGGCTCGGGCGAGGGGGCGGCGGAGGCGTTGCGGCAGCCCTCCTGGCGGCGCAGGGACTCGCCCAGGTCGCCGGTCTGGAGCTCGCCGAGGGCCTCGGAGCCGTTCTCCCCGAGCTGCTCCAGGCGGGGCGCGAACTCCCGCAGCTGGTCGGCGAAGGCGGTCTGGTCGGAGGTGTCCAGGGCCTCCATGTCCTCGCGCAGGGCGGTGAAGGACTCGGACAGCTCGGTGAGGGCGCCGGCCGCGTTCTCCCGCAGCTCCTGGCCGTTGTCCACCGGGGGGTCGCCCGCGTCGTTGACCACCGAGGCCAGGCCGGCGTAGGCCTCGGAGAGCTCGCCGTAGGCGGCGGCGTTGGCCTCGCGGACCTCCTCGGCGGGGCGGCTGCCCTGGCTCACCTCGGCGATGGCGGTGAACGACTCCTGGATCCGCTCCACCTGCGGCCGGATGTCGGCGCAGAAGTTTCTGGCCCAGGTGTCGCGCTCCTCGCTGTTGTCGCCCCCGCCGCACGCCGCCTGCGTGAGCAGGACCACCGCGCAACCCGACAGCGTCGCAGCCAGCTTCTTCTTCACCGTTCCTCGTCCCTCGTCGTGCGTCGTCCGGGCTAGGACCCGTGCGCGAACTTACACGCCGAGCATCCCTCTTCCGAGTGACGTCGGTTACGGCTGTCCGGGATTGACGCCATTTGCACCACCGCGCCGACGGGCGTCGGCGGAGGGGGAACGCGCCGGGCGGGCCGTGCCGGGACCTAGCGCACGGAGGCGGTGACGGTGGGCCAGCTCATCCGGATGGCGCCGCCGCGGGCGTCGGAGAGCACCTCGACATCGTCGACCAGGCCGCTGATCACCGCGAGACCCAGCTCGTCGGTCTCCTCGGCGGCCTCGCCGGCCGACCGGTCACGCGGGGCGGGAACGACGCTGGGCGCGTCGTCGCCGACCTCGATGGAGAAGGACTTCTCGCCCTCGGTGAGGACGACGCGCACCGGCGAGCTGAGGCCGTGGACCGCGTGCAGGCCCACCGCGCGGCTGCACGCCTCGCCGACCGCGAGCCGCAGCTCGTCCAGAACGGACTCGTCGACCCCGGCGCGCCGGGCGACCGCCGCGGCCACCAGCCGGGCGGTGCGCACGTGCTCCGGGGACGCGCTGAAGCGAAGTTCGACGGTGGCCATTGCCATCCCCCTCGATCGTGCGGAGACTCCGCCCCGGGCCGCCGCGGTGCCAGGGAATTCCCCGGCCCCGCCGGCGCGCGGGGTGGCCGCGGTGGTGAGCTTTCGCCTGAGCTAGTCGGTGGCCGCGATGGCCTCGTCCACGGACTCGTGGATGGGGAACACCTTGGTCAGGCCCGTGATCCGGAAGATCTTCAGGATCCGCTCCTGGTTGCACACCAGGCGCAGTGAGCCCTCCTGAGCGCGCACCCGCTTCAGGCCCCCGACCAGCACACCGAGCCCGGTGGAGTCGAGGAAGTCAACGCGCTCCATGTCCACCACGAGGTGGTGGTTGCCATCGTTGACCAGCTCCACCAGCTGCTCGCGCAGCTTGGGCGCGGTGTATACGTCAATCTCGCCGCCTACCTCGACGACCGTGCGGTCGCCAACGGTCCGGGTCGACAGGGACAGGTCCACGGATCCTCCAGCACCTTGCTAACGAGCGGTCGCCCCCCATGGATCGGCAGCCGCCAGGGCATTCAACCACTTACACATGCCCAGGACGACGTCTTACAGCCATTGTCCGCCGGACCAGTGACAGACTCGATGCCGATGTCCCACGAGCACGCACCGCCTCGGGCGGGCGACAGCAGCGCTCGCCGCCCGTCCCCGCGGGCGGTGCTCGAAGGGCTGCGCGACCGGAGGGACCGGGCGGCGCGCCTCACTCACATGGAGCAGCTGCCCGCGCGTCCCGGACGTCATGCGTCCTGGCCGGAAGGGATACACCCGGACGTGGTCGCGGCGGTGCGCGCGACGGGAATCGAGCGCCCCTGGGAGCACCAGGCGCTGACCGTCGCTCACGCGCTGCGCGGCGAGTCGGTGGTGGTGGCCACGGGCACCGCGTCGGGAAAGTCGCTGGCGTATCAGCTCCCGGTGCTCGGCGCGTTGCGCGAGGCGGGGGCCGGGGCGGGCCCGCGGGCGGCCACCGCGCTGTACCTGGCGCCGACCAAGGCCCTGGCCGCCGACCAGCTCCGCGCGATACGCCGGCTGGCCCAACCGCTCGGCGCGGCCGTGCGCCCGTGCGTCTTCGACGGCGACACGGCCACAGAGGAGCGTGCCTGGGCGCGCGAGCACGCCAACCTCGTCCTGACCAACCCGGACATGCTCCACCGCGGCCTGCTGCCCGCCCACCGCCGCTGGTCCTCCTTCCTGCGGGCGCTGCGGTACGTGGTGATCGACGAATGCCACGTCTATCGGGGGGTGTTCGGCTCGCACGTGGCCCAAGTGCTGCGGCGCCTGCGGCGGGTGTGCGGGCACTACGGGGCGGAGCCGGTGTTCGTCATGGCGTCGGCGACCACCGCCGATCCGGGCGTGTCGGCCTCGCGGCTGACCGGTCTGGATGTGGCGGAGGTCACCGAGGACGCCTCGCCGCGCGGCGAGCTGGTCTTCGGCCTGTGGGAGCCGCCACTGACGGAGGGGCGCGGGGAGCGAGGGGCTCCGGTGCGCCGGACCGCCACGGCCGAGACGGCCGAGCTGCTGACCGACCTGGCCGCCGACGGCGTGCGCACGCTCGCCTTCGTCCGCTCCCGGCGCGGCGCCGAGCTGATCGCGCTGATCGCCCAGGAGCGGCTCGCGGAGACCGACCGGGCGCTGGCGGGGCGGGTCGCGGCCTACCGGGGCGGCTATCTGCCCGAGGAGCGCAGGGACCTGGAGCGGGCGCTGCACGGCGGCGAGCTGCTGGGCCTGGCGGCCACCACGGCGCTGGAGCTGGGCGTGGACGTGGCCGGGCTGGACGCGGTGCTGCTGGCCGGCTATCCCGGGACGCGCGCCTCGCTGTGGCAGCAGGCGGGGCGGGCCGGGCGGCAGCGGCAGGGCGCGCTGGCCGTGCTGGTCGCCCGGGACGACCCGCTGGACACCTATCTGGTGCACCACCCCGAGGCGATCTTCCGCCGGCCGGTGGAGAGCACCGTCCTGGACCCGGGCAACCCCTACGTCCTCGCGCCGCACCTGTGCGCGGCCGCTGCTGAGCTCCCGCTGACCGCCGCCGACTTCGCGGCGGAGGGCGATCTCTTCGGGCCCACGGCCGAGGAGCTGCTGCCCAAGCTGGCCGAGCGCGGGCTGCTGCGCCGCCGGGGCAGCGCCTGGTACTGGACCCGGAAGGAGCGCCCGGCCGGCATGGTCTCCATCCGGGGGCAGGGCGGGGAGCCGGTGCGGGTGGTGGAGGCCGACACGGGCCGGCTGCTGGGAACGGTGGACGCCGGGGCGGCCCACTCCACGGTCCACGAGGGGGCGGTCCACCTCCACCAGGGGGTGACGTACCTGGTGCGGGAGCTCGACGTCGAGGGCTCGGTGGCGCTGGTGGAGGAGGCCGACCCGCCGTGGACGACCTCGGCCCGCGAGGTGACCGACATCGCCGTGCTGGAGACCGACACGGTGGAGGAGTGGGGCCCGGCCCGGTTGTGCTTCGGCTCGGTGGAGGTGACGCACCAGGTCGTCTCCTACCTGCGCCGGCGCCTGCTGACCGGCGAGGTACTGGGCGAGACGCGCCTGGACCTGCCGGCGCGGACCCTGCGCACCCGTGCGGTGTGGTGGACGCTGACGGAGGACCAGGTGGAGGCGGCGGGCCTCAACCCGGACGTGCTGCCGGGGGCGTTGCACGCGGCCGAGCACGCCTCTATCGGGATGCTGCCGCTGTTCGCCACCTGCGATCGGTGGGACATCGGCGGGGTCTCCACCGCGCTGCACCCCGACACGCTGCTGCCGACCGTCTTCGTGCACGACGGGCATCCGGGCGGGGCCGGGTTCGCCGAGCGGGCCTTCCACACCGCCCGGCGGTGGCTGGCGGCCACCCGCGACGCCATCGCGGCCTGCGAGTGCGCCGCCGGGTGCCCCTCGTGCATCCAGTCGCCGAAGTGCGGCAACGGGAACGAGCCGCTGCACAAGGCCGGCGCCCTGCGCGTGCTGACCGAGCTGCTGCGGCACTGACACGCCGCCGGGTGCGGCCCGGGCGCGGGCGCGCACGGCGTACGGTCCGGCGCGGGTCTCGGCCGTGAGGTCGGCGATCTCTCCGCCGACGTGGCAGCGCACCAGCCGGGCGTCCTGCGCGGCGGCCACCCGGCGGGCGAGCCGGCAGGCCGCGTCGGGCCCGGAGAGGGCGGTCTCGGCGGCGGCCAGGGCCGCCATGTCGGCCGCCGCGCCCGCCCGCTGACGGGCCGCCATCACCTCGCCCACGGCCAGCAGGCCGCCGAACAGCGCGCACAGCAGCGCCGCCCCGGCCACGGCCCACACGGTGGCGGCTCCGCGGTCGGCGGGCTCACTCCGGCTCCGCACGGGCCACCACCTCCCCGCTGACCCGCACGGCCAGGGGCCCGGGGCCGGGCGTGCGGGCGTCCACGGTGACGCGCACCAGGTCGTCCTCCCGGGCGACCCGCACCCGGGCGCCCTCGGGCGCCGTGGCGCGCGCGGCCCGCTCGACGGCCGCGGCGGCCTCGCCGCGGGCCGCCGCCCGGGCACCGGCCCGGGCGGCGTCCCCGCACCGCGCCTGGGCCGCCACGGCCCCCAGGCCCCACAGGAGCATCCCCAGGAGGACGACGAGGACGGGCAGGACGACCGCGGCCTCGGCGGTGACGTAACCGCGGTCACGGCTGGGTCGACAGGGCGCGCTCGATGACGCTCTGGAGGGCATCGCTCACCGCCCCCGAGGTGACGATCTGGTAGAGAACGGCGGCCAGCGCGGCGGCGGCGATCGTGCCGATGGCGTACTCGGCGGTGCTCATGCCGCCGTCCCGGCGCAGGCCGCCGTAGCGGCGGCGGAACAGGTGCAGGGCGAGGGACCACATGGGAGATCTCCTTGTCTGGTTGAGTCGTGCTGCGGGCTCGGGTCCGGGTTCGGGCGGGAAGGAGCGAGGGGCCGTAGCGGGCGACGCGAGGGGCTCAGGCGGGGCGTTCCCCGGGGTTCCCGGGTGCGGCCGGATTCGTCCACAGGCTGTGGATCGCCGCTCGCCGCGGGCGGCGGCGGGGGCTCGGGCGGTGCGAGGTCACAGCAGGGCTCCGGCCATGCCGATGACCACGGGGGCCACGCCGATCAGCAGGAAGGCGGGCAGGAAGCACAGGCCCAGCGGGCCGGTCACCAGCACGCCGGCGCGGCGGGCCCTGGCCTGGGCGGTCCTGCGGCGGCGGGCCCGGCTCTCCGCGGCCAGGGCCGCGACCGCGGCGGCGACCGCGACCCCGCTGGTCTCGGCGCGCTCCAGCCCGCGGGCGAGCCCGGCGGCGCCGGGGTGCTCGCCGAGCCTGCCCCAGACGGCGGCGGGGTCGCCGCCCAGCCGCAGCTCGGTGGCGGCGCGGCGCAGGCGCTCGCCGAGCGGGCCGCCCAGCGAGCTGCCGACGGCCTCCGCCGCCGCGCCCGGCCCGGCGCCCGCCGCCAGGCAGGCGGCGAGCAGCTCGGTCGCCAGCGGCAGCTCCGGGTCGGCCGGGGCGCGGGCCGCCCGGCGCCACCGCGGGAGCCGACGGCCCCGGAGCGTGCGGCTCCGGCCGCTCCCCGCCGGACGGCCCGGCGGGTCCTCCAGCGAGGCCGCCCGGCGGCAGATGATCCACGCCCGCCAGGTCCGGCCCACGGTCAGGACGGCGAGGGCCATGAAGGTCAGGCAGGCGGAACCGCTCACGACACGCTCCGCTCCGCCGACCTGACGATGGCCGCGACCCAGGCGATGCCGGCCCACTCCAGCGCGGCCCCCGCGAGCAGGCAGCCCAGGCCCACAGGGGTGGACAGCAGCACCCGCAGGGGCTGAACGCCCATCCCCGCGCCCAGCAGGAGTCCGAACACCGGGAGCCCGGCGAGCACCAGGGCCGTGGCGCGCGGCCCGGCGAGCTGGGCGCGCAGCTCCTCCCGCTGCTCGCGCTCGGCCCGCAGCGCCTCGGCCACCCGCTCCAGGCCCGCGGCGAGGGAGGCCCCGCCGTCCACGGCCACGGCCCAGCAGGCGGCCACGCCGCACAGCCCCTCGGCGCCCGGCCGGGCCGCCGCCGCGCGCAGGGCCGAGGGCACGTCGCCGCCGTAGCGGGCGGCGGCGCGCACCCCGGCCGCCGCGGCGCCCAGCGCCTGGCCGTCCGCGCCGGACAGCGCCTCCGCCGCGGGGCGTCCCGCCCGGACCTCGGCGGCGAGCGCGGCGCAGAAGGCGATGACCGCCTCCCGCCGCGCCTCGGCCTCCCGCTCCGCCCGGCGGCGGCGCCACCAGCGGGCGGCGAGCGGCGAGAGCAGCAGGGCCGCGGGCAGCGGCAGCGCGGATCCGCCGCCCAGGGCGAGCAGCCCGCCCGCCGCGAACGCGCCCAGCGCGCAGCGCACGGTCACCCGGTCGGGCGGCCGGAGCACCGGACGGCGCCGGCGGGGCGGGCGTTGCGGGGCGCCGCGCCCGGCCTCCAGCACCAGCCGGGCGCGCCGGGGGCTGGCCGGCCCGTCGGCCAGCAGCCAGGCGCCCGCCCCCGCGCACAGGGCCGCGGCGAAGTGCGGCAGCTGCCCGGTCACAGCGCGCCCGCCCCGCCGCACATGCGCACCAGGCGGCCCCAGCCCGGCGCGTGCAGGAACCCGGCCGGGGACCAGCGGGCCGCCGGGACGGTGTGGACCAGGCCGCGGCCGTCCTGCTCCAGGACGTGGATCTCGGCGATCCGGCGCTGGCCGGTCCGCCGGTCGCGCGCCAGGTGGACCACCAGCGACAGGGCCGAGGCCAGCTGGCTGTGCAGCGCCGCCCTGGGCAGCCCCGCCGTGCTGCCCAGCGCTTCGAGGCGGGCGGGGACGTCGGCCGCGGCGTTCGCGTGGAGCGTGCCCGTGCCTCCGTCGTGGCCGGTGTTCAGGGCGGCGAGGAGGTCGGTGACCTCGGGGCCGCGGCACTCGCCGACCACCAGGCGGTCGGGCCGCATCCGCAGGGCCTGGCGCACCAGGTCGCGCAGGCTGACGCGGCCCGCGCCCTCCTGGTTGGCCGGGCGGGTCTCCAGCCGCACCACGTGCGGGTGGGCGGGGCGCAGCTCGGCGGAGTCCTCCACCAGCACGATCCGCTCGTCCTCCGGCACCAGGCCCAGGAGCGTGGCCAGCAGCGTGCTCTTGCCCGAGCCGGTGCCGCCCGTGACGAGGAACGACAGGCGGGCGGCGACGACGGCGCGCAGCAGCCGCTCGCCGCCGGGCGGGATGGTGCCCGCCTCGCACAGCTCCGCCGGCGTGAATGCCCGGGGCCGCACCACCCGCAGCGACAGGCACGGTCCGCCGACCACCACGGGCGGCAGCACGGCGTGCAACCGGGTGCCGTCCGCGAGACGGACATCCGCCCACGGCCGGGCGTCGTCCAGGCGGCGGCCCGCGGCGGCGGCGAGCCGCTGGGCGAGCCTGCGGACGGCCGCCGCGTCGGGGAAGCGCACCGGGGAACGCTCCAGGCCGGCGCCACGGTCGACCCAGACCTCGTCCGGCCCGTTGACCAGGACGTCGGTGACTCCCGGCTCGGACAGCAGGGCCTGAAGCGGCCCGGCGCCGACCAGCTCCGAGCGCAGCGCGCGCACCACGGACAGCACCGCGCTGTCCCCGAGCACCCGCCCGCCGTCCCGCAGCGCGGCGGCGACCCGGCCGGGCGTGGGCTCGGCGCCGTCCTCGGCCAGGCGCAGCCGGACCGCGTCCAGCAGCTCGGGCAGCTCCTCGGGCCGCACCGGCGGCGCCTCCGCCGCCCGCTCCGGGGCCCGCGCGGCGGGCGAGGCCTGGGCGCTCACGCGGCGGCTCCCACGGCCGTGGCACCGGCGGCAGGCCGGGCGTTCTCCAGCAGGGCGTCGCAGAACCGGGCCAGCACGCCCCGCGGATCGCTCCCGGGCGGCTCGCCCGCGGCGGC
>NZ_JAVREN010000022.1:0-95995 GCF_031845405.1 Streptomyces boetiae
CCCCCTCACCGGCGTTCCTCAACTCCCCCTCAACTTCCCGCCGTTCGGCCGAACCGTGTGGCAGGATGCACACACCCTCTTCCGCAGCGTGTTCCTCGCGGCGTGATCGCGGGGGCCAGGACCGCGCGGAACGCGAGGGGACAAGGGAGGACATCGGACGTCAGGGGGGAGGAAGCGGCGTGTCCACACCACCGGAACTGCCGCTGGGCATTCAGGGCATCGAGGCGCTCTTCGACGAGTGCCGCGCCCGCCCGGCGGAGCGGCGCGGCCGGGAGCTGCCGGTCATCGTGCTGCTGGGCCGTCGCGGCAGCGGCAAGACGGTCACCTTGCGGCGCCTGGGCTACCGCGCCGCGCGCCGGCCCCACGCGTTCTACGACTTCGCCTCCGCCCGGCCCCGCCGCCCGCACGAGGTCGCCGCCCGGCTGGCCATCGGCCTCTCGCACCGCTTCCCGCGCCAGCCCGCGCTGCGCTTCCCGCGCCTGGCGCTCGGCCTGCTCGTGGTGCGCACCGGCGTCGTCCTTGACACCGCCCAGCCCCGCGCCTCCCGCGCCGCGCTGCGCGACGCCCTGCGCCGCGCGATGGCCGGCCGCGACGGGGAGGACGCGCTGGGCCGCGCCGGGGCGGTGGTCGCCGCGCTCCAGGACCTCAACGTCCTGGCGTTCCCCGGCCTGAGCCTGCTCGTCGGCCTGGTGCAGCACGGCCTGCCCCGGCTGCCCGCCGAGGTGATGTGGCGCACCGGCCTGGACTGGTACGTCGGCGGGAACGGCTACCGCCGGCTGGACGCCCTGGTGGCCCTCAAGGAGCGCGCCCAGAGCGAGGCCCCCGACGACGCGCTGGCCGTGGACCGGACGCTGTGCGCGGCGTTCCTCGAAGACCTGATCGCCGACGCCGCGCGCCACCGCCGCGACCGCCGGTTCGTGGCCCTGCTGGACAACATGGACACCCACGACGGCCGCGGCTTCCTCGACGTCCTGGTGGCCGTCCGCGAGGAGAACGCGGCGCGCCGCGACGTCCGCGACCCGCTGCTGATCGTCACCACCGCCTCCGACGCGCGGCGCGTGCCCGGGCCGTTCGCCCCCGGCCCCACGGGGCTGAGCACCGCCGCCCCGGACCGCGCGAGCTACGCCGACTGGCACGGCCGCGCCCCGCGCCCGGCCCCCGACACCTCTTGGCGGTGGTACCCGGTGGAGCTGCGGGACCTGACGGCCAACGAGGTCGCCCAGCTCGGCGCGGGCCTGCCCGGGAGGGACGAGGTGACGCCGCTGGTGCACCGCCTCTCCTACGGGCACCCGTGGAGCGTGCGGCAGTTGCAGGCCGCCGCCGGGCGCCTGCCCGGCCCGGCGGCCGTGCTGGACGCCCCGGGCCCGGACGGCGCCGAGCCGCTGGCGCGCCGCGCCCTGCCCTACCTGCTGAGCGACCTCACCGCCGACCAGCGGGACGCGCTGATCGGCTGCGCCGCGCCCCGGGCGTTCGACACGGCCGTGGACAGCGGGCTGCTGGAGCGGTTCACCGCGCACACCCAGGACACGCTGCTCCAGGAGATCGGCGCGCGGCTGTGGCTGACGGCCCCCGAGCCCGAGGACGCGGGCACGCACGGCGGGCGCGGCAGCGGCTACCTGCTGCCCACCCGGCACCCCCACCCGCTGCCCGAGCGGGCCGTGCTGCACCCCTGGCTGCGGCTGCTGCTGCTCCAGCGGCTCGCGGAACGCCCCGCGGACTGGACGGCCGTGCACGCCGCGCTGCGCGAGTGGCACCTGGGCCGGGAGCGGCCCGTGGACGCCTACTACCACAGCCTGGCGCTGGAGGACCTGGAGCCGGTGGTGGCCCGGCTGCACGCCTCGCTGAGCGTGCTGCCGGACACCGCGGCGTGGCTGTACGAGCTGTACGCCATCACCGCGGCGCCGCTGCGGCGGCCCGTGGACCCGGAGACGGCCCCGGCGCGGCGCGCCCCGCTGCTGGCCGAGAGGCTGGCGCCGCGGGCGTACCGGGAGCACCGGGCGCTGGCGATCCTGGTGACCTCGCTGTGGCTGGCGGGGGACCCGCGCAACCGGCTGCCGGGCGGCGGCCACGAGCTGATCCACACCATCGGGGCGATGTTCCGGGAGCTGGGCGTCCACTCGGACGCGCGGGCGGCCGGCCTCATCCACGAGGCGGCCAAGTACGAGGCGCAGGCGTGAGGCGGGAGGCTGCGGCATGAGCACATCGGGGGGCTACGGCGGGCAGGACCCGGACCCGTCCTGGTGGCGGGGCTGGTCCGCCAGGGGCCTGGTCCTGGCCTGCGCGCTGGCCGTCACGGCCGGCGCCGTCTGGTGGGCGCAGCCGGAGGACACCGGCTGCGGGCCGGGCGTGGAGTGGGTCGGGGAGGGCGAGCACCGGGCCTGCGTCGGGGTCACCGACGCCGCCGGGGGCTTCTCCTTCGATCCCGAACTCGACCGCGTCACGGCCCGGATCGCCCAGGAGAACGACAGGGTGACCGACGCGGCGGGCGAGGACGGCGGGACGCCGTTCGTCAGCGTCGTCTACGCGATGCCGATGAGCCCTGCCTCGGGCGAGAGCATGGTCTCGGTCCGGCACGAGCTCGAAGGGGCCTACGCCGGCCTGATCGCCGCCAACCAGACCCGCGGGCAGGGCAATTCGCCGCAGATCCGGCTGCTGCTCGGCAACACGGGCGCCACGGACGAGCAGTGGCGCCACACCTCGGACCAGATCCTCGGCCAGGCCCGGGAGGAGAGGGTCGTGGCCGTGGCGGGCCTGGGCACCAGCCTCGCCCCCACCCTGGACATGGTGGAGGCGCTGACGGCGGCGGACATCCCCGTGTTCGGCGGGACCCTCACCGCCGACGACCTGGAGGAGCTGGACGGCCTGGTGCGCGCGGCCCCGCCGAACTCCGACGAGGCCGCCGCGGCCGTGCAGTTCCTGCGGACCGAGGAGCGCGCGGACGACCGCGTGCTGGTGGTGCAGGACCAGGACGAGGACGACCGCTACGCCGCCACGCTGGGCCGGGCGTTCCTCGACCTGCTGCCGCCCGGGCGGCTGGCGGACGACGAGCCGATGGTCTTCGACTCCTCGCAGGGCGACCCCTCCTCCTACTTCGCGCAGCAGATGGCGAACCTCTGCCTGGCCGAGCCGGACGTGGTCTACTTCGCCGGCCGCAGCACCGAGTTGCGCTCCTTCCTCGCCCCGCTCGCCCGCCGGTACTGCAACGACCGGCCGCTGACCGTCCTTTCGGGCGACGACGCCTCGCAGACCACCCAGCAGGAGGGCTTCGAGGAGATCGCCCAGGCCCTGGAGGACGGCAACATCGAGCTGGTCTACACGGGCCTGGCCCACCCCGGCGCCTGGGAGCAGAGCCCGGAGGCCTTCGACCGCCTGGCCCTGGCCCCCTTCCGGGCCGAGGACGGCCCCCTGACCGAACTGGACGACGGGCAGGCCATCATGGGGCACGACGCGGTCCTCATGGCCGTGCGCGCCATCCGCTCCACGGGCCGGGACCGCGACCTGTCCGCCGCCGACGTGCTGCGGATGCTGCCCTCCCTCAACGGGGCGAACGCCATCCCGGGCGCCAGCGGCTGGATCTCCCTGCGCAACAACGGCAGCCCGGAGAACAAGGCCATCCCGGTCATCAGCATCGAGCCCAACGGCAGGCTCGTCACCCTGATGGTCACCTCCGCCGGCGGCGAGCCCTACCTCCCGCCGACCCGCGGGGACTGAACGCGGCGGCCGGCCCCGGGCGTTACGGCCCGTCTCCCGCCCGTGCCGCACCCGCGTGCGAACATCACTCGTGCGGGTGAGGTGGCGGGGCCTGGCGATCAGGGGGGCGCGCGCCGGGGTAGGGCTGGGCCGTTCGGCCGACCGACGCTCGCCCCCGGGGAGACTTCGCCATGACGACAGCCGCCCAACAGCCGTTCACCCTCCCCCAGTTCTACATGCCGTACCCCGCGCGCCAGAACCCGCACGTGGAGCGGGCGCGCACGCACTCCCGGGAGTGGGCGCGCGCGATGGGCATGCTGGAGGGCTCCGGGATCTGGACCCAGCAGGACCTGGACGCCCACGACTACGCCCTGCTGTGCGCGTACACCCACCCCGACGCCTCCGCCGACGACCTCGACCTGGTCACCGACTGGTACGTGTGGGTCTTCTTCTTCGACGACCACTTCCTGGAGGTCTTCAAGCGCACCCAGGACCGCCCCGGCGGCAAGGCGTACCTGGACCGGCTGGCGGCGTTCATGCCGCTGACGGACGGCGAACCGACCCCCGAGCCGGTCAACCCCGTCGAGGCGGGCCTGGCCGACCTGTGGGCGCGCACCGTCCCGTCGATGTCCGCCGGCTGGCGGCGCCGCTTCGCCGAGGCGACCGAGCACCTGCTCAACGAGTCGCTGTGGGAGCTGTCCAACATCAACGCCGGCCGGGTCCCCAATCCCGTCGAGTACATCGAGATGCGCCGCAAGGTCGGCGGCGCGCCCTGGTCGGCCGGCCTGGTGGAGTTCGCCGCGCGCGCTGAGGTGCCGGACGCGGTGGCCGGCGCCCGGCCGCTGCGGGTGCTGCGCGACGCGTTCTCCGACGGCGTCCACCTGCGCAACGACCTCTTCTCCTACGAGCGGGAGATCGGCGAGGAGGGCGAGCTGAGCAACGGCGTGCTGGTGCTGGAGACCTTCTTCGGCTGCACCACGCAGGAGGCCGCCGAGGCCGTCAACGACCTCCTGACCGCCCGGCTCCAGCAGTTCGAGCACACGGCGCTGACCGAGGTCCCGCCGCTGTGCGCCGAGCACGCGCTCACCCCCGCGCAGTGCGCCGACGTCGCCGCCTACGTCAAGGGCCTCCAGGACTGGCAGTCCGGCGGCCACGAGTGGCACATGCGCTCCAGCCGCTACATGAACAAGGGCGCGCAGAACCTCCCCTGGCTCCCCGTCAGCACCACCACCCGCGCCGAGGTCGCCCGCGTGCGCCGCTTCACGCACGTACCGCACCAGCGCGTCGGGCCCGCGCGGATGGTCGACTTCGCGCTGACGTTCCCCCTGCGGCTGAGCCCGCACCTGGAGCACTCCCGGCGCGAAACGGCCGACTGGGCGCGGCGGATGGGCCTGCTCGCCCCCCAGCCCGGCGTCCCCGCCTCCGGCATCTGGGACGAGGAGAAGCTGGCCGACTACGACCTGCCGCTGTGCGCGGCGGGCCTGTACCCCGACGCCGAGCCCGAGGGCCTGGACCTCGCCTCCCAGTGGCTGGTCTGGGGCACGTGGGCCGACGACTACTACCCCGTGGCCTTCGGCCGCAGCCGCGACCTGGCCGGGGCCCGCGCGTGCAACGAGGCGCTGCTGGCGTACATGCCCATCGAGGACCCGGCCGCCTCACCCGAGCCGGTCACCGCGCTCCAGCGCAGCCTGGCCGACCTGTGGCGCCGCACCGCGACCCCCATGGACGTCCCCGCCCGGCTGCGCTTCCGCGACACCATCACGGTGATGACCGGCAGTTGGCTGTGGGAGCTGGCCAACATGGCGGAGAACCGCGTGCCCGAGCCCGTGGACTACCTGGAGATGCGGCGCCTGACCTTCGGCTCCGACCTCACGATGTGCCTGTGCCGCCTGGGCCACGGCCCGGGCATCCCCGAGGAGGTCTACCGCAGCGGCCCGATCCGCTCCCTGGAGAACGCCGCCGCCGACTACGCCTGCCTGCTCAACGACGTCTTCTCCTACCAGAAGGAGATCGAGTTCGAGGGCGAGGTGCACAACGGGGTCCTCGTCGTGCAGAACTTCTTCGACTGCGACTACCCCACGGGCCTGCGCATCACCGGCGACCTGCTGCGCTCGCGGCTGGCGGAGTTCCGCCACATCGCGGCCAGCCAGCTCCCCCTACTCTACGAGGACTTCGCCCTCGACCCCGCCCAGCGCGCCACCCTGGACGGCTACGTGCGCGAGCTGGAGAACTGGCTGGCCGGCATCCTCAACTGGCACCGCAACGTCCGCCGTTACCGCGAGTCCGACCTGCGCCGCCACGCCGGCAAGTCCTGGCTCTGGCCCCTCGGCACCCCCACCGGCCTCGGCACCTCCGCCGCCCGCATCCCCCTCCCCGCTCCTCGCCAGGCCCCCGCGTTGGGGGGCCTGCGCTGAACGGCCCTCCGGGCGCCCCGGTCACGACTCCCCGTGCCCGTCCGGCCGTTCGACCGGCAGCTCGGTGATGCCGAGGTCCAGGCGCATCCTCTGCCGCACCTCGTAGAGCAGGCGGGAGGACTCCTCCAGCCGCTCCCCTATGCCGTCCGGGGCCCCGGAGCCACCCTCCGGGGCCCCGGACGTCTCCCATGCGGCAAGCAGGCGGTGAATCCGGTTCAGCCGGTGCACCAGGTCGCCGCCGGCCACGAGCACGGCGTCCGTCGCGATCATCTGCGCCTGCGCGTACGCGTCCCGCAGGGCCCGCCGGTACTCCTCGCGCCCGGCCCCCGGGGCTTCCCCGGCGGCTGCGGAGGCGCGGTCCGCGCTCAGCGCCGCGTGGAACTGGCGCATGGCCTGGTTGAGCGCGATATAGGAGGTCCGCCGGGCCTCCAGGGAGGCCCGGCGCTCGGCATCCACTCTCTCCTCGCGGCTCTGCCGCGCCGCGTGCTCCAGCTCGACGGCCTTGGTGCGCAGCGCGCTGCGGTGGGCGAAGAGGCCGGAGGCGAGCGTGCCGGTGACGCCGACCACGGCAACGATGAGGGCGCTCAGCGAGGGATCCACGCGCTCAGTCTCCCGTGGCCGCCCACGTGACGACTGTCACGCGCTGAGCAGCCGGCCGCGGTGAGTACTCCGGAGCGCGAAGAGGCGGACGGGTTCGGTACCAGGGATTGAGCGTGGATGAGGGGCGTGTTAAACCTGTCGCGATTTCGACGCACGGCTTTACTCCGCGGAATGCCGGGTCATCGTCCACTCACCGTTGAGAGGTCACTTATGCTTACCGAACTCCTCGCCCACCTGGCCCTCGCCCTCGGCTGGCTGGTCTGAGACGACGCCTCCGGCACGCGGTGCCGGTGACGATCCGCGGCTGATCCGCGACAAGGCCGGTCTTCGCTTCCGCTTTTCGGGAGCGAAGGCCGGTCTTTGTCTTTTCCGGGGCCCGGCCGGGGAAATAGTGACGGAGGAATGGCGGACATGTGGAGGCGGTTGCCGGGGTGTGGAGGCCGCCCCGGCGCGGGGAATACTGGACGGTCCAGGTTGCGGAGGGAGTTGGGGCGTGGCCGGGTGGCGGGAGACCGACGCGGGGGTGCTGCGGCTGCCCTCGGGGCGGGCGGTGCGGGGGAGGGGGTTGCGGGAAGGGCTTCCGGCGGGGGGTGAGCCGGAGTTCGGGGTGTACCTGCTGGGGAAGGAGCCGCCGCCGGTCGCCTGGGAGGCGCGGTGGCTGCCCTGGCCCGACTTCCGGCTGCCGCGCGACCCGGCGCTGGCCCGTGCGCTGCTGGCCGAGGCGCTGGACCGGGCGGGCGGGGCCCGGGTGGAGGTCGCCTGCGGCGGCGGGCGCGGCAGGACGGGCACGGCCCTGGCCTGCCTCGCCGTCCTGGACGGCCTCCCGCCGCGCGAGGCCGTCCCCTTCGTCCGCCGCCACTACCACCCCAGGGCGGTGGAGACGCCCTGGCAGCGCCGCTTCGTGCTGCGCTTCGCCACGCTGCCTAGACTGGCCCGGTGAGCACGGCAACCACCCTGTGGATTCAAGTCGTTGGTGCCGCGGACGCCGACGCGGCCGAGGTGCACGAGCTGGCCTTGGGCCTGCGCCGCCTGCTGCTGGAGGAGACGGAGGCGCGGGACGTCGCCTTCGCCGAGGAGCCCGCGCCCGAGGGCTCCCGCTCCGGCACCGCGCTGGCGCTGGGCACCCTGGCCGTCGCCCTGGCACCGGCCGTGCTGCGCCCCGCGCTGCGCGTGCTGGAGACCTGGCTGGAAAACCGCCCCGACGGCGGAGTCACCGTCACCCTCGGCGACCGCTCGATCGAACTCGGCCACGCCCGCCGGGAGGAACGCGAGCGCCTGATCGCCGCGTTCCTCGAAGCCGCCGGCCCCGCCCCGGACCCCGACCCCGACCCCGACCCCGGGGACCCCGCCGCGACCGACTGACGCGCCCGCCAAGGCCGTTCAGCCCAGGCGCTGCCACGCGTCCCGCAGGCGCCGCGCGTCCCTGAGCCGCCGCTCGTACGTCGCGCCCGCCGCCAGCAGCACCGCCCCGGCCACCGCGGGTGCCGCCCAGCCCGGCAGGCCGCCGATCAACGAGACGGCGTACGGCCCGAGTTCGTGCCCGGCGACGTACACCAGCGCGCCGCCGCCCAGCGACATCGGCGCCTGGAGCCGGTACCGCGCGCCCACCAGCGTCACCGCCAGCGCCCCCGCGCCGACCGCCAGGGCCCGCGTTCCGCCCGGCTCGCCCTCCGGCAGCAGCGCGAGGCTGGGCAGCAGCCCGAGACACAGGCCGTGCGCGTACGCGTTCCAGGAGGACAGGGCCGGGCTCCGGCGCCGCGCGAGCCACCCGGCCACCAGCAGCGGCGGCACCAGCGGCAGCGTGTACGCCTCGGGCACCGTCACCCCCGAGGCCGCCATCCGCACCCACACCGCGAGTACGGAGAGCACCAAGGCCGCGGCCGTCAACTCCCGCCGCCGGTCCGCCCGCAGCGCCGCGACCACCGCCGCGCCCGCGCCGCACGCGCCCAGCGCCACCGAGAACGCCCCCGCGTCGCCCGCCGTCAGCGCCAGGCCCCAGGCCGCCGCCGCGTACCCGGCTCCCTCGGTCACCGGGTGGACGCGCGGCGCCAGTGCCACGGCCGCCGCCGCGACGGCCGCCAGCGCGAGCGCCGCCGTCTCCACCGGCGCGCCGAGTGCCGCCGGAACGGCCCGCGCCAGCCCGGCCGCGCAGACGACGGCCGCGCCCCCGGCCACCGCCCGCCGCGCCGGATCGCCCCCCGTCCGCCACGCGGCGGTGGCCGCGAACGCCACGCCCAGCGCCGCCAGCACCGCGACCGTGGCGCCCCGTTCGGCCAGCGCCCACCCGCCGGCGGCCCAGGCCGGGGCCAGCGCGAGCAGCACCGGCGCCGGCCCGGGCAGGGCGAGCAGCGCCACGGCCAGGACCACCAGCACCGCCAGCGCCACCGGGTACGGCGCCCCCAGCGCCAGCGGCGCGACCCCCACGGCCGCCGCGCCCAGCGCCAGCAGCCCCTCGCGGTGCGGCCGGAACGCCGCCGCCGAGCCCGCGCAGATCACCAGCACGGCCAGGGTGACCCAGCCCCCCGACCACGGCACGGACGGGGTCAGCGCCTCCCGGGCCGGACCCGCGGGCGCCCCCTCCCAGGCCCGCCGGGCCCAGGCCGCCGGGGCGAACACCGCCTGCGCCACCGCGGGCGCCGCCCACACCAGCCCCGCCGCGTGCACCACGGCCGCCGCCCCCGTCGCGCCCCGCCCGGCGGCCTCGCCCCACGGCGGCCGGGAGGCCAGCAGCACCGCCCCGGCCAGGACTGCCGCCGCGGCCAGCAGGTACACCGGCAGCAGCGCCTCCCCCTCCACCGGCGCGGACCCCCCGCCCGCCGCGATCAGCGCCGCCCCGGCCGTTGCCCCCAGCGCGGTCGCCCACCGAGGCCAGCGGCGCGCCGCGTACAGGGCCAGGCCCACGCCCAGCAGCAGCCGGGCCGAGGACGCGGGGCCGCCCGCGAAGGCCGAGAACAGCAGCGCGGGCGCCGCCACGGCCGCGGCGCAGCCCCCGGCCACCGGCGCCCACCGCCACCGGGTCCGCGCCACGGCCACGTCCCCCGCCGCCGTCAGCAGCAGCGCCCAGGACAGCCCCTCGCCGCCCCACCCGGCCGCCAAGGCACCGAGCGGCAGCGGGAGTTGGGCCATCACCAACGCGGCGGGCAGGGGCCCGCGCAGCGCCGGAAGCAGGCGGCCGTACCCCGCCCACCCGGCGGCGAGCACGGCCGTGGCCACGGCCGCGTAGGCCCGCCCGCCGCCCTCGGGCCGCAGCAGGTACGCGTCCACGTACGTCAGCGCCAGCCCGACCGCCGCCACGGCCTCGGCCGTCGCCCCCAGGTTCCGGCGCAGCAGCACGGCGGGCAGCGCGAGCGCGGCGGCGGTCACCAGCCCGAGCGCCAGCGTCGGCCCCCCGGCCACCAGCGCGAACGCCAGCGCGGCGAACGTCAGCAGCACGCCGCCGAGCACCAGCAGCACATTCCGCACGGCCACGGCCGACACGTCGGGCCCGGCGGGCCCGGGCTCCCGCGCGGCGGGTCCGGGGCCGGACGCCCCGGCTCCCGGCCCGTGAGCCTGCCGGGCGCCCCCGCCCGCCGGGGGCACCGGCGCGGACCGGGCCGCGGGCCCCGGTCCCCAGGCCGGCCGTTCACCCGCCCAGCCCGCCGCCCCGGGCCCGCGCGCCGCCGCGAGCAGCTCCCGCCGCCGCGCCGCGAGCCGGTGCAGCTCCGCGTCCACGTTCCACACCTCGGCCAGCACCGGCCCGGCCAGCGGCAGCGCGCAGTACGGACACCACAGCCGCGTGCGCTCCACCCCGCCCAGCCCCCGCAGACACGCGGGGCAATACCCGAACGCCAGTCTCTCCATGCCCCCGACCCTCCCGCCCCGCCCCGCCGCCGGACATCCGCCGGGATACTCAGCCGGGACCTGAGTACCCGGGACGGCGACCGGCTCGGCCCCCAAGCGCGCCACATGGACCAGGGGTGGTACATGTCCATGAAGCGCACCAACGTCTACGCCGACCCCGAGGACCTCGCCCTCATCAAGGAGGCGGCCCGACGCCGGGGCATCAGCGAGGCCGAGATCATCCGGCAGGGCATCCACCTGGCCGCCATGGCCAGCCAGGTCTGGGACGAGCCCCTGTTCTCCCGCACCTTCGAGGGCCCCGGCCGAACCCTCACGCGCGCGGAGGTGCGCGACGCGGTGGCCGACGCGGCGCGGGGCGAGGCGCGGGGAATCGCCGAGTGATCGTCGTGGTGGCCGACACCTCGGGCCTCCTCGCCGCCCTGGACTCGGCCCATCCCGAGCACGAGGCGGCCAACGAGTCGATCCTCGCCGCCGGCCTGCTGGTCATGTCGCCGCTGCTGCTCGCCGAGCTCGACCACGTGGCCACCCGCGAACTCGGCCGCCCGGCGGCCCTGAGCGCGATCGACGACATCAGGCGCTGGCTGCGCAGGGGCCGCGTCCTCGTCCCCGCGGTCACCGAGGACCACCTGGCCGCCGCCCAGGCCGTCCGGGCGCGCTGCGCGGACCTCGCCCTCGACCTCGCCGACGCGGTGAACGTCGCCCTGGCGGCCGACTACGACACCGACGCGGTCCTCCCCCTCGACCGCCGCGACTTCCGCACGATCCGCCCCCTCACCCGCCACAAAGCCTTCCGCCTCCTCCCCGACGACCTGCCCCTCACCCCTCGCTGACCGCGGCGCAGGTGAGCCCGGGCTGTTTCCTACTTCTCTGATGAACTGCCTCTCATGAGCGAGACGCCCTTCCGCATCGGAGAGGGCCCTGCGACCCGGGTCAGTCTCTCGTTGCCCGCGGGGACCGCGGAGGCCATTCGGCGGCGGGTGGGGAAGCGGGAGTTCTCCGCGTTCATCACCGAGGCGGTGGAGCGGGAGCTGCGCGGACGCATCCTCGACGAGTACCTGGCGGACTACGAGCGCCGGCGCGGCCCGGTCCCGGAGGCCGAGCAGGCCAAGGCCTGCCGCGTCTTCGACGAGGTCTTCGCGGAGGAGGGCGATTGGCCCGCCGCAAGCTGACCGCGGAGGGCACCCTGGTGCTCGAATGCGAGGGCCTGTCCCAGCTCCTGAACGACTCCGAGCCCGTCGTCGCGCTGGTGGCCGAGGGCCGCCGCCGTGGCATGGACGTGGTGATCAGCGCTCTCACGATCATCGAGGCCGCCCACCGCCGCACGCACCCGGCCCGCCTGGCCTGGCTGCTGTCCGGGCTGCGCGTCGAGCCGGTCGGCGACGAGCAGGCCCGCGCCGCCGCCGCGGTGCTCGCCGGCACGGGACTCCACGGCCACACGTACGCCATCGACGCCGCCGTCGCGGAGATGGCCCTGCGGCAGCAGAAGCCGGTCGTCCTGCTGACCTCGGACGCCGACGACATGACGAAGCTGTGCGGCGGCCAGGTCCGCATCGTCGCCGTCTGAGCGCGCCCCCGCACCGGTTCGTCCCGCATGTCACTCTCGTGAGCGGGGGTCCCCGGGGAATCATCGGGGGCATGGACGCGCACGCCGAGGACGCCGACAGACCGTTCGCCGCACCAGCGGAGGGGGCGCGGCTGCGGGCCGTGGCCTACCGGCTGCTGGGGTCGCCCGGGGAGGCCGAGGAGGCGCTGGGGGAGACCCGCGCGCGGCTGGCGCGCGCCGGGGGCGCGCGGCGGCCGGAGGAGATCCTGGCGCGGGTGTGCCTGGGGCTGCTGCGCTCGCGCGCCACCCGCCGCGAGGAGTTCTGGGACGAGGCCGGCGAGGAGCCGGAGGAGCCGGGCGAGGGCGCCGGGGACGGCTCGCTCGGCCAGGCCCTGCTCGTCGTGCTGGAGACCCTCGCCCCGGCCGAGCGGCTGGCGTTCGTGCTGCACGACATGTTCGCCGTCCCCTACGAGGAGATCGCGCCCGTCCTCGACCGCGGCCCCGACGCCGCCCGGCGCCTCGCCCGCCGCGCCCGGCTGCGGGTGCGCGGCACCGCCGCCGAGCCCGAGACCGACCCCGCGCGCGGCCGGGCCGTGGTCGCGGAGTTCCTGGACGCCTCCCGCGACGGCGACCTCGCCGCCCTGCTCGACCTCCTCGACCCCGACGTCGTCCTGCGCATCGACGCCGCCGCCGCGCTCTCCGGGGCCAGCCCGGCCCGGGGCGCGGAGGCCGTGGCGGACGCCTTCTCCGGCCGCGCCGCCGAGGCCGTTCCCGCGCTGGTCAACGGCGCCCCCGGCCTGGTCTGGGCCCCCGGCGGGCGGCTGCGCGTGGCGTTCGGCATCACCGTCACGGACGGACGCGTCACCGCCGTCGACCTGGTGGCCGACCCCGACCACCTCCAGGCGCTGGACATCGGCCCCTGGGCCGCCCCCCGCCCCGGCCGCCGCTGACGGAACGCGCCGCTGACAAAACAAACGTCCGGCCCTATCGTTCGTTCGAACGACAGGCGGCACGCGCCGCCCGAGCCGCACGGGAGGCCCGGCCGCATGACCGACGACACCGCGCCCCGCGACAGCGCCCCCGGGGGCGGGCCGGGCACCGGCACCCCGGAGCTGAGCACGCCCCTGGCCCTGCCCTGCGGCGTCACGCTCCCCAACCGCCTCGCCAAGAGCGCGATGAGCGAGCAGCTCGGCGACGCCGCCCACCGCCCCACCCCGGCCCTCGCCCGCCTCTACGGCCGCTGGGGGCGCGGCGGCGCCGGCCTGCTGATCACGGGCAACGTGATGGTCGACCGCCGCTCCCTGGGCGAGCCGCGCAACGTCGTGGTCGAGGACGGCCGCGACCTGGACGCCCTGCGCGCCTGGGCCCGCGCCGCGCGCGCCGCCGGGGCCGCAGCCCTGATGCAGCTCAACCACCCCGGCCGGCAGACCCCGCCGGGCCTGTCCGCCGCCGTGGTCGCGCCCAGCGCGGTCCGGGTGAACGTCGGGGGCGCGCGTTTCCCGCTGCCGCGCGCCCTCACCGCGGCGGAGATAGCCGAGCAGACCGGGCGGTTCGCCGCCGCGGCGGCCGTGGCGGTGGAGGCCGGCTTCGACGGCGTGCAGGTGCACGCCGCGCACGGCTACCTCGTCTCGCAGTTCCTCTCGCCGCTGGCCAACCTCCGCACCGACGACTGGGGCGGCGACCCCGGGCGGCGCCGCCGCTTCCTGCTGGAGACGGTCCGCGCGGTGCGGGCCGCCATCGGGCCCGGCCGCGTCCTGTCCGTCAAGCTCAACTCCGCCGACTTCCAGCGCGGCGGCTTCGGGGAGGCCGAGTCCCTGGAGGTGGTCCGGGCGCTGGCCGCCGAGCGCGTGGATCTGCTGGAGATCAGCGGCGGCACGTACGAGCGGGCCGCGATGATGGGCCAGGAGCACCGCGGCGCCGGAAGCCGGGCCCGGGAGGCGTACTTCCTGGCCTTCGCCGAGCGGGCCCGCGCCGAGGCCGCGGCCGGCGCGCTGCCGCTGATGGTCACCGGCGGCTTCCGCAGCGGCACCGCGATGCGGGCCGCGCTCGCCTCCGGCGTGGACGTCGTCGGCCTGGGCCGCCCGCTGGCCCTGGAGCCCGACCTGCCGCGCGCCCTCCTCGCGGACCCCGAGGCCACGGCCAGCCGGGCCCGGCCGCTGACCACGGGCGTTCGCCTGCTGGACGGGGCGGCCGAACTCGCCTGGCACGGGCACCAGTTGCGCCGGATGGGGGCGGGCCGCCCGCCGCTGCCGCGGCTGGGCGCGCGCCGTGCCCTGCTGCGCGGCATGGCCCGCGACGGCGTGAACATCCTGCGCCGCCGCCGGGGCGGCGCGTGACCGCGGACCGGCGGCGCGGGCGGCTCGGCGGCCCGGGGCCGCTGCTGGAGGCCACCCTGGCGCTGCTGGCGGAGGGCGGCCCGGCCGCCGTCACCGTCCGCGCCGTGGCCCGCCGCGCGGGCGCCTCGCCCGGCACGGTCAGCCACCACTTCCCCTCGGTCGAGGCCCTGCTCGTGGCCGCGATCGAGCACGGCACGGACCGGACCGTCGCCCTCCTCGAACGCCTGGCGCTCGACCTCCAGGACACGGCCGAGGACCCCGCCGCCTGGGCGGATGCCTTCGCCGCCGCCATCGCCCACAGCCTGGCCGGCCAACGCGCCCACCACCTGGCCGAGTTCGAGCTGAAGCTACTGGCCGCGCGCCGCCCCGCGCTGGCCCCCGCGGCCGACCGGATCGAACGCGCCTACGCCCGCATCGTCCGGATGTCCCTGCGCGCCCTCGGCGTCCCCGACCTCGAAACGGCCACGGTCCGCCTGACCGCCATGCTCACCGGCCTCCTCCTCACCGAACTCCGCCGGAACGACCTCCCACCGGCCGTGGAGACCCGCCTCCGCACGGCCCTGCACGCCGAACTGGCCACGCACGGACTGTCGTTGCCGTGAAACCGGCCTGGCCGGCCTTCTCGCCCGGACGGCCCGCGCCCCGGCCCGGGGGCCGGGCAACGGCGGCCTGAGCCGGGCTCCACCCGACTGCGCTCCCGGCCTCCGGCCGGGGAGAGCTCTTCCACCGGACACCAGTCCCCGCCCCGGGGCCCGCCCGACGCGCGCTGCCGCGCTCCGTACGCGTGCGCTGCCCCCGCCCTGGGGCCGGGGCAGCGCTTCCCCGCCGGACACCAGTCCCGGCCCAAGGGCCGGGCAGCGGCGGCGAAGCCGTGCCGCAAGCTCCGCCAGCACGCGCTGACCGCGGCCTGGGGCCGCAGCGTGCCTCGCCGCGGCCCCTGCGCCGCACCGCGTCAGCGCGCCCTGCGGCGCCGTCCGCCGCCCTGGAGGGAGGCTCTGACCGCGCCCGAGGCCGAGGCCGTGCCGCGGGTGGGGCGGCCGGGGCGGCGGGGCGGGCGGTGTGTCGCGGTCGCCGCGGGGGCCGGCGCGGGGGCGGCGATCGCCACCGGGACCCCGGAGGGGGCCCGGGCGCCCGTGAGGCGGGCCAGCTCCGGGTCCTCGGGGCGCGCGCGGTGGGAGCGCGGGGAGATCCCCGCGTCCCGCATCATCTTCTCCACCTCCCGCCGCTGCTCCGGCAGCACCAGGGTGACCACCCGGCCCGAGCCGCCGGCCCGCGCCGTGCGCCCGCCCCGGTGGAGGTAGTCCTTGGGGTCGGCCGGCGGGTCGACGTTCACGACCAGGTCCAGGTCGTCCACGTGGATGCCGCGCGCCGCGACGTTCGTGGCGACGAGCACGGTGACCTCTCCGGTCTTGAACTGGCCCAGCGTGCGCGTGCGCTGCGGCTGCGACTTCCCGCCGTGCAGGGCCGCGGCCCGCACGCCGCTGGCCAGCAGCCGCGTGGTCAGCCGCTGCGCGCCGCGCTTGGTGCCGCAGAAGAGGATCACCCGCCCCTCGCGGGCGGCGATCCGGGTGACGAGCACCCTCTTGTCGTCCTCGGCGACGTGCAGCAGGTGGTGCTCCATCGTGGTCACCGCCCCGGCCGGGGGATCGACCGAGTGCAGCACCGGGTCCCTCAGGAACTCCCTGGTAAGCCGCCCGACGTTGCCGTCCAGCGTGGCCGAGAGCAGCATCCGCTGCCCGTCCGCCGGAATCTGCCGCAGCAGCCGCACGATCTGGGGCAGGAACCCCATGTCGGCCATCTGGTCGGCCTCGTCCAGCACGGTGATCCGCACCCGGCCCAGCGCGCAGTCCCCGCGTTCGATCAGGTCGTGCAGCCGCCCGGGCGTCGCGATGACGATCTCGGCGCCGTCGCGCAGGGCCCGCGCCTGGCGGGGGAGGGGCAGCCCGCCGACCACCGTCGTCTGGCGCAGGCCCAGCGCGCGGGCGTAGGGGGCCAGCGCCTCGGTGACCTGCTGGGCCAGCTCGCGGGTGGGCACCAGGACCAGTCCCAGCGGCTCGCGGGCCTCGGCCCTGAGCCCCGCCGTGCGGGCCAGCAGCGGCAGCCCGAACGCCAGGGTCTTGCCGGAGCCGGTGCGGCCCCTGCCGAGTATGTCGCGCCCGGCGAGCGCGTTCGGCAGCACCGCGGCCTGGATCGGGAAGGGCACGGCCAGGCCCTGGGCGGCCAGCTCGGCGGCCAGGGGGCGCGGCAGGTCGAGCTCGGCGAAGGACGCGACGGGCGGGAGGGACGGCGTAACGCTGGGCGGCAGGCCGAATTCACCGCCGGGGCCCGCGCCTGCCGCGGGTTTTCCGGAGCGCGGGGCCTGGGAGCCGCGCGCGGCTTTCTGGGACGCCGCGGCTTTCGCGCGCGGACGGGCGTGACGGACCACGGGACCTGCCTTCCCTCGGGTTGCTCGATACGGGCGGCGGTCGCGAAAACGGGTCCCGTGCCGCCTGAGGGGCACGGGACCCGGAGTCCGCGGACGCGGGGAGGGATCAGGCGGGAACGATGTTCTCCGCCTGCGGGCCCTTCTGGCCCTGGGTGACGTCGAAGGTCACCCGCTGACCCTCGTGGAGCTCGCGGAAGCCCTGCGCCGCGATGTTCGAGTAGTGGGCGAAGACGTCGGCGCCGCCGCCGTCCTGCTGAATGAAGCCGAAGCCCTTCTCGGCGTTGAACCACTTCACGGTGCCACTGGCCATGTCAATCTCCTCAGGGGCGGAAATCGGATCCGCACCGTGCGGACCCGGTGTCGTAGTAAGGACCCCAACCGGAAATGACCGGCAAAAGAAAAGCACCTGTCGGTTACATCCGCCAGGTGCACACAAAGCTTCATGGGTACCACAACTGCAACGCCACCGAGCCTAACACGCTCCGGGCCCGGGCGCGCGTTCTCCCCGCTCCCCGTTTCCGGAACCCCGCTCCGCGCCTCCCGGCCCCCGCTCCCGGGTCCCCTCAGTCCCGCCGCAGGCATTCGATGAGGTAGTCCCCGGTGGCCGGGTCCGTCGTCACGCCGTGGGTCTCGCTGTGGAAGCCGGGGAAGCGGCGGTCGAAGGTCTCCAGGGCGGTGAGGTAGCGCAGCAGGGGGCCGTCGGGGGTGCCCGTGCGTTCGCCGGGCATCAGGACGGGGATGCCGGGGGGCGTCACGGTGACCATGGCCGCGGCGACGCGGCCGGGGGCCTCGGCCAGGCGGACGCGCTCCGTGCCGCCGCGGATCAGGCGCTGGTAGCAGAGCTGCGGCGGGAACGCCGGCTCCGGCGGCTCGGAGAACGCCGCGTCCAGCAGCTCCACCAGCCGGGCCTCGCGCAGGTGCCCGTGCATCTGCGCGCACAGGCCCGGGAGGGTCTGCCCTGCGTAACGCCCGGAGTGCGCGGCGACCAGGGCGGGCAGCACCTCCTGAAGCGGCGCTCCCCCGTCGTGCAGGGCCTTGAAATCGGTGAGCGCGTCCAGCAGCGTGCCCCACTTCCCCTTGGTGATGCCCATGGAGAAGAGCACCAGCGCCGTGTAGGCGTCCGTCTTCTCCACCACGATGCCCCGGGTCTCCAGGTACGCCGTCAGCACCCGTGCCGGGACGCCCCAGTCGGCCGTCTCGCCAAGGGCGTTGATCCCCGGGCAGGTCAGCGTCACCTTCACCGGGTCGAGCAGGCACCAGCCCTCCTCCAGGCCCTCGAAGCCGTGCCAGGCCCCGCCCGGGGCCAGTTGCCAGCAGCGCGGCTCGCCGGCCAGCAGCTCCAGCGGCGCCTCCTCGAACGGGAGAACGTCCCCGGTGGCCGGGTCGGTCACCGTCTCCGGCTGCCACACGCCGAAGAACCACGGCGGCCGGTCGCCCGCCGCGGCGACGCGCCGCCCGACCCGGACGACCGCGCGGCGGAAGCGGATCGCCTCGGTGACGGCCTCGTCCAGCAGCCACCGGCCCTGCGGGCCGTCCATCATCGCGGTGGACACGTCCAGCGAGGCGATCATCGGGTAGAGCGGCGAGGTGGTGCCGTGCATCATGAACGCCTCGTTGAACCGGTCGTGTTCGACCGGCGCCCGCGGGGCCGAGCGCACGTGGACCATCGCGCTCTGCGAGAGGGCGGCCAGCAGCTTGTGCGTGGACTGGGTGGCGAAGACCGTGGGCCGTTCGGGCCCGGGGAAGGTGTCCGGGCCGACCGCCATCCCGAACCGGCCCGCGTACAGCGGGTGGAAGCGGGCGTAGGCGAACCACGCCTCGTCGAAGTGCAGCCGCGGCGTGCTGGGCGCCAGCGCCCGCGCCACCTGGAGCGCGTCGTAACACAGGCCGTCGTAGGTGGAGTTGGTGAGCACTGCGTAGCGCGCCTCGGGGGAGACGGCCCCGGCCGCCAGGGGGCTGGCGGCGATCCGCGCGGCCACCGCGCCGGCCTCGGCGGCGGCGGGCGGCACCGGCCCTGCCAGCCCGTAGCCGTTGCGGGTGGGCACCAGGTAGACCGGCCTGGCGCCGGAGAGGACCAGGCCGTGCAGGACGGACTTGTGGCAGTTGCGGTCCACCAGCGCCACCTCGTCCCGGGTGACGCAGTAGTGGCCCACGAGCCGGTCGCAGGTGGAGTCGCCGTGCAGCACGAAGTACGTGCGGTCGGCGCCGAAGACGCGCGCGGCGTTGCGCTCGGCCGCGCCGATCGGGCCGGTGTGCTCGAAGAGCGAGCCCAGCTCCCCGACGGAGATCGACAGGTCGCTGCGCAGCAGGCGTTCGCCGAAGTAGTCGTGGAACGCCCGCCCCACCGGGGACTTGAGGAAGGCGACGCCGCCGGAGTGGGCCGGGGTGTGCCAGGAGTACTCGTGCGCGTCGTCGAAGCGCCGCATGGCCTCGAAGAACGGCGGCAGCAGCGCCCGCTGATAGGCGCGGGCGGCGCTCGCGATCCGCCCGGCGACGAAGGCGGGGGTGTCCTCCAGCGGCCACACGTAGCCGGTGACGGTCTCCGCCACCCACAGTGGGAGGTGGTCCAGGTCCTCCCCGGAGGTGACCAGGAAGACCGGCAGGCCGCGGAAGCGGCGCGCCGCGTGCCGCAGCACGCCCTCCGCGCCCCCGTCCGGCAGGTCCCAGTCCACCACGGCGGCGGCCAGGCCGGCCTCCGTGCTCAGCACCGCCCGCCCGTCGGCGCCGCCGCGGGCCCAGCGCGCCGCGAGGCCCCGGCCCGCCAACGCCTCGGCCACCCGGCGCAGTTGGCCCGCGCCCGCCGCGCCGCCCGCCGACTCCTCCCGCACCGCGAAGAGCACCGTGCCCTCGGCCATGACCACACCCCTCACCCCGGGCGCCCGTCCCGCGTCCGCCCGGCGTTCGTCCCCGCGTCCGTCCCGCTCCGAGTGGTACCGGACCCCGGGCGCGCCGTCCGCACCCGGAACGCGAAACCACCCCGACCGGCGACACCCTGCGCGTCAGAGCGAACACGCCCCGGAACGGCCCCCGCAGGCACATGCACGTGCAGTGCCGAAGTGCACGTGCAATGCGCATAATTCGTCTTGCGCGTGCAACAAAACCGGTGCGACCGTGTCCCGGTGCCCGAGCAACGGCTGACCGAACTCCATCTGCACTTCCACGGCTGCGTCCGCCCGCCGGACCTCCTGCGCCACCTGGCGGCCAGCGAGGACACCGACTGGGACTGGTACGAGGGGGAGATGGCCGCCGCCTACGGGGCCGTCCCGCCCACCCGGCGCGTCGTCGAGCGGCACCGCCGCGGCGACCCCGGCGCCGCGGCCGAGTTCGCCCGCCTCTTCGTCTTCCGGGACGAGGACGCCGGCTCCTTCGCCCGCTTCCAGGCCAAGGCCAACCTGCTGTTCGCCGCGCCCGCCGACCCGGCCGTCTTCGCCCCGGGCATCCGCGCCGACCTCGCCCGCCAGGGCCTGGCCCACGCCGAACTCCGCGTCAGCGCCGCCATGTTCCCCGCCCTGGCCGCCACCAGCGGCAACACGCCCGTGGCCGAGCGCTTCGCCGTCAGCCTGCCCCGTCGCGACCCGTGGCCGGACTGGGAGCGCGTGCGCGCCCTCGCCCTGGGGCCGCACGGCCACCTCCTGACCGGCATCGACTTCTCCGGCGCCGAGGAGGGCCACCCGCCGCGCGCCCAGGCCGCGTTCCTCGCCGCCGTCCACGAGTTCAACGCCACGCACCCCCGCCGCGCGCTCGCGATCCTGTACCACGTCGGGGAGAGCTTCGGCGACAAGAGCCTGGAGAGCGCGGTGCGCTGGGTCCACGAGGCCGCCGAACTCGGCGCCCACCGCCTCGGCCACGCCATCGCCCTGGGCCTGGACCCGCACACCCTCGGCCCCCACACCCGCGAGGAGCCCGCCTCCGAGCGCCGCGACCAGATCGCCTACGACCTCGAACACGCCAAGGGGCTGGGCGAGTTCGGCGTCGTCGTGGACCCCGCCGCCCTGCGCGCCGAGCTGGCCCGCCTCGCGCCCCTGCCCGAGGCCGCCCCCGTCCCCGCCCGCTACGACGCCGCCCGCCTCACCGACGTGGCCCGCCGCCAGCGTTACGCCACCAGCCGCCTGCGCGCGCTGGGCACGGTCATCGAGGTGTGCCCCACCTCCAACCGCCGCACCGCCGGCCTCACCGACCCGGCCGCCCACCCGCTCGGCCAATTCCTCGCCGCCGGACTGCCCGTGACGATCTCCTCCGACGACCCCGGCCTCTTCGGCACCACCCTGGCCGAGGAACTCGCCTGGGCCGCCGAGAACTTCCCCGGGGGTCAGGCCCTGCGCCCCCACCTCCTGGCCACGGCCTGGTCCTCCCGCGCGGAGATCCTCACCGGCCGCGCCCAAGTCCCCTGACCGCGCGGGGCAGGCTCAGCCGGCCGACGGGGCCGGGGCGAAGGTGATCAGCCGCAGTCCCGGCGAGGCGGGCAGCGTGAAGTTCTCGTAGTGGAACGTCAGCACGCCCTCCGTCGGGTGGCGGAACGCCTTCGTGCCGTGGCCGCGCAGGTCCACGTCCCCCGTGGCCCACAGCTCCCGGAACTCAGGGCTGCTGCCGAGCAGTTCCTCCACCAGCGCGGCCAGCGCCCCGTCCTCCGGGTCCCGCCCCAGGGCCAGCCGGAGCTGGCCCGCGGTCGTGGCGGCCGTCTCCTCCCACTCCAGGTAGAACTCCCGCCCGGCGGGGGCGAGGAAGAGGAAGCGCGCCAGGTTCCAGCCCCCGGCCGGGGAGAACACCCGCTCCGCCGCCGGGTTGAGGGCCAGCACGTCGAAGCGGTCGTTGATCACCATCGCCGGGACCTCCGGCATGAGGGCCAGCATCCGCCGCAGCCCCGGGCGGGCCGGCCCCGTCTCCACCGGCGGGCGCGGCCCGCGGCGCGGGGGCCGGGTCAGGGCCCGCAGGTGCTCGCGTTCCACCTCGTCCAGGCGCAGCGCGTCCGCGAGGGCGTTCAGCACCTCGTCCGAGGGGCGGCCCACGCGGCCCTGCTCCAGCCGCTGGTAGTACTCCGCGCTGATCCCCGCGAGCTGGGCCAGCTCCTCCCGGCGCAGCCCGGGAACGCGGCGGCGGGCGCCGGAGCGGAGGCCGGCGCTCTGCGGGGTGAGCCGGGCCCGGCGCGAGCGCAGGAACTCCCCCAGGTTCCGGCGCGTGGCGGCGGGCTCCTCCATGCCCGCCAGTATGCCGCGCCCGGCGCCGCGCGCCCCCGAGGGTGGCCCTGCGCGTACCCGGAAAACGCGGATCTGGGTCGCGCCCCAGCGCTGCGGCAGGCTGATGCCCGCTCGGCCGACGAGCGAACGACCAGCGGGCGCCGCCGAGGCGGACCCGCGGAGGAGAGGAGCCGACCGTGTGCCATGACGTCGACAGCCGCCCGCCGGCCGCCCCCGTGACCACCGGGGGCGTGGCCGCGCACGGGCCGTTGGAGATCACCGCCGGGGACGGCAACCGCTTCCCCGCCTACCGGGCCCTGCCCACCCACCCCAACGGCCGCTCCGTGCTGCTGCTGCCCGACCTGCGGGGCGCCCACCCCTTCTACCTGCTCCTGGCCCAGCGGTTCGCAGAGGCCGGCTTCCGCACCCTGGTCATGGACTACTACGGCCGCAGCGCCGGGACCGCCCCGCGCGGGGAGTCCTTCGACGGCGCCGCGCACATGGCGTCGCTGAAGCCCGAGCACGTCGAGACCGACGCCGCCGCGGCCGTGGCGGCGCTGCGTGAGGAGGACGAGGGGCCGGTCCTCAGCGTCGGCTTCTGCCTGGGCGGCGGCTACTCCTGGCGGCTGGCCGCCGCCGGCCTCGGCCTGGCGGGGGCGGTCGGCTTCTACGGCCCGCCGCGGTTCTTCGAGGACCGGGCCGAGGAGGTGTCCGCGCCGCTGCTGATGCTGCTGGCCGGGGAGGACGTCGCGACCACGCCGGAGCAGTTCGACGCGCTGGCCGGCCGGCTGGAGCGGGCCGGCAAGGCGTACGAGCGGCACGTGTACGCGGGCGCGCCGCACTCGTTCTTCGACGACTCCTTCGCCCGGTGGGCGGATGCCTGCGCCGACTCCTGGCACCGCCTCCTCGGCTTCGTCGAGCGCCACAGCCCGGTGGCGGCGGCGTGAACGAGCGGTACGAACGCGGCCTCGCCCGCCAGGCCGAGCTGGGCGGCACCGGCGCGACCACGGCGGGCGGTGTACGAGGCGCTGGCCGACACGGCCCCCGATCTCCCGCGCCTGGCGGTCGAGTTCGCGTACGGGGATATCCACACCCGCCCCGGCCTGGACGCGGCCGGCCGCGAACTGGTCACGCTGGGCGCGCTGATCGCCCTGGGCGGGGTCGAGCCGCGGCTGGAGGCCCACATCGGCTCGGCGCTGAACGCGGGCCTGGAGCCCCGCGAGGTGGTCGAGGCGATCCTCCAGGCCCTGCCCTACGCCGGCTTCCCCCGCGTCTTCGCCGCGACGGCCGTGGCTGGGGGCACCTCCCAGCCGCCAGGCTGGGGGCGGGTCTTCGAGGCGCGCGACCTGCTGCCGGTGACGGGCTGAGCCGCCGGGGGCGGCCGGGTCGTTCCGGTCGCCTCGACTCCCGCCGGCGCGGGCGGCGGTCAGGGCACCCGGCGCGGCACCGCGGCCTCGACGCCCGGCCCGGCGCCGGTTCCCGCGGTGCCCCGCGCGCGACCGGGCTCACCAGGAGGCGCGCCACGAGGCCGGCTCCCGGGGCACCGGCCGGCACGTGGTGGGGTGCCGGGCCGCAGTACAGTGGGGATACCGGGAGTTCGCCGTACGCCCGCCTTCACGCGGGCGCCGTTCCCGGCGAAGGAAAACGCCGGTCCTCGCCTCGGGCGGTGGCCGGAGACGGGTTCGCGCCATGTCCGCGACGACCGACCGCCCCGCGTCCCCGCGGGGTTCTGCCCAGGGCCTGCCGGCCCGCCTCGCCCTGAAGAGCGAGGGCCCTCCCCGGGGGCTGCTGGACGGGGCCTGGTGGCCCCGTTCCCGGGAGCTGTCGGCGGAGCTTCCCGCCCTGGCCGCCGCGCTGGACCACCGGTGGGGCCGGATCACCCGGGCCGCCGTCAATCCCCGCCACTGGCCGGACGTTCCGCGCAAGGTGACGTGGGGCGGGCGGGTGATGAAGGTGGGCTGGTTCGACGCCGAGCTGGATCCGCACACGATCTCGCTGGTCTCCCAGACCGGCCGCCGGGAGCTGCTGGTGATTCCCCCGGAGGCCGGGGCGCCCTCGGCGGAGCGGCTGATGGCCGGGGCGATCGAGGACGAGGGGCCGCCTCGCACCGCGAGCGCGCTGATGGCGGGCGAGGAGGCCCGCGCGTACGGGCCGGCGCCCGGCGGGGCGCGGGACTCCGAGGAGGCGTGGGAGGACGAGGGCGGCGCCCGGAAGCCCCCGACCGGGACCGCCCCGACACCGTGAATCCGGGCGCGCCGCGGCGGCGGGTCGCGGCGGCGCGGCGCTGGGGGCTCGGCTCCGCGGGGCTCAGGTCCGGGCGGCGTCCGCCGTCCGGTCGGGGGTGACGAGCCAGCGCAGGCGTTCGGACATGGTCCGCGCGCAGTCGACCACGGCCCGCACGTGGGGGGAGTCGTTGCCCGCGCGCCACAGGACCGACCAGGGGGAATAGGAGACCGGCTCGGTGAGCGGACGCCAGATGGTGCCCCGGTGCGCGGAGATGCAGGAGGCCGGCACGCAGTAGAGGCAACGCCCCTGGGCGACGAGGTCGGCGGCGGCGCGGACGCTCTCCACCGTGCCCTCGTAGACGGTGGGGGTGAACCCGGCGGCACGGCACAGCTCGACGGTGAACTGATTGAACTCCGGCGCCCTCGCCTCCTCGGCCAGCAGCAGCGGCTCCTCGGCCAGCACGGCGACGGGAATCCCGTCCATCCCCGCGAACCGGTGGATGCTGGGCACCATCGCCCCCAGCGGGTCGTGCCGGAACAGCTGGGACGCCACCTCCGGCGGAGCGAGCGTCGCCCTGCCGATGCCGACGTCCAGGCGGCCGTCGATCAGCTCGCGGTACTGGTCGGGCACGCCGGCCTCGACCTGGTGGATCACCAGCTCGGGGTGGCGGGCCTGGACCTCGTGCAGGATCTGCGGCATCGAGTCGTAGCCGGCGTCGATGATGCCGACGCGCAGCGCCGGGGCCGAGCCGACCGCGCTGCGGGCGATCGCGGCGGCGCGGTCCACCCGCGCGAGGATTCCCCGCGCCTCGACGAGGAAGAGCGCGCCCGCGGCCGTCAGCTCGACGTGGTGGGTGCTCCGTTCGACGAGGCGGACGCCCACCTCGCGTTCCAGGCGCTGGAGTTGCTGGCTCAGCGCCGACTGGACGATGTGCTGACGGGCCGCCGCCCGGCCGAAGTGCAACTCCTCGGACAGCGTGACGAAATACCGAAGCTGGCGAAGTTCCATGCCTTCGAACCCCCTGCCGCCGGGCCCCCAGCCTACGTCGGCGCCCGCTCATCGGCTCCCGTGATGGGCTCTGCTCGGGTTGCCTGTTTCCCCCGGGGAGCCGAGGCGGTTGGCTGGTCAGTGTCGCCCGGAATGTCCTCGGCGGCGTCGTCCCCCGGTGAGGAGGACCTGTGATCTCCGGCCGACCCACTCCCCGGCCCGGCCTCCGGCCCACCGGCCGGACGGTCAGTCAGAACGGATCGGCACCGCGCTGTGCGCACCTCGACGGGCTCGCACCCGTCACCCCCACCTCACGCGACTGCCGCACCTGTCATGCCCCCGAGAGCCGGTGGGTGTCGCTGCTGGTCTGCATGACCTGCGGCTGGGTGGCCTGTTCCGACGAGTCACCGAACCAGCACGCCAAGGCTCACTACGAGGAAACCGATCACCCGGTCGCCCGCTCCCTGGCAGCGGGATCGAGCCGCCGGTGGTGCTACGTCCATCAGCGTCTCGTCTGATCCCAGCCATCCGGTCATCCGTCCATCCGGCCGCCGGCCGTCGCCGTATCGAGGTGCCCATGCCGAACCTCCCCTCCCTGCACGTGTCCCGCCGCGACCGAGCCGGCCGGACTCTGCTCACCCTGTCGGGCGAGATCGACCTCGCCTCGGCACCTCTGCTGCGTCACGCGCTGCACCAGTGCGTGGGCGACGGCGCCCTGCGGATCGAAGTCGATGTGGCCGGCGTCACCTTCTGCGACTGCAGCGGCGTCAACGTCTTCCTGGTCGCGGCCAGGCGCACGGCGACGGCCGGCGGGGCGCTGCGCCTGCACCGCCCGTCCTCCGCGCTGGCGCGGCTGTTCGGCCTGACCGGCGCCGGCTCCCTCCTCGCCGGCGCGCCCCCCCCGTTCCGCCCGCCCCGCTCCGGAGCGCGGACGAACGGCCGTTGCCGTCCCGGCCGTTACGGGGGGTGCGCGGTGAAGACTCACCCCGAGCCTGTCGAGCCGCCGCGCCCCGGGAGCCGCCGGCCGTCCGGGCTGTCCGCGGCCCGCCTGCGGGCACTCACCCGCTGGCAGGCCGGACCGGCGGTGCTCCGGGCGCTGGTTCTCGACCTCGGGGCCCGGACGCCGGCCGTTCCGGACGGCCTCGGACACGACGCGCGCACGCAGCGGCCCTGACGGCGGCGGCCCCACGGACGACCTCGCGTGGCCGTCCCGGTCACGCTCAGCCAACGAGAAAGGCGGTTCTCATGTACCTGTTGCTCATCCCGGCTCTCCTGTCCCTCCCCCTGTTCGGCGCCGCCGTGGGCCTGTCCCGGCTGAGGACCCGCATGTGCCTCCCGGCCGGGCCGGCAGGCGTTCGTCCTCGTCCCGCCCCACCCGCGCTCACACGCGCAGGGCCCACAGCGTTCCCCCGTGCCCGAGCGCCCGCACCAGCCGGTACCGCCCGGAGAGTATCCGATCCCCATCACCCACGGCCCACGTCCCCCCGGCGCTCCGCACTCATCACCCACGGGCCGGCAGCCCGCATCGTAGCCCCCGGCTCTCCACCCGCCGCCGCTCCGGCGGGACTTGGGTGCGGGCTCACAGGTCGTCGGTGTCGTCCGCCGCGTCGAAGCTCGGGCCGGGGCCGTCGGCGTCGGCCTCGTCGTCCGGCACCGCCTTGCCCATCGCGGCCGAGATCCGGCCGAGCAGCGCGGCCCGGCGGGCGGAGAAGAACCCCTCGAAGTCGTCGGCGGCCATCAGCTCCGGCTCGGCGAGGTGCGTGCGGATGTGTCCGGCGACCCCCTCGCGGGCCGTCTCCGCGCTCCGGGTCAGCCGCTCCAGATAGTCGGAGGGCGCGGCGCCGCCGATGATCCTGTTGGTCCGGGCGGTCAACGGGGTCTTGTTGACGATCGAGTTGAAGACGGTGGGTTCGAGCCCGGCCTTCTCGCACCACGTCTTGGGGAAGATGTGGTGGATGTCGATGGACTCGTCGAAGTACCCGGTGACCTCGGCCTTTTCACCGGTGCGCCAGTCCACCGCGCCGGCTTTGAGCAGCAGCGCGTAAATGCCCTTGTACGCCGCGCTGTTGCGGGTGCGCAGGGTCAGCAGGCGGCCGGGGGAGAACTGCGCGGCGGTCACCGTGCGCGGCTCGGCCGCCGCCCCGCGGATCCAGTCGACGACGTCGGGGAGGTCCTGGCTGAAGCGGGTCTCGGTCGAGCCGCCGTACAGCTCCCCGAACACCCCGCACCAGTACCAGCGGGCGAGTTTCTCCTGCGCCCCGGCGCTCTGCGCGGTGTCCCCGGCCAGCGCCAGGATGGCGGCCAGCGGTATCAGCTGCGTGCCGTAGGGCAGGAACTTGGTGTCGAACAGGTACTGCTGGTGCAGGAATTTCGCCGCCTTCTTGAAGCCGGCGATGACGGAGGGGGCCAGGCGCCGGTAGTCCTCCAGGGAGAGCGCGAGCATGTCCTTGCGCTTGCACCCGATGCGCGGCAGCCGTTCCTCCTCGGTCCCGCGCTCCTGCTCGGCACGGCGCCGGCCGGCCGTGGCCAGCAGGGTGACCGCCTGCAGGAAGTCGGTGTTGGAGACCTCACGCAGGATGCGGTACTCGGGCGCCCTCCACGCGGCGCGGCACTCGCGCTCCCAATGCCTGCGCAGGTCGAACTCGTCCGCCGCGTAGGTCGCGGTCAGCAGCTCGAACACGGTCAGGGTGACGCCGCCGGTGTTGACCTTCTCGAACACCTGGCACACGGCCTGGCGCGGCGTTCCCTGCCCCAGCTCGATGACGGGGACGTGGTACCGGTCGAACGGCCGGACGAACGCGTCGTCGAAGTCCCGCCACAGCTCGTACTTCTCCTTGTTCCGGCCCCAGTGATCGATGAATCCGTAACCCCAGTCGCCGCGGTCGAAGACGGCGTGGAGCGGAAAGAGGTGTCCCTCGTACTCCAGCTCGCGCGTCGAGTAGTCCTCCATCACCTCGCCCCGGAAGTTCAGCACCCTGCGGGACTCCGGCAGGAAACGGATCGCCTCGTCGCGGTCGCCGTTCTCGTCCAGCGCCTTGCGCATGTCGGCGTAGAACCAGCCGGAGACCCGGTGCTTGCGCAGGTCCTGCGTCACCACCGGGCGCCGCAGCTTCAGCGCCTGGAACAGCGAGGTCAGCCGCTGCTGCCCGTCCAGGACGAGGGACTCCGGCTCCGGCTCGCCGGGGGGCTCGGCCCCCTCGATCGGCCGGTACTTGAACCGGACGTCCCCGCCGGCCTTGAGCAGCATCACCGTGCCGACGGGATAGCTCAGCGAGATCGACGCGAGCAGGGCGGCGATGTTCGGCCACGGCCACACCCAGCCCCGCTGGAACTCGGGCAGCTGGATCTTGCCCGTCTCCACCTGCTGCAGCAGGTCGCGAAGCGGTCGCTTGTCGATGCTGAAGGCTTCGTCGGCCACATCGGCTCCTCTGGACGGCGGCAGCGCACGACCGGGACGGCCATCCCGGGTGTCACCCTCAAATTACTAGCCGTCATGGGGCCGTTGCCGCCGGACCGGCGAAGCCGACGCGGCGGGGACGTCCGTTCAGCCGGGAGTTCCCGCGGGCGTTCAGCCGGTCGGGCAGCTCTCGCGGTACTCGGAGATGCCGTTGCCGGGGGCGGGGGCCGGGCAGAGGAACTGCTCGTAGCGGGTGTCGTTGTCGACGTACCGCTTGGCCCAGGAAACCATGTACCGGGTCAGGATGCGGTTGGGGAAGAAGACGTCGAAGTGGCTGCCGCCCGCGAGTTCGAGGTAGGCGCGCTCCGGGGCGGCGGTGAGGTTCTCGTAGAACGACTCGGCGTGGAAGGCGACCGGGGCGACGAAGTCGAACTGGCCGCCGACGATCATCGTGGGCACGGTGACCTCCTGCCAGGCGTTGGTCAGGTGCCAGGGCTCCAGCGGGATTGCCGCCTGGAGGTCGGGGTTGTTCGCGGCCGCGCGCAGGGCGCCGCCCCCGCCCATCGAGTGGCCGGCCACGGCCAGCCGGTCCGGGTCGACGCGGTCGCGGACCTCGCTCTGGGTGGTGAGGTAGTCGAGCGCGGCCTGGAGCTGGTCGGCGCGGCTGTCCGGCGGGTCGGCGACGGTGCTGGTGTCGATCACGATCGTCACGAAGCCGTGCGAGGCGAACATCGGGCCGTACCAGCCCATGAGGAACTGCGGGCTCATGAAGCCCGGGCTGATGGCGATGCCGCCGAAGTCGCCCTGGCTGGAGTCCGCCGGGTAGTGGATGGTGCCGCCGCCGAAGCCGTTGCCGCGCGGGACCGTCACCCGCTCGACCTCGAAGGGGCCGTCGGCGTTCGCCACGCTTTCGGCGGTGGGGTCCGGCCCGCGCCGGAACTGATGCTCGGCCGCGGCCCCCGGGGCGCGCTCCTCGGTGGCGACGGCCGCGCCACCGGCGTTCAGCAGAATGCCGCCCGGAGCGAGGGCCGCGACGAGCGGCAGCGCGACCGCCGCCCGCCGGGTCTTCCTGTTGCCATGTGCCATGGGGAACCAGCTCCTTGAGGGTCGGGGCGCATCCGCCCGGCGCGCCGCGGACGGCATAGAAACCGCTCGGTCGCAAACTGTCAATAGGGGGCGACTGATCGGTCTCTAAATGCGCCAATCGGCGTCCCGTAGCCTGGGCCCATGGACAACCCCGCGGCGAGTGCGCCTTCCGCAGCGGACAGCCGGCAGCCCGGCGACGAGGGCCGCACCGACCCGCCCGCACCCCGCCGCCGCACGCAGCGCGAGCGCCGCGAGACGACGCGGAGGCGGCTGATCGACGCGACGATCGCCGTCATCGCCGAGGTGGGCTACGCCAACGCCTCACTCGGCCTGATCTGCGAACGCTCCGAGGTCTCCCGGGGCGGGCTCTTCCGCCACTTCGACTCCCGGCTCGACCTGATGGTCGCCACCGCGGCCGAGGTCGGCCGGCGCCACGTCGCCCACGCCCGCGAGCAGTTCACCGCCCTGCCGGAGCCGCCGACGCTCCTGGAGGCCCTGCGCCTGATGCGCGATCGCCACCGCGCCACGGAGAACGTCGTCTGGTTCGAACTCATGGTCGCCGCCCGCACCGACCCCGACCTGCGCGAACGCCTCGGCGAGACGGGCCGCCGCTTCTTCGCCGACGTCGTCGAGGTCGCCCGCCTCGTCCCGGGCGCCGAGGTCTTGCACCCCGACGAACTCGAGATGCTCGTCAACACCCTGGAGCACACCTTCGACGGCGAAGCCATCCGCCGCGAAATCGCCCCCGGCCCCACCGCCGAAGCCCGCCGCCTCCAACTGGCCGCCGACTTCGCCACCTTCCTCATCCAACGCCGCCTCGACGCGGCCTCGGATTCCTGAACGGCGGCGGCCTTCGTTCAGCCCGGTGGGAGGTGAGGGCGGACGTCCGGGCGCTTACGCCGGGGTGGGGTCGCTCCGGCCGGTGGCCGGGTGGGCTCCGGGGCCTGGAAGGGGTTCGTCGCCGGGGGCGGCGGGGCCGTGGTCGCGGAGGGGGGTGCCTCTTCCGGGGCGGAGAACAGGGAGGGCTGGTCGATGAGGTCTTCCCATCGTCGAAGGGGCGTGCGGGACGGTCCTACAGCTTGCTCATCTTGGTGTACGGGCTCAGGATGCGCTGGCGCGCAGACCCGAAGTCGACGAGCGCTGCGACCTCCTCCTCGATGCCGATCACCCGGCCGAGGCCGTAGATGTCGTGCGTGACCTGGTCGCCCACGGCGAACCGCTCGGGCGGCGGCGTCACCGGTGCCTTGAAGGGGCTGGTGGGCAAGTGGCGCTTCGGCGCGGCTGGCTTTCTCATTACCACCAGTATGCGCCTGCGCGCCTCCATCCGCGGCGGCCGTGTGCGTTCCGCTTCCGCGCGACCCCGCCGCGGAACGGCGAGGGGCCCCGGCCGGGACCGTACGCGCCGGCAGCCCGCGGCGCCCGGGCAGCACCCCGGTGCACCCGCCGCCGTGGCACGGCGGCGGGTGCACCTCGCGACGGCATCCGTCGTCAGGCCGTGGACAGGGCCGCGGTCGGGGGCATTCGCGCGGCGCGCGCGGCGGGATACGCGCCGGCCAGCGCGCCGACGAGGACCGTCGCCCCCGCCGCGCCGCCCAGTACCCACGCGGGGAGCGCGAACGGCCATTCCCGGCCGGCCGCGAACGCCATCGTGACCGCGCCGCCCAGCACCGCGCCGCCGATCCCGCCGAAGCCCGCCAGCAGCACCGACTCGCCCAGGAACTGCCTGCGGATATGGGCACGGGTGGCGCCCAGGGCCCGCCGCAGGCCGATCTCGGAGCGCCGTTCGAGCACGGCGATCACCATGGTGTTGGCCACCCCGATGCCGCCGACCAGCAGCGAGACCCCGCCGAGCGCCAGCAGCAGCGTGGTCAGCGTCTCGTCCGCCGCCTCCCGCGCGGCCAGCGCGTCCGAGGGCCGGGAGACCACCACCTCGGAAGGGACGGCCGGGTTGACGGTGGCCGGCAGCAGCGCGCCGACCTCCTCCACCGCGGACTCGTCCGACCGCTCGTAGACGGTGGTCGGCGGAACGTCCCCGCCGGACAGCTCCGCCGCCGCCTCCCAGCCGATCAGCGCCGAGGAGTCAAGCTCCGGCGCGAGCGGCACCGGGTCGAGGATGCCCACCACCGTGAACCACGCGCCGCCGAGCCAGACGTCCACCGAGCCGTCCGCCTGGGCCCCGGAGATGCCCAGCAGCTCGGCGGCCGTGGCGCCCAGGACCACGGTGGGATACGAGCCCAGCGCGGAGTCGAGCCAGCGGCCCGCCGCCACGGTGCCGCCCACCGTGCCGAGCAGGTCGGTGCGGGCGGCGCTGACCGCGAGGGCGTTGGTCTCGTCCTCGTCGATCTCGTCGTTGCGGTAGACCGCCGCGTCCCGCAGCGCGCCGACCGCGCTGACGGAGGTCACCTGTTCCAGCCGGTCCACCATCTCCACGCTCTCCGCGGGGAGTTCGGCCCGGTCGCCGGTGAACGACTGGCCGGGCGTGACGGTGAGCAGGTTGGTGCCCAGCTCGCGCAGCCGCTCGTTGACCTCCTCACGACTGCTGGCGGAGATGCCGACCACCGCCACCATGGCGGCGATGCCGACCGCGATACCCAGGGCCGAGAGCACGACCCGCAGCGGGCGGGCCCGCAGCCCTGACGCGGCGACCCGCAGGGTGTCCCGGGGCCGCAGCCGCGAGGCGGCGGGGGCGTGGGCGGACGCGCTCATGAGGGCCCCGCCCCCTCGCGGTCCGCGCGTCCGGCGGGGGCGCCACGTCCGGCGGGGGCGCCACGTCCGCCGGGGTCCGCGCGTTCCTCGGGGCTCGCGCCTCCAGCGGGGTCCGCGCGTTCCTCGGGGCTCGCGCCTCCGGCGCGGTCCGCGCGTTCGTCGGACGCGATCCGGCCGTCGCGCAAGTACACCTGCCGGGGCAACGCGGCGGCCACCTCGTGGTCGTGGGTGATGACCACGATGGTGGTGCCCGCCTCGTGCAGCTCGCGGAAAAGCCCGAGCACGGCCGCTCCGGACGCCGAATCCAGCGCCCCGGTCGGCTCGTCGGCCAGCAGCAGCGAGGGCTCGCCGACCAGCGCCCGCGCCACCGCGACCCGCTGGCGCTGGCCGCCGGAGAGCTCGTGGGGGCGGTGGTGCGCCCGCTCGGCGAGTCCCACGCGCTCCAGGCTCCGCCGGGCCAGCCGGCGGCGGCGGGGGAGCGGCGTCCCGGTGTAGAGCAGCCCGTCGGCCACGTTGTCCAGCGCCGTCACCCCGGGGGAGAGGAAGAACTGCTGGAAGACGAAGCCGAGGCGGTGGGCGCGCAGCGCGGACAGCTGGCGGTCGGAGAGCGCGTTCACGTCGTGGCCGTCGATGTGCACCAGCCCCGAGTCCGCGCGGTCCAGGGTGCCCAGCACGTTGAGCATGGTGGACTTGCCGGAGCCGGACGGGCCCACGATGCCCACCAGCTCGCCGGGGTCGATCCGCAGGTCCACGCCGTCCAGCGCGCGGACCGGCGGACGACCGGGGTAGACGCGGCGCACCCCCCGCAGGCTGACGACGGGGCGGGGGCCGGGCGTTCCGCCGGGCCGCAGGTCCATGGGGAGGGGAACGACGGCGCTCACCGGCCCGCCACCCCCACCACGGTGCCCTCGGCGATGCCGCCGCCCTCGACCTCGACCCTGCCGTTCGCGAACAGGCCGGTGTCCACCTCGACCAGCTCCCAGGTGCCGTCGCCGGCCGCCACCTCCAGGCCGTAGCCGCCGTCCGACAGCGCCAGCAGCGCGCTGACCGGGACGACCAGGACGTTCTCCCGCTCGTCGACCTCGGCCACCACGTCCAGGGAGGTGCCGAGCAGCGAGGCGTCCACCTCCTCGGCCGGCCTCACCTCCACCTCGACGACCGCGTCCTCCGCGCCGGCCGCCTCGTCGCCGCCGGGGCCCGCCCCGCCCGCCGCGTCGGTCCCGGCCGGGAAGACGCCCGCGCTGGTCACGGAGCCGGGGATCGTCCGGCCGTCCGGCAGCTCGACCGTGACCTCGGTGTCGACGGCGAGCAGGTCACGGTCGTCCATCCCGGCCTGGAGGCTGACGATCTGGTCGGAGCCGGTGAAGTCCAGCACGGGGGCACCCGGGGCGACCAGGTCACCCAGGTCGGCGTGCAGGGAGTCGACCCGGGCGCCGTTCGGCACGAAGACGACCGCGGAGGCGGCCACGAAGCCGGTCTCCTCGGCGCCGATGTCCTCCTGCCACGCGCGCACGGCGTCCTCGGTGCCGCCGGTGAACTCGTCGTCGACCGTGAATCCGCTGTAGCCGAGCCCGGCGAGGTTGTGCTCCAACTGCTCGACGTCGAGGCCGGTGTCGCCGGCCCGCAGATCGCGGTACATCGGGAGGGCGCCGTGCAACGCGGTCACCGGCGTCTCGTTGAGGCGGTACAGCTCGCCGCCGCGTTCGATGGGCGAGTCCGCAGCCGCCAGCCCGGTGATGGTGCCCTGTCCCAGGGCCGCGACGGTGTGCTTCTCGCCGTGGCCGAGGGTGCCGCCGAAGCTCTCGGTGGCCGAGATCGTCTCGCGGGTGACCTCCGCGGTCGCGGCCGGTCCGGCGGGGTCGTCGGCCCGCCCGGCGCCCGGGTCCTGGCCGGCCAGCCGATAACCGGCGCCCGCGCCGACGGCCAGCACCAGAACGCCGAGGGCGAGTGCCACCGGGCGGGAACGGCCCCGGCGCCGGTCGGTCGGCTCGCCGTCCGTCGGCTCCTCCGTCCGTGCGCCCGCGTCGCGGCCGGGGGTGCGGCCGGTCTCCTCGGACTCCCGGCCGAGTCCGTCCCGCGCGTCTCCCGAGCCCTCCGCGTTCCCCGAGCCCCTGGCGTTCGCCTGCGGCACCGTGCTCACAGGCCACCCCCGGGAGGGCCGAACCGCATCGGGAGACCGGCGGCGAGCTCCTGGCACTCCTCGATCGCGCCCTGGAACTCCGCCCCTTGGTAATCGAGGCCCTCGGGCATGCTCAGCGCTCCCGAGGAGTCCGGGTCGGGCATGTCGACGCCGTTGTCCCGCATGCACCGGGTGAACTCCCGCAGCTGTGCCATGACGTCGTCGCCCAGCGGCTCGCCGCTCCCCGGGCCGCCGTTCGGCAGGATGTCCTGGCACGCCTCGACCGCGGCCCGCACGTCCGGGTCGTCGGCGCTGCCCTGCGGCAGCACGACGGCCGGGTTGTCCGGGTCGGGGTCGGGCATGTCGACGCCGTTGTCCCGCATGCAGTCGTACCACTCCAGGGTGGCGTCGGAGGCCGGCCCGCCCCCGGTCCCGCCGGCGTCGCTGTCGCCCGCCTCGCCGTCGCCGCCGCAGGCGGTCAGCGCCAGCGTGAGCACCAGGGCCGGGACGGCCAACCAGCGCAGGCGCCGGGGATGTCGTGAATCGCGCACGGTGTGCACTCCTGATTCCGTAAGCGGTTGATCCCGCAATCGGTCGGACTTGTGCGGCCGAGCGTGCCGGGCCCCTGTCAGAAACCTGTCAGCGCACGGTCAGAGCGCGGTTTCTTAGCCGGGCCTTACGGGGAGAGCCCAAGACTCGTGCCATGGACGCCCCCGTGCCCGCCCGCATCCTCATCGCCGAAGACGACCGCAAGAACGCGGATCTGGTGCGCCGCTTCCTGGAGCGCGAGGGGCACGTGGCCGCGGTCGTGCACGACGGCCGGGCCGCCATCGAGGAGACCCGGCGCTGCCGCCCCGACCTGCTGGTGCTCGACCTGATGCTGCCGCGCGTGGACGGCCTGGACGTCTGCCGGGTGCTGCGCTCCGGGCCCGACATCCCGATCATCATGCTCACCGCCCGCGCCGGCGAGGACGACGTGCTGCTGGGCCTGGCGCTGGGCGCCGACGACTACCTCACCAAGCCCTACAGCCCGCGCGAACTGGTCGCCCGGGTACGCACGGTGCTGCGCCGCGCGGCCCGCGCCTCCGCCGCCGCGCCGGAGGTGTACCGGGTGGGCCGGCTCGCCATCGACACCGCCCGCCACGAGGTGCGGGTGGCGGGCACGCGGGTGGAGGTCACCCCGGCCGAGTTCACCCTTCTCGCCCGCCTGGCGGCCTCGCCCGGCCGGGCGTTCACCCGGCAGTTGCTGCTGGAGCACGTCTCCGGCTTCGGCCGGGAGGCCACCGGCCGCACCATCGACGTGCACGTGATGAACCTCCGCCGCAAGATCGAGGAAGTTCCCACCCGGCCCCGCTACCTGCTCACCGTGTACGGCGTCGGCTACAAGCTGGCCGAGGAGGACCGGGTGGCGGCGGAGGACCGGGTGGCCGGGGAGGACCGGGTGGCCGGGGAGGAGCGCGGTGCGCCGTAGCCTGCGCCTGCGGCTGCTGGCGCTCTCGCTCGCCGTGGCCGCCCTCTCCGTCGTCGCCACCGCGCTGCTCGCCACGTACGGCACCGGCACCCGGCTGCGCGAGGACGCCGAGTCCAGCGCCTCCCTCCTGGAGACCGACAGCTCCATCCACGACGCCCTCCTCGACTTCGCCGCCGAGCACAGGAGCTGGGACGGAGTCGAGCCGCTGGTCGCCGAGTTGGCACGGCGGACCGGGCGGCGCGTCGAGCTGACCACTCCGGACGGCCAAACGATCGCCGGCTCCGGCCGGCTGCCCGGCCGGGACGCCGGGGACCGGCCGTCCACGCCCTCGGCCAGGATCGACGCGGCGAGGCCGCCGGACCCGCTCGCCGACTCCTCCGGGCGGCCCGGTTTCCTCGCGGGAGAGCGCAGCGCCCGGCTGGCGCTCGCCTACACCGGCTGGCAGATGACCGAGGCGGAGCAGCGCGAGCGCCAGGCCCTGGCCGGCCAGGCGGTCTCCTGCCTGCGGGAGGAAGGCATCGACGCCACGGTCGTCGACGGCTTCACCCCCTACACCGGGGCCCTGGGGGACGCCCGGTTCGCCGCCCCCAACCGGCTGTTCGCCACCGGCGAGGGGGACGCCGCCCGGCTCCAGGAGCAGGCCGACGCCTGCGTGCCGGACCGGCTGTCCGAGCCCAGCGATGCCACCCGCGCACTGAACGAGCGGGCGGTCCGGCTGGCCACCGCCTGCCTGGAGGAGCACGGCCTCGCCTACGAGCTGGCCGCCAACGCGGCCGGCCTGCGACTCGTACAGCCCGCCGGCCCGGGCGGGGAGCGCTCCGCCGCCTGGACGCGGTGCGAGGACGAGGCCCGTATCGCCGCTGCCCGCCCGTACGTTGCCCCGCCCGCCGATCTCTACCTGGGCAGCAGCGACCGGTTCGCCCCCTTCTCCGGCGAGGGCTGGTGGCGCACGGCCGCCACGGTCACCGCGGTGCTGATGGCCGCCGCCGCGGTCACGGTGCTGGCCGGGCGGCGGCTGGTCCGGCCGATCCTCGCGCTGACCGGCGCGGCCCAGCGGATGGAGGCGGGCGACCACACCGCCCGGGTGCCCGTACCGCCGCGCGGCGGGGACGAGGTGACCCGGCTGGCCGATGCCTTCAACGCCATGGCCGCCGCCATCGAGAGCAGCGACCTGCAGCGCAAGGCCCTGGTCAGCGACGTCGCCCATGAGCTGCGCACCCCGCTGGCCAACGTCCGCGCCCATCTGGAAGCCGCCGAGGACGGCGTCGTGCCCCTCGACGCCGAGTTGGTCCGTTCCCTCCAGGAGGAGTCCGCCCTGCTGGAGCGGCTGGTCAGCGACCTGCAGGATCTCGCCCTCGCCGACGCCGGGATGCTGCGCGTCCATCCGGAGGAGCGGGACGCGGCCGACCTGGCCGGCCAGGCGGTGGCCGCCTACCGGGCCCGGGCCGAGGCCGCCGGAGTCGAGGTCCGGGTGGCGGTGCCGCCCGAGCCGGTCCCGGTCCTCGCCGACCCCGCCCGGCTGCGGCAGGCGCTCGGCAACCTGGTGGCCAACGCGGTGACGCACACCCCCGCCGGCGGCTCGGTCGAGGTGGCCGTGCGCCACGGGGACGAGCGCACCCGGAACGCGGTGGTGCTGACCGTGGCCGACACCGGGCGCGGCATCGCGCCGGAGCACCTGCCGTACGTCTTCGACCGGTTCTACCGCGCCGACCCCTCGCGCAGCCGCAGCACGGGCGGCAGCGGCCTCGGCCTGGCCATCACCCGGCACCTGGTCGAGGCGCACCACGGCCGCGTCGAGGTCCACAGCACACCGGGGGAGGGCTCGACATTCACCATCCGCCTCCCCACCCCACAGCCGGAGCACGACTCCCGCCCGCCCCCCTGACACACACCCGGCCGCCCCGCCCCAACTGCCGACCCCCCGGAGCCCGCCCGACAACGAACGCCACCTGCCGGCCGCGCCGTCTCCCCTGAACCCCCGGACACAACGAAGGCCCCGGCCGTGGATGGCGGCGGGGCCTTCGTTCAGCCCGGTGAGAGCTGGGCGGAGGATACGAGATTCGAACTCGTGAGGGTGTGAACCCAACACGCTTTCCAACTGTTCGCTGTGGCGTACAGGGCGGGTCGGGGACGTCCTGACCTGGGGCGGAGCGGCGTCTACAAGAACCTCCGTACGCCCCCGGACAGCGGTGAACGAGACAAGAACTGAGACCGGAGCGGGAAGGGCTGTCCCCGCTCGGAGGGCACGCCGAAGGTGACGACCTCTCGGCGTCACGGCCGGGAGAGGATGGGGCTAGCCTTGGCGGTGTGGTTGCCAGGGCCCTATAGGGTGAACGAGCCTCTCTGGGAGCAGCCATCCTGGAAGTATGACTGCTCCCACTTACGTAGCTTCAACCCCTGAGGTGTCGGCCCGGATGCGGCGGCAGCGGCGCGAGGAGACGGGCCCGGAGTTGGCCGTGCGCCGCCTGCTGCACGCGGCCGGCCTCCGCTACCGGCTACATCACCGTGTTCCGGGGATGGCACGGCGGCGGATCGACATCGCTTTCCCAGGGCCGCGCATCGCGGTCTTCCTAGATGGCTGCTTTTGGCACTGCTGCCCGCAGCACGCGAGCTACCCGAAGGCCAATGCCGAGCATTGGCGGAGAAAGTTCGAACAGAATACTGTGCGGGATACCGAGACCACGGTTCATCTCCAAGGCGCGGGCTGGACGGTACTGCGCTTCTGGGAACACGAGTCACCGGAGGAAGTTGCTGTCAAAGTGGCTGACACGGTTCGCGAGCGCCGCACCCGGCCTCACGGCTCTGAGGGGGACTCTTCAGGGGGCTCTGCACTGGTTCCTGAACCTGGCCGGGCGTCGAGTGTGTCCGGGTGATGCCGAAGCTTTTCAACTTTGGCCAGAAAGTCCCGATGCACTCGGTCGGTCTGCTCCAGAATTTCATGCCAGCCGCGCTGTTCGATCTGAGCCTGACTGTCGAGCAGCATACGGTTTGCGTGGCTCAGCCCATCGACGTGATCCACGACGAAGGTGAGACGACGGACGGAGAAGTCCGCGCCGATCAGAGGGTTGCTATCCAGAAACTCGTTGAGACTGCCCAAGTAGTTCACCCCCCGATTGAACTCCTCGTCCGTCAACCGGTAATTCATTCTTTTGATTTCAACGATCCATAGTGAGCCTCTGGCGCCGTTCAACAAAACGAAATCGGGCTTGCGTTCGGGGGTGGAAATGGCGCTGGTGTAGACGTATTCGCCCCGCTGTTTGAAGTACCATGCTTCGAAGCCTCTCCGGATTCGCTCCAGGGACTCGTTCATTCCCAGGGGTGTCCACTCCGGCGCCAGCAGCCAGGGGGCCTTCTCGATGAGTTCCTGTAGCGGCTGCTCCCGCGTCGTCCCATCTTCCACCAGGTACCGGAGGCGGTTCACCACGCCTACACGTTCCTGGGCTACCTGGCCCAGAGCGTAGAACTCTGCCACACGAGCCTTCTGGAAGAGACTCAGTACGACATCGAGGGGGCTCTCTGTCTCCTTCGAAACCTCTCGCAGAGTGTCAAGCAGTTCTCGGTGCGGGGCAATACTGCGCGCGAGTTCCACGTAGCGCTCGATACGCTGGGGATCGGAGGCCGCCTCCCGATCGCTGTCGGCCACCAGCACGCCGAATGCCTGCTTGACCGAGTGCTGGTAGTACGGGTCCGCTGGCGCCTCCTCTCGGAGTCGCTCTTCGAGATTTGCCGCTTCCTCGAATACCTCCCGTGTGCGCTTTCGCACCGAGGTCCGGCCGCGTTTGGCCAAATCCTTGACCTGTCGCTCTCCCCATTTCCGGAACGCCTGGCCCAGCTCCGAACTCCAGATGATGTCCTGTCGGTCGGACCGGATGAGGTCTTCCTCCTCATCAAGCCATTCGGCGTGAATTTCGCCTGTCAGATAGGAGCGGACGCTCCACTCGCCATGGAATCCTCCAACAGCTCCAAAATCCCGGGTCAATGCGACAATCTTTCCCCTGGCGTATACGCGTACGCCCGCCATGACCTCGTCCTTGTACGGATCCTTGGCGAATGCGAGCCAGCCCCTTACAGGCAAAGGATCACCGTTCTCTCGAGGGACTAGATCCCCGTCGAAGCTGACCTTGGTGTCCTCTTGCACATCGATTGCCAGTTCACCGAGCCTGAACGACTCCTGCCCAAAGCCCGGGAGCGCTTCCCCCTCCTGGCTGGTGTTGATAACCTGCACGTCCCAGTCATCGCGCCGGATCCCGAAGCGGGCGCAGAGTTGACGGTGCAAGTCTGTACCCGAAGGCACACGCTTTCGGTTGAAGCCTCGGAGTTTGACCGTCGTACCGCGATGCTCGCGGTACGTTCCGTCCAGGATGCCGACCTCGGGTCGGTAGTCACTTTCGGTATCGAAGAGCATGTCCGGAAGATGCAGCACAATGTGGGAGACCCGGTAACCTTGCTCGGCCCGTGCACCGCCAGCCGTGATGATCTCCACGGTCTCACAGATCCCAAAGGGGGCGAGCTTGCCGATCCCCTTCCGGCCCATGACTCGCCGGTCCTTCTCCCGTGACCGGTCCTTGCCGAAGCGTCGACGTCGGTCGGACCCCACGAGCAGGTAGTGGCTGTTGACTTCCTGCATCGACATGCCATGTCCGTCGTCGGTGACGCTGATCTCGTACGGCCCTGTGGGCGTCCCCCCTTCACGAGCAGCCAGCCAGACACCGAACGGCGCTCGCACGGTCACGCGCGTCGCGTCGGCGTCGTAGGCGTTGGCGATGATCTCGGCAAGGACGGCCGACACGCGGTCATAGAGCTTGATGCCCAACTTGTCAACGGTGAGCCGACTGATCCGCATCACATAGGGACCAGACTCCTGGCCCGCTTCCGCCGTCTCGGTATTGCCGGCATCCGCAGCCTCCCGGCGCGCACTGTCCTGCCGGGGAGGCGCTGGGAAGAGCCCCCTGTCAGCGATCCCGGGCTCCTCCGCACCCAACTCCTCCACGTGCCCCTCCCGTATGCGAGTCATCACGTACGGCGATAGCCAAGCACAGGTTGCCTGATCCGTGCCACGCCAGCGGCTGCGATGAGCATCGACGCACTAAGATCACGCCATGCCGACGCACAGTGCCGTTGACCTGTTCGCAGGCGCAGGGGGTGCCACGCGTGGACTAAAGGACGCTGGCTTCCGGATGCTCGCCGCGGTGGAGAACGATCCGGAAGCAGCTGAGACCTATCGACGGAACCATCGCCGCGTGCACCTCTTCCGCGAAGACGTCCGCTCGGTGGAGCCGGAGGAGATCCTCAGCGCCACGGGACTCGCTCACGGCGAGTTGGACCTGCTCAAGGCATGTCCACCCTGTCAGGGGTTCTCCAGCCTCGCGAACGGAGAGGTGGACGAGCGACGCAACGATCTCGTCCTCGACGTGTTTCGGTTCGTGGAACGGCTGCGCCCACGGGTCGTTCTGCTGGAGAACGTGCCCGGACTCGCCCGCGACCGTCGTCTGCCCAAACTCAACGGGTTGCTGACCGACGCGGGCTACCGACTTCGAGCGGCCACACTGGACGCTTCTCTGTTCGGCGTGCCCCAGCGACGCAAACGCTTCATCCACTTCGCGATCAGGGAAGATGTGTCCTTCGTTTTCGAAGGAGACCTGCTCGAACTGCTGCCTGCTCGTTTTAGCACGGCAGCGCGCACTGTGCGGCATGCGCTGGACCACCTTCAGCGTCATGGCGTCAACGGGGACCCGCTGAACGTCTACCGCAAGAGTTCGGCAGCGGTGCAGCGAAGAATCGCCGCAGTGCCGGTTGGAGGCAACCGATTCGATCTTCCGGAAGAGCTTCAACTCGCTTGTCACAAGCGCCTCAAGACGGCCCGCAATGCTGCATCCTCGTACGGCCGGATCAAGTTGGACGGCCCCGCACCCACCATGACCACGCGCTGCACCACGCCCGCGTGCGGAACGTTCATCCACCCGACCGAGAATCGGGGTTTGACATTGCGTGAGGCGGCGACACTCCAGACTTTTCCGGTGAAATATGAATTCTATGGCACCTATGGCTCTATTGAGCGGCAGATTGGGAACGCGGTCCCCGTGCGCATGGCGAAAGGGCTTGGGCTCATGGCTGCGGCCGTCCTTATGGGTGAGCTAATCAATTCGAATGCCTGATGCCGGGAGTGGCCAGGGCGGGAAATCGAGGGCAGCATGGACGAAACCCCTCATTTCTCGCCGCTAACGACATCCTGCTCGTCCGCCCTGGAGTAGTAGTCGGCCAGCATCTCGGTGGGCCAGGTGGGCTGGTGGGTTTCGCCGCGGGGGCCCATTTCGGTGAACCAGGGTTTGATGTCGATGACGGGGGTGCCGGCGACGGCGTCGAGGTCTTCGACGTGGAGGTCGAGGCCGTCGACCTTGAGGAGGCGGCAGCGGGAGACGCCGAGCCAGTTGAGGCGGCGCATGTTGCGGTGGCCGAAGATGCCGACGGGGGGCCAGGCGGGGTTGTCGCGGGGGCGGCGGGCGGCCGGGTGGAGGTCGGTGGGGTCGGTGAGGTGGAAGCGGAAGACGATCTCCAGGTGGGAGAACTCGGCGAGTCCTTCGGTGGAGTCGGCGGGGAAGTCGGGGGTGATGCGGATGATGGAGCGGGTGCCGCCCCAGTAGTCGTCGGTGGGTTCGGTGCGTCCGCCGATGACGTGGGCGACGGGGACGACCGTGAATTCTTCGGCCATGGCGGGCTCCTGGGTCAGGCTGTCTCGGTCAGGTAGGCGGCGGCGCGGGCGTCGAGGGCGGTGACGGCCGGGATGCCGCGGCGGCGGACGGGGGAGAGGGCCTGGCGCATGTCGGTGGCGGTGCGGCGGGCGCGGGCGGAGTGGATGACGTCCATCGCGTCCAGGGCGCGGGACCAGGTGGCGCAGGCTTCCTCGATGGCGCCCTGGCGGGCCTGGACGGAGCCGAGGTAGCCGAGGGTCACGGCGTGGGTGCGGGTGAAGGTGGCGGCCCTCCGGGTGCGGACGCTTCGGCGGAATTCGCGTTGCGCCCCTGCCAGATCGCCGGTGTCACGCAGGGTGCAGGCCGTTTCGTGGGCGAGGCTGGCCTCGCCGAAGAAGAACACGCGGGCCGGCTCGTCGTCGCCGGGCGCCGCGGCGGAGAGGTCGTTCTCCGCGCGGACGAGGGCGGCCGCGGCGGCCTGCTTCTGTCCGGCGGCGGCGAAGGCGCGGGCGTGCACGACGCCGAGCAGCGCGCGTTCCCGGGGCGCGGCGAGGGCGTAGCGCGGGCCGTCGACGGAGGCATCGGCCAGGTCGAGGGCCTGGCGGGCGTGTCCGAGGTCGACCGCCTGGTGGGCCATGGCGCGCAGCACGTGGCCGGCCAGGGGCGCGTCGTCGGCTTCCGCTGCCAGGCGGACGGCGAGGGTGAACCAGTGCTGGGCGGCTGCGTGCTCGGCGTTGTCGAAGGCCATCCACCCGGAGAGATAGGCCAGTTCGCCGGCCGCGGAGTACATCTCGCGCCGCACCCGATCGTCGGCGAACCGGCCGCCGAGGTAGGCGCTCACGTCGGTGGTGAGGTACTGCACGGCGGCGGTGCGCGCGTGCCCGCCGCCGTGCCGTTGGTCGACGCGGGAGAACATCGCGACCATGTCGCGCACGGCCGCCAGGTCCCCGCGGCCGACGCGGCGATGGTGGGCCGCCGGGCGCGCGGCCGGGCGTTCGGCCATGCGTTCCCACCAGTCCTGGCCCGGCACGGCCAGCGCGGCGACGGAGTAAGCGGCGGTCGACAGAGCCCGCCTGCGCGCCACGTCCAAGTCACGACTCCCCAGCTCGTTCAGCGCGGTCAGCGTATCCGCACCCCAGTCCGGGCCCGGCTGCGGGGAACGGGCCGCCAGCCCGATGTCCCCCACGCTGACCGCCCGGCCCAGGTGGCGTGACAACGCCTCCGCCAAGTATCGGGCCGTGGCCGGGGCCGGCTCCGCTCCGGCGACCCAGTGAGCGACGGCGGAGCGGTTCGTGCGCAGCACCTCACCCGCCTCGGCCGCGGTCATGCGCACGGTCGCGGCGAGCGTCTCGTACGTCACGTCGGCGGCCCTGATCGCGGCTCGCAGCAGGGAGTTGGGCATCCGGCCCGCCTCGCGCGGCACTTCCATCGAACCCCCCTCGGGGTGAAGCAGCTCACGTCCAACGTAGCGATTTCACCCGGCCGTTCGCTTAAACGCGGTAAACGGGCCAACACCCTGAGTGCCCTTGGGGACGGCCCGTCACGCCCGTTGACTGATGAGTGAGCGCTCCGGGCGTTGCCCTGGGCGCGGAAGCCGACGACGGAACTGCGGGGAACCCCGATGACCGCGAACAGCACGAGGACGACGAAGGCATCGCCGGGCCCGCCGGCGCGGTGGACGCCGCCGCGGGTGATCGAGTGCCCGGTGGACGTGATCACGGGGGCCGCGTGCTTGGTGTGCCAACGGCCGTTCCGCGGGGAGGTCCGCGTTGCCGTGTTCAGCGGAACGTACCCGCTGTACGCGCACCTGCGGCCGTGCGCGGCCCGCTTCGACGCCGCCACGCGGAGCGGGGAGCCGGGCCGGTGAGCCGCGCGGGGACGGGCCCGGCCGAAGTCCCGGTCCGGGCGGTGCCCGGCCTGACGCTCGCCCTGATCGGCGACGAGGCCCTGCGGGCGGATGGCCATCCCGAGCTGTGCGTGCGGCTGGTCATCGAGGGCATCGTGCACGACCCGGCCGGCCGGGAGCCCCCCGAGCGGCTGGAGGTGCGGATGTCCCCTCGCGCCCTGCGCGAGCTGATCGCGCAGGGCCGGGCCGCCCAGCGCGCCCAGGTCGTTCAGGCCCGCGCGCGGGCGGAACGCGACGCCGCGCTCGAACGGTCCCGGGCCGCGACCGCCGCGACCGACGCGACCGACGACGCGCGGGTCGACACCGGCGTGCTCGAACGGGTCGTGATGGGCCTGCACCGACACCGGTGGCCGCCCGGCCCGCCTGGGCAACCGGCAGCAACCACCGACGACTTATGAGGAGAGCCACGTGCACACCGAAACGAACATCACCGCGCCACCGCAGCGCCGCTACGCGGGACTCGCGCTGCTCCGCGACGAGGGCGGCAGCGTGCTCCTGGTCGAGAGGGCGCGCCGGGCCGGGCCGGACCGTTTCGGCCTGGTGGGCGGTCCCGCCAGGCCGGGCGAGTGGGCCTCCCTCGCCTGCCAGCGGGAAGTCCGGGAACAGACGGGCCTCCGCCTGGTCCCGGGGCGCGTGCTCGTCGTCCACTACATGCCGGCCGATGGCCAGGCCCGGGAGGGCACGGACGTGGTCTTCGACTGCGGGGTCATCACCAGGCGGACCCCGCTGTCGCCGCCGCCGGGCGGGCACGTCGCCGGATACCGCTGGGTGGCACCCGACGACCTCCGTGGCCTTGTCGCGCCGTACACCGAGTGGCGGATCAACCTCGCCCTCGAAGCCCTGGACGGCGGCGAGGTCCACGAACTCGTCGGCCACCCCAATGTCACCGGCGCCCTGCCGGCCTCCTGAGCCCAGCCGCCCGCCATGAACTCCCGCCCGGCCTCCGGGCGTTCGGCGTCGGCAACCTCCGGCCGCCGGGCGCCTGGCACGGGCGGGACCCGAGAAGGCACACCCGAAACCGAAAGGACTGACGGAAACATGCAGAACTCGAACACCACCGCGAGCAGGGACGCCCTGCTCGTGGCCGTCGAGGAGCTGGGGAGCGTGCACGACCGCTTCGACAGCACCCGCTCCGACCCGCCGGCCGACGCGACCGGCGACGCCCCGTGGCCCACCGGCGACACCTACGGACCCGGCGCCTGACCGCACCGCCCACCTCACCGGGCAGGGGGCCGCGCGTTCTTGCGACGCGCGGCCCCCGTCCAGCGGCGCCACCACCGTTGCGACGAGGAAGGAAGAGGAGAACCGAAGTGGATCACGCGTTAGTGACCGGTGTGGAGAAGGCGCTGGGCTGGGAAGGCCCCGGCGGGCTCGGGCACTTCGCCCGCGGCACGCTCCCCGACCCCGCCCTGGCCGGGCGGCTCCTGACTCCCGACCGGCTGCTGGATCTGCTGATGCGGCGCAGTCTTGAGCCGCCGCAGGTCCGGTGCTTCGGCGACGGCCAGGAGCTGCACCCCAACGCCTACACCACGGCGGACGTGACCAGCCGCGGCCAGAGCGTCCGCCTGGTCCACATGCACCGGCTCGCTGGTCTCTTGCGGCGCGGAACGACCGTGATCCTGGACCGGGCGAACCTCTTCGACCCCACGCTGGAGGTCGCCTGCCGGGCCGTGCAGTGGTGGTCGGGCGAACGCGTCAGCGCCAACCTCTACCTCACCACGCACGGCGCCGACGGCTTCGGCATGCACTGGGACGACCACGACGTCCTGGCCGTCCAGCTCTCCGGCGAGAAGGACTGGGAAGTGCGCGGCCCGTCCCGCCAGGCGCCGCTCTTCCGCGACGCCGCGCGCAACGACCAGGTCAGCGAGGACGTCGTCTGGGCGGGAACGCTGCGGGCCGGCGACGTGCTGCACATCCCGCGCGGCTACTGGCACCAGGCCGGCCGGGGCGGTCTCGGGGCCGGGCACAGCCTGCACATGACCCTCGGGTTCACCACCCGCACGGGGGCCGGCTGGCTGTCCTGGCTCGCCGACTGGTCCCGGGAGAACGAGCTGTTCCGCCGCGACCTGCTGCGCCGGGCCACGCCGGAGCAGGAGCGGGCCCAGCACCGCGAACTGGCCGCAGCCGCAGGCCGTTTGATCGACTCCCGCAGCCCGGCGGCGTTCCTGGCCGCCCGCGAGCAGGACGCGGCGCCTCCGCGGCACGTGCCGTTCCTCGGTCTCTCCGGGCCGCTCGAATCGGTGGTGTGCGTCAGCGAGTTCCCGCCCCGGATCGTGGAACGCGGCCAGACCGTCGAGGTCTTGGGCGCGGGGAAGAGGCTGACGTTCACCGCCAGGGCGCTGCCTGCCCTGCGCCTGCTGTTGAGCGGACGCCCGGTGCCGCTGGAGCCGGCTGCCGGGCTGGTGGGCGCGGAAGTCCGAACGCTGGCCGAGATCTTGGTGGAGGAGGAGCTGTGCGCGCCGCTGACCCCCGAGTTGTCCTCGGGCTACACCGGTCTCGTCACGAACGCCGCCTGCTGACCGGCGCGTTGGACCTCGGCATCGACGCCATCGACACCAGCTTCAACTACCACGGCTTCGCCTCTCACCGGGCTCTCGCCGCCGTGGCCGGCGACCTGCTGCCGCGGCTGACCATCTCCACCAAGGTCGGCTTCTTCCCCGGCTCCCGCGGAGCCGAGCACTCCCTCGAACCGGCCCGCCTGCGCGCGGCCTTGGAACGCACCGGCCGGGACCTCGGGCGGGCGCCGGACCTCGTGTTCCTCCACAATCCCGAACGTTCGCTGGCCCGGCTGCCCGTGGCCGAGGCGCGGGATCGGCTGGCGCGGGCGTGCGGCGTTCTGGCCGAAGCGGCCTCGGGTGGGTGGTGCGGGGGCTGGGGGATCGCCTCGTGGCACCCGGCGGCTCTGCTCGGGCCGGCGGGGAACGTCCCGCGGCCGGGCGTGCTCATGGTGCCCTGCGGACTGCTCGTCCCGGTCCGGACTCTGGACGCGGCGGACGCGCTGGCCGAGCGGTGGGAGCTGCCTGTCGCCGCCGTGCGGGGCATGAGCCCTTTCGGCGGCAACGCCACTGCGTCCGTGTGGCGTTCAGCCGACCCGCGCCTCTTCCTCCCCGACCGGGCAACCGGCCTGTCCGCCGTCCAGGCGGCGTTCCGCGTGGCGTGGCATCTGCCGCGGGTCGGCTCGGTGGCCGTGGGCTCGGACGACCCGGCCCATCTGCGGGAGCTGGTCGACGCGTTGGGCGCCGAGGTCGTGCAGGAGACCGTTCGGCGTTACCGGGCCCTGCTGCGCGAACGCGCGCGGCCGGGTCAGCGCGGTGCCTGAAGTTCGGCCAGGAGCCGGTCCGCCTCGCGCCGGGCCGGCCCGGCCAGCGGGTCGCGCGGGTCGGCGTAGGGCAGGACCTTCGCGCAGAAGAACAGCGCCATCAGCTTCCCCGACCGGCTCTCCAGATCCGCACGCCGCTCACGGAGCACCCGCTGCGCCAGGCCGGGAACGGCCAGCGAACTCCCCCACAGCTTCGCCGCGTCCAGCCCGCGCGGGGCCATGCCCCAGTCCTCCCAGTCCAGCAGCCAGCACTCCGGGGCGGTGAGATTGGCCCAGTTGAGGTCGGCGTGCGCGGGAGTCCACTCCTCCAGCACGAGGTCGATCCCGGCCTCGGGGAACGCCGTGCGGATCGCCCCCGCCACGCTCTCCCGCGTCACCGGAACCGTGTCCGGGGTCGCCACCCGGTTGGTCCGCGCACCGGCCAGCGCGTCCAGCGAACGGTTCAACGTCCCCCACCACGCCTCCCCCAGCCCCGGGTCCTCGGTCAGCCGTCCGCCGGGGCGCACCGGCGGCGCGGCGACCAGCTCGGTCTCATCCGCCCGCCACATCGCCGCGCCATCGTCCTCGCGCCAGGCCAGCCCGGCGTACCACTCCGGCTTCGCGATGCCCTCCAGCACCGCCGCGCACTCCACCCCGTTCCAGCCCTGCCCCCCGATCCGCTCCACCCCCCGCCGCTCGACCCGCACCCACGTCCCCCGCCCCGACCGCGCCCCCAGCGAACGCCGCTTCCGCACCAGCGAGGCACGATCCAGCACCGTCCCAAGGCCCCGCTCCACCCGGCCGAGGACCTCCTCAACCGACTCCACACGCAGATCGACGGAGGCGGCGGCGGACGGGGAAAGGGGCATGCGGTTCCTTCCACGCAACGAAGGCCCCGGCCGTGGATGGCGGCGGGGCCTTCGTTCAGCCCGGTGAGAGCTGGGCGGAGGATACGAGATTCGAACTCGTGAGGGTGTGAACCCAACACGCTTTCCAAGCGTGCGCCCTAGGCCTCTAGGCGAATCCTCCGCCGGACACGATACAAGACCGGGGTGTGTGGTCGCGAACCGTTGCCGGGGGCGGGGGGAGGGCGGGGATCGGGTAGGGTGGGGGAAGCCCCTCACGTGGCGCTATCTCGCTGAACTCCCCCAGGGCCGGAAGGCAGCAAGGGTAGGTGAGCTCTGGTGGGTGCGTGAGGGGCCCTCGTGTGTCAGTGGGGGCCGATATCGTCTCAAGGGTGTCCTCGCTCGCGCTGTACCGCCGCTACCGACCCGAGACCTTCGCCGAGGTCATCGGGCAGGAGCACGTGACCACCCCGCTCCAGCAGGCCCTGCGGAACAACAGGGTCAATCACGCGTACCTGTTCAGCGGGCCGCGCGGGTGCGGGAAGACGACGAGCGCGCGGATCCTGGCCCGCTGCCTGAACTGCGAGCGCGGGCCGACGCCGGCGCCCTGCGGGGAGTGCCAGTCCTGCCGCGACCTGGCGCGGAACGGCCCCGGCTCGATCGACGTGATCGAGATCGACGCCGCCTCGCACGGCGGCGTGGACGACGCCCGGGACCTGCGGGAGAAGGCGTTCTTCGGCCCCGCCTCCAGCCGGTACAAGATCTACATCATCGACGAGGCGCACATGGTCACCCCCGCGGGGTTCAACGCCCTGCTGAAGGTGGTGGAAGAGCCCCCGGAGCACCTCAAGTTCATCTTCGCGACGACCGAGCCCGAGAAGGTCATCGGGACGATCAGGTCGCGCACGCACCACTATCCGTTCCGGCTGGTGCCGCCCGGGACGCTGCGCGAGTACCTGGGTGAGGTGTGCGAGCAGGAGGCGATCCCGGTCGAGGAGGCCGTGCTGCCGCTGGTGGTGCGGGCCGGGGCCGGGTCGGTGCGGGACTCGATGTCCGTGATGGACCAGCTGCTCGCCGGGGCCGGGGAGGAGGGGGTCACCTACGAGATGGCCACCGCCCTGCTCGGGTATACGGACGGCGCGCTGCTGGACGCGGTGGTGGACGCCTTCGCGGCCGGGGACGGGGCGGCGGCCTTCGGGGTCGTGGACCGGGTGATCGAGGGCGGCCACGACCCGCGGCGGTTCGTGACCGACCTGCTGGAGCGGCTGCGGGACCTGCTGATCCTGGCGGCGGTGCCGGAGGCGGCGGAGAAGGGGCTGATCGACGCGCCCGCGGACGTGCTGGAGCGGATGCGGGCGCAGGCGACCTCGCTGGGCCCGGCGGAGCTGAGCCGCGCGGCGGACCTGGTGAACACCGGGCTGACCGAGATGCGGGGGGCGACCTCGCCGCGGCTTCAGCTGGAGCTGATCTGCGCACGGGTGCTGCTGCCGGCGGCGTACGCGGACGACCGGGCGTTGCTCAGCCGGCTGGACAGGCTGGAGCGCGCGGGAGGGGGAGGGGCCGGAGTGGGAGGGGCGGCCGGTGTGCCCTCCGCGCCCGTGGCTCCCGTACAAGCGGTGCCGGCCCCGGTGCCTCCGGCACCGGGGCCCGTGACGGAGGCGCCGCCGCCCCCGCCCGAGGCGGCCCCGGCGCCCGCGGCCCCGCCGCCGGCCCCTGCCGTCGAACGCCCCCCCGCGCCCGAGTCGCCTCCCGGCGCGCGGCCCGGGGCCTGGCCCGGCGCGCGGGAGGCCGGTGGGCCGGGGCAGCGGCCCGGCGCCTGGCCCGGAGGAGGGGCAACGCCCCCGGCCGCCCCCGGACCGGCGGCCCCCCCCGCGAGCCCGGCCGCGCCCGCGCCCGCCGCGCAGGGGGCCGGCGACCCCGGGCGGCTGCGGCAGGTGTGGCCCAACGTCCTGGACGCGGTGAAGGGCAAGCGCCGCTACACCTGGATCCTCCTCAGTCAGAACGCCCAGATCCTCGGCGCCGAGGGCGGCCTGCTGCGGCTGGGGTTCAGCACTCCCGGCGCCCGGGAGAGCTTCGTCACCGGCGGCAGCGAGGACGTGCTGCGCCAGGCGCTCGCCGCCGTGCTCGGCGGGCAGTGGCGCATCGAGGCCGTGGTGGGCGGGGAAGGCGGCGGCGCCGGAGGCGGGGGCGGGCTCCCGCGGCCCCAGCCGCCTGGCCCGCCCCAGCCGCCTGGCCCGCCCCAGCAGCCGCCGCCCGGCCCTCAGCAGGCTCCCCCCGCCCCGGTCCCGAGGCCCGCGCCCGAGCCGTCGGCCGCCCCGCCTGCCGCCGAGCCGGCACCGCCCCCTCCGCCCCCGCCGGTGGCGGTCGAGGACGACATCCCGGCCGAGGACGACCCCGACCTGGACGACACGGCGCTGACCGGATACGAGCTGATCGTCCGCGAGCTGGGGGCGACCGTTATCGAGGAGTTTCACCACGAGTGAGACCGTGGCCCCCTGAGCCCGTAGGCTCAGGGGACGGAAACGTCGTCGACGAGCCTGGAGTGAGGCCGTGTTCCCTGGTGGAGGGGTCGACATGCAGCAGCTGCTGCAGCAGGCCCAGAAGATGCAGCAGGATCTCGCCGCGGCGCAGCAGGAGCTGGCCGAGACGCCGGTGGAGGGTTCCGCGGGCGGCGGCCTGGTCAAGGCCACGGTAACCGGCTCGGGCGAGCTGACGGCGCTGGAGATCGACCCCAAGGCCGTGGACCCCGAGGACACCGAGACCCTCGCCGACCTGGTGCTCGCCGCCGTCCGCGACGCGAACAAGGCCGCCCAGGAGCTGGCCAAGGCCAAGCTCGGCCCCCTGGCGCAGGGCCTCACGGGCGGCGGCGGCATCCCCGGGCTGCCGTTCTGATGTACGAGGGGGTGGTCCAGGACCTCATCGACGAGCTGGGGCGGCTGCCCGGCGTGGGCCCCAAGAGCGCGCAGCGGATAGCGTTCCACATCCTCCAGGCGGAGGCGGCCGACGTCCGCCGCCTCGCCCACGCGCTGACCGAGGTCAAGGAGAAGGTGCGGTTCTGCGCCGTCTGCGGCAACGTCGCCCAGGAGGAGCGCTGCCGCGTCTGCCAGGACCCGCGGCGCGACCCCGCGGTGATCTGCGTGGTCGAGGAGCCGAAGGACGTGGTGGCCATCGAGCGCACCCGCGAGTTCCGCGGCCGGTACCACGTGCTGGGCGGGGCGATCAGCCCGATCGACGGCGTCGGCCCCGATGATCTGCGGATCAGGGAGCTGCTGGCGCGGCTCGCGGACGGCGGGGTCACGGAGCTGATCCTGGCCACCGACCCGAATCTGGAGGGCGAGGCGACCGCGACCTACCTGGCCCGCATGGTCGGCTCCCTCGGACTTCGGGTCACCCGGCTGGCCAGCGGCCTGCCGGTCGGGGGAGACTTGGAGTATGCCGACGAGGTCACCCTGGGTCGAGCCTTCGAGGGGAGGCGGCTGCTCGATGTATAACGCAGACGCGACGGTGACGGCCAGGGAGGTGCCCGCCGCGTGATGTCCGAGATGTCCGAGACGAACGAGGGCGCGAACGCCGCGCCGCACGAGGCACCGCGCGGCGCGGCGCCGCACGGGCCGGGCGCCGGTCCCGACAGCTTCGCCGTGCAGATCGCCGATCAGGTGGAGAGCTTCATCGTCGCCGTCACCGAGGTGGCCAAGGGCGACGACCCCGACAGCGCGGTGCCCTACCTGCTCCTCCAGATCTCCCAAGTCCTGCTGGCCGGCGGCCGGTTGGGCGCATACCAGGACATATTGCCCGAGGAGCGGTACGAGCCGGACACCGGCCCCGAGCCCGACATGGACGAGCTCCGGCAGCGGCTGGCGGAGCTCCTGGCGCCGGTGGACGTCTACTCCGAGGTGTTCGACCCCTACGTCCCGCGCAGCACGCCGGTCGCGGCCCGCATCTCCGACGACCTGGCGGACATCCTCACCGACCTGCGCCACGGCATGGCCCACTACCGGGCCGGGCGGGTCAGCGAGGCGCTGTGGTGGTGGCAGTTCTCCTACCTGTCGAACTGGGGCCCCACCGCCAGCGCCGCCCTGCGCGCCCTCCAGTCGCTCGTCGCGCACGTCCGGCTGGACACGCCGCTGGCCGAGCTGGACGGGCTCGACACGGACAGCGACGCCGAGGACGGCGACCTGGAACGCCAGGCCGGCCGGGTCATGGAGGCGGAGATCGCCACGCCGCTCGGCCTGAAGTCCCCGGCGCAGCAGTAGGAGGGGAACGGGCGGCGCACGGTGGGGCGTTCGGCCCCGCGCATGCCGTCCCGGGCGGCCACCCTGTGTCGTCGCCCCGCGCCCGCCGCCCCGGGCGCGGGGAGTCGAGGGGGGAGTCCCCGAGGGGGATCCCGGTCCTCCCCTCAGGGGAGGAGGACGAGGCGGCCCCGGACGCCGCCCTTGGCCGGCCGCTCGTGCGCCGTCGCCGCGCGCTCCAGCGGCAGCGTCTCCGCGACCCGCAGCGTCAGCCGCCCCGCGCCGTCCTGGGCCGAGGAGCACATGGACAGGGTTCGGCACGCCCGCGCGGCCTACGACCGGGCGGAGGGCCGTTCCGCCGCGGACCGGGCCGGGGAGGACGCGACCGCGCGAACTACCCCAGGCTGAGCACCAGCAGCGCGATGTCGTCGTTGCGCACCCGCACGCGCGCCTGCACGCCCGCCAGCAGCTCGTCCGCCACCGCGTCCACCGGCGCGTCCTCCGGCACCGCCGCCACCGCCCGCGCCAGGCCCGCGACCGAGGCGTCCAGGTCCTCGCCCGGCGTCTCGATCAGCCCGTCCGTGTACAGCACCAGCACGCTCCCTTCCGGCAGGTCCGCGTCGAGCACCGGGTACACCGCCCCCGGCATCACCCCGAGCAACGGCCCCGGCTCCACGCGCAGCGCGGTCACCCGCCCGTCGGGGTGGCGCAGGAGGGGCGGGGGGTGGCCGGCGTTGGCCAGCAGGGCGCGCCGGGTCCGGAGGTTCAGGTGCACGTAGACGCAGCTTGTGAACAGGCCGGGGTTGAGGTCGGTCAGCAGGCGGTTCGCGCGCTCCAGCACCTCGCCCGGGGCCGCCCCGGCCATGGCGTGAACGGCCGTGCGGACCTGGCCCATCAGCGCGGCGGCCGTCACGTTGTGCCCCTGCACGTCGCCGATGGCCGCGCCCGCGCAGCCCCCCGCGTCCACCTCGATCACGTCGTAGAAGTCGCCGCCGATCTCCAGGCCGCGGGTGGCGGGCAGGTAGCGGGCCGCCGCCGACAGGCCGCCGATCTCCGGCAGGCGGCTGGGCAGCAGGCCCTTCTGGAGCCGGTGCGCGAGCTGGCGCGTGTCGTCGTAGATGCGCGCCCGGTTCAGCGCCTGGGCGATGAGGCCGCCCAGCGAGGTCATGGTCGTGCGCTCCTCGCGGGAGAAGTGGTGGGGGCGGTCGTAGGAGAGGATGCAGCAGCCGACCGGGCGCCCGGAGACGATCAGCGGCAGGTAGGCCCAGGCGGCCTTGCCGACGGTGCGGGGGAGGCCGGGGTAACGGTCCTCCAGCTCGTCCGGGGAGGAGAAGAAGCTGGGCTCTCCGTCGAGGAGGGCACGAGTGGCCGGGCTGGCGGAACGCCGGCGCATCGGCAGCCCGTCGAACGCCTCCATCGCCGTCGGCTCGTAGCCGCGGTAGGCCATCAGGCGCAGCTTCCGCCCCTCCGCGCTGAACAGGACGACGCCCTGGGCGTCGAACGCCGGCAGTACCTGCATCGCGAGCAACTCGACGACGTCCTGGACGCCGGCCGCCTCGGCGAGCGCGCCCGCCAGCTGCACCAGGCGGTAGAGGGCGCCGGCCCGCACGGTCCGCCCGCCCGCGTCCTCGACGCGGGCGGGATTGGCCACGTGCAGGCCGCTGGGCGCGGCGGCCTGAGCATGGGCCGCCGCTTCCGTCGGCGTCGGCGAGGTCTGGGAGGGCTCGGGCGCGGGGGCCTCCGGCGGCGCCGGGCTTCGAGGTGCGGGATCCTCCGGCTGCGCCGGGCCTGCGGGCGCGTGAGGCCGGCCCGGTGCTTCGGGCGTTTGCGGCTGCGCCGAACTGCCTGGCGCCTCCGCACTGTCGCGGGCCCGTGACCGCTCCCGCTCCGGCGCTTCGGACGCCTCCGGCCGCGTTGGACTTCCCTGCGCCTCCGCCGCCCGGTCCGTGCTCCGCGACTGATCCGGCTCCGCCGGCCGTCCCGCCGCATCCGCGCCTTCCGGCGCCTCCCGCCGGCCCGGCCTTCCGCGCTGCCCCGCCGCGCGCGGCCCGTCCGCGGCCCTTGGCCGCTCCGGAGCCTCCGGCCGGCCCGGCTTTGCCTGCCGGTGCGGGCTTTCCGTTGCCTCCGGGGGCTTCGGGCGTTCGCCGATGTCGGGCCGTCCCGCCGCCTTCGGTTCGCCCGGCGCTGGCGGGGGCTCCGGGCCGTCCGTTGCCTCCGGCGCTTGCGGGGGCTCGGGTCCAACGTCCGTCGCCGGTCCTCGTCCCGGCGCGCCCCGTCGTCGCGGGCCACTCGTCGCGTCGCCGGGCTTCGGTCGTTCCGGCGCTCCCGGCCGTTGCGCGGCTCGCGACGACTCCTCGGCCTCGAGCCGTTCCGTCGTCCCGGCCCGTCCCGCCGCACCCGGCGGTGCGACGGCCCCGGGGCGGTCCGCCGCGTGCGGCCGTTCCGTGACCTCGGCTCCCGCCCGCTCCGGACCGGGACCCCCTTCCGGACCGTCCCGGCCCCCCGGCCCCGTCGGCCGGATCCGGACGCTCAAGCCCGTCGCGTCAGGACTCAGAGTGAAGCGGAGCCACTGCGACGGCGGCCGGTGGACGGTGAAGGTGATGGGGGTGCCGCTGATGACGGCGGCGCGGTAGCGGTCCTCGTAGTCCGGGTCGGAGAGCCAGGGGAGGCGTTCCCACAGGGGCGGGCCGAGGAGGTCGGCGGGAGTGGGGACGCCGAGGAGGCGGGCGGCGGCCGTGTTGGCGAACGTCACGCGGCCGTTGAGGGAAAGCCCGCAGGCGCCCTCGGGGAGGCGGTCGGCGAAGTCGACGGCCGCCAGCGCCTCGGAGCGTCCGGGCACGCGGGTGCGGGGAGGCGTCGACTCGCGCGGGCGGTCGGGCGCCGCGACCGGGTTTCCCGACCGCGCCGCGTCGCGCAGCACCGCGGCCAGGCGGGACGCGCTGGTCCGGGCCGCCGCGCGGTCGGCCTCCGAGGGCCGCGGCGGGTGGTCCGCCGGCCACAGCAGCGTCAGCGTCCCCCAGGGCCCGTCGCCCTCCTCGGACTCCAGGGGCAGGTACGCGGAGACGAACTCGTACGGCAGGGACAGGGCCGTCCGGGGGTAGCGCCGGGCCAGCTCGTCGGGCGGCAGCCACAGCTGCCGCCCCAGGCGGATAGCGTCGGTGACCGGACCCGGCGCGTGCAGCGCGACCCGCCACCACGGCTCGGCGACCGAGGCCGGGACCCCGGTCACCGCGGCCATCGTCAGGATCTCGGCCCGCTCCGGCCCGGGCGGCGGCAGCAGGAAGACGGCGCCCACGTGCGCCCCGGCCGTTTCCGTCGCCCGCAGCAGCGGCACGTCAAGGGCCGCGGCGGAATCGGACTCTCCCATAAAGGAACTTTAGGGCGATATGGGGGGCGCCCGCCCCTCAGGCCGGGGCCCGCCCCTCAGGCCGGACGCCTCCGCCGCGGCGCCCCGTGCACGATCCGCACCACGGTGACCAGCAGCACCCCCGCGCTGACGTAGTACACGATGATCGCGTCAGGGACGTACGCCTGCCGGTAGTCGCGCTCGCCCTTGATCGCCTCGGAGTCCTGCCCGTAGGGGGCGGCGGCCAGCGTCCGCATGCCCGATTCGAACCGTGCGCGCTGCACCTCGCCCATGGCGTCGAGCGCGTCCTCCGCGGTGGGGGAGTACTGGACGCGGTAGCCCTCGTCCGGGGTGGTGGCCTGCCCGTCGCCCCGGTGCCTCACGCGGCACCCGACTCCGGCAGGTCCTCCCCCGGGACGCACCCGCTGAAGTCACCCCGCCGCAGCCGCGCGACCACCTCGTCGTCCTCCTCGCGGGCGCCCGTGTGCAGCAGGGCCCACCGGGTCAGCACCAGCGGGAGCCGGGTCGCGGGCGTGCGGCCCACCTCCCGGTCGAAGGCGTCGGCCTCGTCCTCGCTCAGCGTGGCCCGGATGCCGTCGATCGTCGCGGGCACCTCGATGGGCTCGCCGCGCACCACGGTCCTGAACGTGGCCTCGCCGGCGTCGCCGCCACCGCCGCTCATCGGTCCCTCTCCTCACCCGGCCCGCGTGGCAGGGCCGGCCGTTCCCGTACACCCGTCACGGTACGCGTCGGAAACCAGCGGCGGGAAGGCCCGGGAAGTCTGTTGAGCGGGGCGAGGGGGCAACGCCCGGGGCGCGCGGCAACCCGTGTGACATCGGTAACGTTTCGGGCAAGTTTCCGCGTGTCACCGCTACTGGCGGGCAGGGGTGCTCGCTGGACGGGCGGCGCGAGGATGCACGCTCGGTAGACTTCATCCGGCTGTGGCCGGTTTTCGGCCACGGAGAGTAAGAGAACGAGGAGCGAGGACACGTGGGCCTTGTCGTGCAGAAGTACGGTGGCTCCTCCGTGGCCGATGCCGAGGGCATCAAGCGCGTCGCCAAGCGGATCGTCGAGACCAAGAAGAACGGCCACCAGGTCGTGGTCGTGGTCTCCGCGATGGGCGACACGACGGACGAGCTGATCGATCTCGCGGGCCAGGTGTCGCCGGTGGCGTCCGGCCGCGAGCTGGACATGCTGCTGACCGCGGGCGAGCGGATCTCCATGGCGCTGCTGGCGATGGCGATCACGTCCCTGGGGCACGAGGCGCAGTCGTTCACGGGCAGCCAGGCGGGCGTCATCACCGACTCGGTGCACGGCAAGGCGCGGATCATCGACGTCACGCCGGGGCGTATCCGCTCCTCCGTGGACCGCGGGAACATCGCGATCGTCGCCGGGTTCCAGGGCGTCTCGCAGAGCAGCAAGGACATCACCACCCTCGGGCGCGGCGGCTCCGACACCACGGCCGTCGCGCTGGCCGCCGCCCTGGACGCCGAGGTCTGCGAGATCTACACGGACGTCGACGGCGTGTTCACGGCCGATCCGCGGGTGGTCAAGAAGGCGCGCAAGATCGACTGGATCGCCTTCGAGGACATGCTGGAGCTGGCCAGCTCCGGTTCGAAAGTGCTCCTGCACCGCTGCGTGGAGTACGCCCGGCGGTACAACATCCCGATCCACGTCCGGTCCTCGTTCTCGGGGCTCGAAGGCACCTGGGTCAGCAGGCAACCACAAGGAGGTCGCGCGGTGGAGCAGGCAATCATCTCGGGGGTCGCGCACGACACCTCCGAGGCCAAGGTCACGATCGTCGGCGTCCCGGACAAGCCGGGCGAGGCCGCGGTGATCTTCCGGACGGTGGCCGACGCCGAGATCAACATCGACATGGTGGTGCAGAACGTCTCGGCCGCGGCCACCGGTCTGACCGACATCTCCTTCACCCTCCCCAAGGACGAGGGGCGCCGCGCGATCGAGGCCCTTGAGAAGCGGCGCGGCTCGATCGGCTTCGAGGCCCTGCGCTACGACGACCAGATCGCCAAGATCTCCCTGGTCGGCGCCGGCATGAAGACCAACCCCGGCGTGACCGCCACCTTCTTCGAGGCCCTGTCCAACGCGGGGGTCAACATCGAGCTGATCTCGACGTCCGAAATCCGGATCTCCGTGGTCACGCGCGAGGACGATGTGCAGGCCGCGGTGCGCGCCGTGCACTCGGCGTTCGGCCTGGACAGCGACACCGACGAGGCCGTGGTCTACGGGGGCACCGGCCGCTGAACGGACGCCTGAACGGACGTTGATCGGCCCGCGATCGATCTCGGCCATTTGTGAAGCTCTCGTAATCAACTCGTAGGGCTGTATGGCTTGCTCGCGACCGAACCGCCGGGGGACGATTTCAACTCCCCGCACCGCCTGAAGGAACCGAAAGCGGTGCGGGGAGCGTCTTTAGTGCACCGCACGGGGCGCGCGGCGCGGCGAACGCGCCGTGAACGCTGGCACATCAGGACATCGACGGCAGGCGGCACGAATGGGGCGTGGCTACGCAAAGCGGCTCAGCCTGCCTGCGCCGTACAACCTTTGCGGGGGAGAGCATGTCCAACAGGCGTGGCAGAGGTTGCAGACGTTCTCTTCGTGTTCCCCCCAGTGGCGGCCGGGTCCCGCAGGCCCGCGGGCGGGAGCACACCCGTGACCGCACCCCTGCCGGCCGCGCGGCCGGCCCGCATCCCCGCCCCGGCGGGCGGCGAGGCGGCGGTGGGCGACGAGACGATGGCTGAGAGCACCGCTGCCGTCGGCACCACCATCGACTACCTCACCGAGACCTACCAGGCGCACTACCGCTCGCTGCTCGGCCTCGCCGCGCTGCTCCTGGACGACACCGCCTCCTGCGAGGACGTGGTCCAGGAGGCGTTCATCCGCGTCCACTCGGCGCGCAGCCGCGTCCGCGACCCCGAGAAGACCCTGGCCTACCTGCGCCAGACGGTGGTCAACCTCTCCCGCTCCACGCTCCGCCGCCGCATCCTCGGCCTGAAGCTCCTCTCCAAGCCGATGCCGAACATGGCCAGCGCCGAGGAGGGCGCGTACGAGCAGTTGGAGCGTGCCGACCTGATACAGGCCATGCGCGGCCTCCAGCGCCGCCAGCGCGAGGTGCTGGTGCTGCGCTACTTCGCGGACATGACCGAGGCCGAGGTCGCCAAGACCCTCGGCATCTCCGCCGGCTCGGTGAAGGCGTACGGCTCCCGCGGCATCGCCGCCCTGCGCGTCGCCATGGAGGCGGCTCGATGAACGACCGAGATCCCGGCCTGCCGCCGCCCCCCGGCGACGGGCCGGCCGCCCGGCACACCCCGGAGAAACGGCCCGCGCCCGCACGCGCGCACGCCCGCGACGGCGCGCGGGACGGACGTTCCCCCGCCGACGCACCGGCCGAGGACCCGGGCGCGGCTCGGGACAACGGCCCCGGCGCCGCTCGGGACAACGGGCCCGGCGGCGTCCCGGCCGGCGCTTCCGACGGGGCCCCGGGCCACGGCACCGAGGACATCCCGGTGGGCGCCGCCGACGGCGGCCCCCGGGGTGTCGCGCCCGGCAGCCGCGCCGCGGGCGGGCGTTCCGACGCGGGCACGCCGCGGCACGGCCCCGCCTCCGTCGATCCCGAGGAGGCGCTGCGGCGGCTGCTGCGGGACGTCGTCGACGGCGTCGAGCCCTCCCGGGGCTCGCTGGAGCGGCTGCAGCGGGCCGTGCCCTCCCGGCGGCGCCGGCGCAAGCAGGCGCTGGTGGGCGCCGCGGCGGCCGTCGCGCTGCTCGGCCTCGGCGCGCCCCTGCTGATGTCCACCGCCTCGCAGATCGGCGGCGGCGGCCACGGCGGCGCCACAGTCGCCGACGGGCACGGCGCGTTCGAGGGCGGCCTCGCCACGGACGGGGAGAACGGGCCGCTGGACGGGTTCCCCTCGGACGGCGAGAGTCCGTTGCCCGCCGGACCCGGGGGCGGCGAGCCCGGCAGCGGCACCGAGCCGGGCGAGGACCCCGGCGCCGAGACCACGGGCGTTCCCTCCGGCCCCGGCGGCAGCCTCAACGTCATCTCCCCCGCCTGCGGCCGTGGCCAGCTCGGCCAGGTGCGCACGGAACTGGACCCGCCGGACGCCCAGGGCCGCATCTACGGCCTCATCCGGCTGGCCAACGTCTCCGACGAGACCTGCCGCGTCGACGGCACGGGCGAGCTGGCCGCCCTCCCCGCCGCCACCGGCCAGGAGGCCACCTCCGACGTGCAGATCGTGGACCGCACCGAGGGCGACCGGGCGACCGGCCTGCCCGCGCCCGACGAGGCCGTCGAGGAGCTGGTGCTGCCGCCGGGCGGGGCGTACGAGGTCAGGTTCGCGTGGGTGCCGGAGTCCTCGGCCGCCGCCTCGGGCACGTGCGAGGCCGCCCCGGCGGGGCCCGGCCCCGAGCCGAGCGAGACCCCGCCCACCGAGACCGCCGACCCGCTGGCCGCCGAGGGCGCCGCGCCCGGCGAGCCCGGCGGCGACGGCACCACCTCCGAGGACGGCGGCGGCGAGCCGTCCGGCGGCGGCGACCCCACCTCCGGCGGCAGCGGCGGCGACGGCTCGGAAACGCCCGCGGACGACGCGGTCGTGCTGCGCTACACCCCGGAGGCCGGCGCCCCCGAGGCCGCCGAGATCCGCCTGGAGGGCACCTGCACCGGCACGGTCTACCGCACGGGCGTCCTGGAAGCCTCCCCGGCCTGACCGCGCCCGGGGCGGCCCGCCGACCGGCCCCGTCCGGAGCGCGGGAAGCGGGGAAGTACCGTGGAGCGCGTGTCCGGCTACCGCTTTCTCCTGACCCCGCGCTGGTGGGCCATCAACGTCTTCCTCGTGCTGGCCGTCCCCGTCTGCCTGGTAGCCGGGTCGTGGCAGCTCGGCCGCTTCCAGGAGCAGGTCGACGCCCACGGGCGGCAGCAGGAGCGCGCCGAGGGGGAGGGCGCGGCCGAGCCGAGGCCGCTGGAGGAGCTGCTGCCCCTGACCTCGGACACGGTCGGCGAACAGGCCGCCGTCACCGGCGCCTTCGACCCCGGACACCAGCTCCTCGTGCCCGGACGCCGCCTGGAGGGCGCCGCCGGCTTCTACGTCCTGACCCCGCTGCGCCCGGCGGACGGCGGCCCGGCCGTGCCGATCGTGCGCGGCTGGCTCCCCGGCGACGCCGACGACCCCGGCGAGGTGCCCGCGCCGCAGGAGGGCGAGGTCACGGTCACCGGGGCCGTTCAGGCGTCCGAGTCGCCCAGCGAGGCCGAGGGCAGGATCACCGGCCTGCCCGACGGCCAGCTCGGCGTGATCAGCGCCGCGGCCCTGGTCAACGTCCTTCCCTACGAGGTCGCCGACCTCTGGCTCACCGTCCGGGCCGCCGACGCCGCGCCGCCGCTGCGCGCGGTCCCGGCCGAGGCCCCGACCGGCACCGGCCTGGACCTCGACGCCTTCCAGAACCTGGGCTACACCGGCGAGTGGTTCGTCTTCGCCGGGTTCGCCGTCTTCATGTGGTACCGGCTGTTCCGGCGGGAGGTGGAGGCCCGCCGGGACGCCGAGCTCGGGCTGCCGCCGCCGCCCGGCGCTAGCGCGCCGCCCGCCCCGCGGGAGCCGGAAGGTGCCGCCGCGCGAACGCGATCTCCTGCGCCACCTGCTTGATCCGCTCCTCCACCACCAGCGAGCCGTGCCCGGCGTCGTACCGGTACACCTCGTGCGGGTGGCCGCGCGAGGCCAGCCGGTCCACGTAGTTCTCGATCTGCCGGATCGGGCAGCGCGGGTCGTTCACCCCGGCCGAGATGTACACCGGCGCGCGCACCGCGTCCACGTACGTCAGCGGCGAGGACGCCTCCCAGCGCTCGGGCACCTCCTGAGGCGTGCCGCCCAGCAGCGTCCGGTCCAGCGCCTTGAGGGCCTCCATCTCGTCCTCGTACGCGGCCACGTAGTCGGCCACCGGCACCGCGGCCACGCCGACCGTCCACGCCTCCGGCTGCGCGCCGACGCCCAGCAGCGTCAGGTACCCGCCCCAGGAGCCGCCGGTCAGCACCAGCCGCTCCGGGTCGGCCAGGCCGGACTCGACGGCCCAGGCGCGCACGGCCGCGATGTCCTCCAGCTCGATCAGGCCGACGCGGTGCTTCAGCGCGTCCGTCCAGGCGCGGCCGTAGCCGGTGGAGCCGCGGTAGTTGACCCGGACCACCGCGAAGCCGTGGTCGAGCCAGGCCGCGGGACCGGCCGCGAAGGCGTCGGTGTCGTGTGCGGTCGGCCCGCCGTGGATCTCGAAGACGGTGGGGAACGGCCCCTCGCCCTCGGCCGGCCGCTGCACCAGGGCGTGCACCGGGCCGCCCGGCCCCTCCACCCACGCGTCCGTCACCGGCAGCGAGGCGGGGGCGCGCATCCCCGGCGGGTCGAGCACCACGCGGCCGGGCTCGGCCGTGGTCCGCACCTGCGGCGGCTCGGCGGCCGAGGACCACAGGTACTCGGCGGAGCCGTCGGGCCGTGCGGTGCAGCCGGAGACGGAGCCGGCGGGGGTGTCGAAGCGGATCAGCTCGCCGGTGGCCAGCTCGTAGCGCCACAGCTCGCTGCGCGCGTGGTGGCTGTGCGCGAGCAGCAGCGCGGAGGCGTCCGGGAACCACTGTGCGTACACGTCGCCGGGCAGCGCGTCGTTCACCTCGGGCAGCTCGGTCTGCTCGCCGGTCAGCGGGTTCCAGATCATCGGCTCCCAGCGCCCGCGGCGCTGGTGCCCCAGCAGCAGCCGGGGGTCCCCGGAGACGGGCGCGAACCCCCGGACGTAGAGGCCGAGTTCCTTCGTGCCGCCCTCGGTGTCGTCCAGCTCGGCCACCGGCGCGCCCTCGGGCGTGACCACCCGGACCGCCGAGTGCATGGCGTCGCCGTGCTCGGTGTGCTCGATCGCCAGCAGCGCCCCGTCGTGCGACAGGTCCCCGACCCCGGCGGACTGCCGGTGCCGGTAGATCTCGCGGGGCTCGCCGCCCGGCGGCAGGACGTGCAGCGTGGTCCCGTCCTCGTCCGTCATCCGGCCGACGACCACGGTGCCGTCCCGGCCCAGCGCCAGGCCCGCGGAGAACGCCGGCTCCAGGCCGGGCGCGGCGGGCTGATCCGGTCCGCCGTGGAAGGGCTGCCGCATCCAGACGCCGAACTCGTCGCCGTCCGTGTCGGAGAACCACCACACCCACGCGCCGTCCGGGGAGAGCGTCCCGTCCACGGTCCCGTTCGGCCGGTCCGTGGCCTGCCGCTGCTCGCCCGTGGCGCGGTCCCAGGCGTACAGCTCGAACGTCCCCGTCGCGTTCGACACGAACAACGACCGCTCCGGCGCGTCCTCGGCCCACTCCGGCAGGCCCACCCGGGGCGCCCGGAACCGCTTCTCCCACTCGGGCATCGGCTTCTCAGTCATCTGCCCATTCTCCGCCCCGCCCCGCGGAACCCCCGCCCGGCCCCGGGCGCGTCCCCCGGGGAGAACGCCCGGGGCGGCGCGTCGCGTCAACGTCCGGGGCGGCGGGTCGCGTCAACGTCCGGGGCGGGCCGTCGCGTCAACGCGCGGGGCGGCGCGCCGTCCTCAACGCCCCGGGCCGGGGCCGTTCTCAGTCCTCCGCGCCGTCCAGCTCCACCAGCAGCTCGACCTCGACGGGGGCGTCGAGCGGGAGGACCGTCACGCCGACCGCGCTGCGGGCGTGCTGGCCGCGCTCGCCCAGGACCGCGCCGAGCAGCTCGCTCGCGCCGTTGACCACCTGCGGCTGGCCGGTGAAGCCGGGGGCCGAGGCGACGTAGCCGACGACCTTCACCACGCGGCGGACGCGGTCCAGGTCGCCCGCGACCGACTTCACGGCGGCCAGGGCGTTCAGCGCGCAGATCCGCGCCAGCTCCCGCGCGCGCTCCGGGGTCACCGCCTCGCCGACCTTCCCCGCGGCCGGCAACTCGCCGTCCACCAGCGGCACCTGGCCCGAGGTGTAGACGTACGGGCCGGTGCGGACGGCCGGGACGTAGGCCGCCACCGGCGGCACCACCTCCGGCAGCGTCAGGCCCAGGTCCGCCAGCCGCGCCTCGACCGCGCTCACGCGCCGCCCGCCGCCTTCGGCCGCTTCAGGTAGGCGACGAGCTGCTCCGGGTTCGGGCCGGGCACGACCTGGACCAGCTCCCAGCCGTCCTCGCCCCAGTTGTCCAGGATCTGCTTGGTCGCGTGCACCAGCAGCGGCACGGTCACGTATTCCCACTTCGTCATGCGGCTCACTCTAGCCAGCCGTCCCGGCCCCGCCGTCCGCTCCCGCCCGGTCCCCCCGCCCGCTCCCGCCCCCGCCCCCGGCGTTCGCCGCCGCTCGCCTAGGCTCGATGGGGTGAGCAGACTGCACGTGGTGAGCGGCAAAGGCGGCACCGGCAAGACGACCGTCGCCGCCGCGCTCGCCCTCGCGCTCGCGGAGCAGGGCCGCCGCACGCTGCTGGTCGAGGTCGAGGGGCGGCAGGGCATCGCCCAGCTCTTCGAGACCGAGGCGCTGCCCTACGAGGAGCGCCGGATCGCCATCGGCCCCGGCGGCGGCGAGGTCTGGGCCCTGGCCATCGACGCCGAACTCGCCCTGCTCGACTACCTCCAGATGTTCTACAAGCTCGGCACCGCCGGCCGCGCCCTGCGCCGCCTGGGGGCCGTGGACTTCGCCACCACCGTCGCGCCCGGGCTGCGCGACGTGCTGCTGACCGGCAAGGTCTGCGAGGCGGTCCGCCGCCGCGGCCCCGGCGGCGAGGGCCGCGCCTACGACGCCGTGGTGATGGACGCCCCGCCCACCGGCCGCATCGCCCGCTTCCTCGCGGTCAACGACGAGGTCGCGGGCCTGGCCCGGGTCGGCCCCGTGCACCACCAGGCCCAGGCCGTGATGCGGGTGCTGAAGTCCGCCGAGACGGCCGTCCACCTCGTGACGCTGCTGGAGGAGATGCCGGTCCAGGAGACCGCCGACGGCGTCGCCGAACTCCGCGCCGCAGGCCTGCCGGTGGGCGCCGTGGTGGTCAACATGACGCGTCCGCCGCTGGAGTTCCCCGACCCCTCCGGCGTTCCCGCGACCGAGGTGGCCGCCGCGCTGCGCCGCGCAGGGCTGCCCAACTCCCGCCGCCTGGCCGGGCCGTTGCTGGCCCAGGGGCGCGCCCACGCGCGCCGCGCGGCGCTGGAGGAACGCCTGCGCGCCGGCCTGGGCGCCCTCGAACGCCCGGTGCACGAGCTGCCGTTGCTCCCCGACGGCGCCGACCTCGCGGGCCTGTACCGGCTCGCGCGTCGGCTGCGCGAGCTGGACTGGTGAGGAGGCCGGAAGGATGTCCGCGTCGGAATTCCCTTCTCCCGAACGGGAGATCGGCTCCCCCGCCCTGGAGGTCGACCCCCTGATCGACGACCCCGGCACGCGGATCGTCGTGTGCTGCGGCTCCGGCGGCGTGGGCAAGACGACGACGGCCGCGGCGCTGGCGTTGCGCGCGGCGGAACGCGGGCGGCGGGTCGTCGTGCTGACGATCGACCCCGCCAGGCGGCTGGCGCAGTCCCTCGGCCTGACCGAGCTGGACAACACGCCCCGGCCGGTGGCGGGGGCCGAAGAGGCCGGGGGCGGGGAGCTGTTCGCGATGATGCTGGACATGAAGCGCACCTTCGACGAGATCGTCGAGGCGCACGCGCCGCCCGCCCGGGCCCGCGCCATCCTGGAGAACCCCTTCTACCAGGCGCTGTCGGCCGGGTTCGCGGGGACGCAGGAGTACATGGCCATGGAGAAGCTCGGGCAGCTCGCGGCCCGCGGCGAGTGGGACCTGATCGTGGTCGACACCCCGCCCAGCCGCTCCGCGCTGGACTTCCTCGACGCCCCGCAGCGGCTCGGGTCCTTCCTCGACGGCCGGTTCATCCGCGTGCTGATGGCCCCGGCCAAGGCGGGCGGCCGGGCCGGGCGGAAGGTGATGAGCCTGGGCATGGCCGGGCTCGGCCTGTTCACCGGCACGCTGGGGAAGGTGCTGGGCGGGGCGCTGCTGCGCGACGTGCAGACCTTCGTGGCGGCCATGGACACGATGTTCGGCGGGTTCCGGGCCAGGGCGGACGCGACCTACCGGCTGCTCCAGGCCCGCGGCACGGCCTTCCTGGTGGTGGCCGCGCCGGAGCGGGACGCGCTGCGCGAGGCGGCGTACTTCGTGGACCGGCTGGCCGCCGACCGGATGCCGCTGGCCGGGCTGGTCCTCAACCGGGTGACGCTGCCCGCCGGTTGGGGCCCGGGGGGCGGCGGGCCGGCGGGCTCGGGGAGCGGGGGAGGAGCCGTGCGGCTGAGCGCCGAGCGAGCCGTCGCGGCGGCCGAGGCGCTGGAGGCAAAAAATCTTGCGCCCGACGGCATTGTCGATCATCAGCCCGGGCAGGATGGCTCACAGACATCGCTCCCGGGCCCCGGCCGCCCCTCTCCCGAGGCCGCCCCGCGAGCCGCTTCTGCCGACGACGGCGTCGGCCACGGCCCTTCCGATCTTCTCGCCGCCGGACTGCTGCGCGTGCACGCCGAGTTGGTGCGCAGGCAGGCGCGCGAGGAGCGCACCCGCGCCCGGTTCACCGCCCTGCACCCGGACGTTCCGGTCGTGGAGGTCGCAGCCCTGCCCGGGGACGTGCACGACCTGGCCGCGCTGCGCGCGGTCGGGGACCTGCTGGCCGGGCAGGGGGACGGGCGCCGCCCGGCGCCCCCGGCTCCGTCCGGGCCTCAGCCCACGTCCGCGTAGCCGGCGAACTCCTCGATGCTCTCGGCGTAGCTCTTGCGGCGCCCGCGGCGCGTGCCCGCGCGCTCGTACTCCAGGCGCGCCGTCTCCAGCAGCCGCCGCCAGGAGGTGACCGTGGGCCGCCGGCGCAGCAGCGCCCGCCGCTCGCGTTCCGTCATGCCGCCCCAGACGCCGAACTCGACGCGGTTGTCCAGCGCGTCGGCCAGGCACTCCGTGCGGACCGGGCATCCCGTGCAGACCGCCTTCGCCCTGTTCTGAGCAGCCCCTTGTACGAACAGTTCATCCGGATCCGTCGTGCGGCAGGCCGCCTGCGCACTCCAGTCGGTAACCCAGCTCATGCCGGTGCCGTCCTCTCCCGAATCGAGGCTCCCCCACGGCGGCAATGGCATATTCACCCTTGCCAGTTGAGGACGTTACGGAAGGCCAGGACGGCACAACACCCCCAGTGGGTCCATTCTTGGATGGCCCGATCGGACTATGGGCATTGCGAAGTCACCCGCACGGGTGAGGCGACTGCCGCGCTGGTCAGCGCGCCGCGCTCGCCGGCGGCGCTGCCCGGGGCGTTCGCGCCGGTGCCCGCCGCGGCCCGCCCGCGATTCCACCTGTGTGGGGGATGGGCGACGCAGCCGCGAGCGGCTATGTGAACCGTGAGTAGCTTAGGCGAACGGTCGCTCTCCTGTCCGGCGTTTGGGAACGTTAGGCTGGACACCATGAGCAGAAGGCGTCCCGGCGGCGGACTGGGCCCGGCGCAGCAGCTGGCGAGGTTTCTCGGGGTGAGCGTGCTCTCCGGCGCGGTGCTGGCCGGCCTCGCGCTGCCCGCGATCGGGGCCCTGGGCCTGGCGGCGCGCGGCACCATGGAGGGATTCGACGAGATCCCGGCCGACATGGAGCGGCCCCCGCTCAGCCAGCGCACGACGATCCTCGACGCCGAGGGGAACCGCATCGCGGACGTTTACTCGCGTAACCGCACGGTCGTCTCCCTGGACGAGATGTCGGAGAACGTCCGCCGGGCCATCGTCGCCATCGAGGACGAGCGCTTCTACGAGCACGGCGCCGTCGACCTGCGCGGCCTGCTGCGCGCCCTGACGCGGAACGTCGGGGCCGGCGCCGTCGAGGAGGGCGCCTCCACGCTCACCCAGCAGTACGTGAAGAACGTCTTCGTGGAGGCCGCGGGCGACGACCCCGAGGCGGTGGCGGAGGCCACGATCCAGGCGGGCGCCGCGGGCCTGGGCCGCAAGATCCGCGAGATGAAGTACGCGATCCAGCTGGAGGAGGAGCTCTCCAAGGATCAAATCCTGGAGAACTACCTCAACATCACCTATTTCGGGCAGCAGGCGTACGGCGTGGAGGCCGCGGCCCAGCGCTTCTTCTCCACCTCGGCCGCCGATCTGGAGCTGCACGAGGCCGCGCTGCTGGCCGGCCTGGTCCAGTCCCCCAGCGCGTACGACCCGCTCGTCAACCCCGACGCGGCCCTGGAGCGGCGCAACGTCGTGCTCCAGCGGATGGTCGAGACCGAGGACATCACCCAGGCCGAGGCCGACGAGGCGATCGAGCGGGACCTGGGCCTGGACGTCAGCGAGCCGCGCAACGGCTGCATCACCGCGGTCAACGACGCGGGCTTCTTCTGCGACTACGTGCGCGAGGAGTTCCTGAACAACCCCGTCTTCGGCGAGACCCGCGAGGACCGCGAGGACCGGTGGGCCCTGGGCGGCCTCACCATCCGCACCACCCTCGACCCGCGGGCCCAGCAGGCCGCCGCCGAGGCCGCCACCGAGAACGTCTTCGCCGACGACTCGGTCGCCGCCCAGGTCGTCCAGGTCGAGCCCGGCACCGGCCACATCCTCTCCATGGCCCAGAGCCGCCCCTACGGCAACGACGTGGAGCAGAACCAGACCGTCCTCAACCTCTCGGTCTCCGCCGGCATGGGCGGCAGCACCTCGGGCTTCCAGACCGGCTCGACCTTCAAGCCCTTCACGGCCGCGGCGGCGCTGGAGCAGGGCGTCTCGCCCGCCACGACGTTCACCACCGACCACGAGATCACGGTGGACAACGACTCCTTCCGCACCTGCGACAACCAGCCCTACGAGGCGACGCCCAACGAGTACGACGTGCAGAACGAGCGGGAGGACGAGCGCGGCACCTGGGACATGACCTCCGCCCTCGGCCAGTCGATCAACACCTACTTCATCCTCCTCGAACAGCAGATCGGCTTGTGCGAGACGGTGCGGATGGCCGCCGACCTCGGCGTCCGGCGCGGCGACGACACCGACCTGCACCTCAGGCCCTCGGTCACCCTCGGCGCCCAGGAGTCCACCCCGCTGATGATGGCCACCGCCTACGCCGCCTTCGCCAACCGCGGGGTCTACTGCTCGCCCACCGCCATCCTCTCCATCACGGACGCGGACGGCGAGGAGCTGCCCGTCGAGCCGGCCGAGTGCGAGCGTGTGATGTCCGAGCGCACCGCCGACACGATCAACGTCATGCTGGGCGGCGTCGTCCAGGACGGCACCGGCCAGTCGGCCGGCCTCACCGACCGCGACAACGCGGGCAAGACCGGCACCACCGACGACCGGACGGACGTGTGGTTCGTCGGATACACGCCTGACATCTCCACCGCCGTGCACGTCGGCAACCCCGCGGGGCGGACGCCGATGGAGAACCTCACCATCGGCGGCCGGTACTTCGACCGCGCGAGCGGCGCGGGCGTCGCCGGCCCGATCTGGCGCCAGGCCATGCAGGGCGCGCTGGAGGGCGTTCCCGCCTCCTCCTTCAACGACGTCAACGTCCCGCGCGGCAACGACCGCCCGACCCGGCCGGACGACGGCGACAACCGCCTGCCGGGCGGCGACGACGGTGACGACGGCGGCAACGGCAACGACAACGGCGGGGGCAACGGCAACGACGCCGACGGCGACGACGGCGGCGCCTTCGGCGACTGGCCCGACATCGAATGGCCCCCCGGCTTCATAGGAGGCCAGGGCCGCAACGACTGAGCCCCACCCGCTCGCGCCGCGCCCGCTCCGCCCCGGCCGGGGACGTTCGCCCGACGCCCCGGCCGGGGACGTTGGACCCGCTACGCCCCGGCCAGGGCCCGCTTCACGGCCGCCGCGACCCGGCCGCCCTCGGCCCGGCCGGCGACCCGCGGGTTCACCAGCTTCATCACCGCGCCCATCGCGCGCGGGCCCTCCGCCCCCTCGGCGCGGGCCTGCGCCACGGCGGCGGCCACCAACTCGTCCAGCTCCGCGTCCGAGAGCTGCGCCGGCAGGTACGCCGCCAGCACCTCGCCCTCGGCCCGCTCCCGGGCCGCCTGCTCCGGCCGCCCGCCCTTCTCGAACGCCTCCGCGGCCTCCCGGCGCTTCTTCGCCTCCCGTCCGATGACCTTGACCACCTCGTCGTCGGACAGCTCACGGGCCTGCTTCCCGGCCACCTCCTCGGTGGTCACCGCGGCGAGCGTCATCCGCAGCGTTGCCGACGTCAGCTCGTCCCGCGCCTTGATCGCCGTCGACAGGTCGCCCTGCAGCCGTGACTTCAGAGACTTCGATGCACTCATGCACCCATTGTGGCAGCGGGCACGGAAGGTCCGGCCATCTGAAACGATGAGCCCATGCGCGCCCGCTACCGCATCCCGCTCGCCGCCGGGGCCCTCGCCGCCGGCACCGCCGTCTACGCCGCCGGGTTCGAGGCCCGGTCCTTCCGCCTCCGGCGGGTCGCCGTGCCGGTCCTCCCGGCGGGCGCCCCCCCGCTGCGCGTCCTGCACCTCTCGGACATCCACATGGTCTCCGGCCAGCGCAAGAAGCAGCGCTGGCTCCAGTCCCTGGCGGGCCTGCGCCCCGACCTGGTGATCAACACCGGCGACAACCTCTCCGACCCCCACGCCGTCCCGGAGACGGTCGACGCCCTCGGCCCCCTCCTCGGCTTCCCCGGCGCCTACGTCTTCGGCTCCAACGACTACTACGCCCCCGTCTTCCGCAACCCCGCGCGCTACCTCGCCGAACGCCTCTCCGGCCGCCACGGCCTCAACGGCAACGCGGCCCCGGCCCGCAACGTCCCGCGCAACCCCTGGCCGGAGCTGCGCGACGCCTTCGACGCCGCCGGCTGGGCGAACCTCACCAACACCCGCGCCCGCGTCAAGGCGGCCTCCCTCACCGTCGCCCTCACGGGCCTGGACGACCCCCACATCCGCCGCGACCGCTACGCCGAGGTCGCCGGCGGCCCGGACACCGACGCCGACCTCTCCCTGGCCGTCGTCCACGCCCCCTACCTCCGCGCCCTGGACGCCTTCACCGCCGACGGCTACCCCCTGATCCTCGCGGGCCACACCCACGGCGGCCAGATCTGCGTCCCCTTCTACGGCGCCCTGGTCACCAACTGCGACCTCGACGCCCCCCGCGTCAAGGGCCTCTCCACCCACGAAACCCCAGGCCACCGCGCCTACCTCCACGTCTCCGCCGGCTGCGGCGCCAACCGCTACACCCCCTTCCGCGTCGCCTGCCCCCCCGAGGCCACCCTCCTCACCCTCACCCCCCGCGAAACCTGATTTCCCGTACGCCAAACGGTCGGCTAGAGTAGTCGTCGCTACACCGGGGTGTGGCGCAGCTTGGCAGCGCGCTTCGTTCGGGACGAAGAGGCCGTGGGTTCAAATCCCGCCACCCCGACTCACGAAACACCAGCTCAGGGGCCTGATCCGCTACAGCGGGACGGGCCCCTGACAGTTTCCGGAGCCCTCTCGGGAGAAGATCTTGGTTGGCCTCCCCCAGGGCGCCGCCGCGTCCGCGTGCGGGGGGGTGCCTCTATGTCTTTCGTCAAGCGAGGCGTGGGGTTCTGGGTTCGTGGAAGGTGCCATCGCGGAGCATCGCGAACAGCACGCTGATGCGGTGGCGGGCGAGTCGGAGGAGGGCTTGTGTGTGGGTCTTTCCCTTGTTCCGGCATTTGTCGTAGTAAGTGCGGGAGGCGGGATCGTGGAGGGCGGCGAAGGCGGACAGGAACATGGCCCGTTTGAACTGGCGGTTTCCGCCTCTGGGGGCGTGCTCGCCGTGGATGGAGGTGCCGGAGGACTTCGTCGCCGGGGCGAGGCCGGCGTAGGAGGCCAGGTGGGCGGCGGTGGGGAAGCTGGTGCCGTCGCCGACGGTGACCAAGCAGTGTTGCGGCGGTCCTGACGCCGACCCCGGGCATCGACGTCAGGACCTTCGAAAGAGGGTGGGCCTCCAGCAGAGCCTCGATCTGGGTTTCCAGCGCGGGGCGCTGTTCGTGGACCGCGGCGAGCGAGCGCGCCAGCGACGGGATCACGACATCGAGCGTGCCGGTGCCGGGAACGACGACGGTCCGCTCATCGAGTGCGTCGAAGACGTCGTCGATGAGGCGGGCGGCCATGCGCGGGGCCTTGGGCCGGATGAGCTCGACGAGTCTGCGGCGTCCGGCTTTCCGCAGGGCGGCCGGGGAGCCGTAGCGTTCCAGCAGCCAGGTGACGGCCTGGTGGTCCAGGCGGGGGCCCAGGACGCGTTCGAGGCTGGGGTGGAACTGGGTGAGCAGGCCGCGTATCCGGTTGGAGGTGCGGGTGGCCTCGGCCGCCAGGTCCTGGTCGAATCCGACCAGCACGGTCAGCTCGGCTGTGATCTCGTCGGTGAGTTCCAGCGAGCGCAGGGTGTGCGGCATGGTGCGGGCGGCGTCCGCGATCACCGCGGCGTCACGCGCGTCGGTCTTCGCTTCGCCCGGGTAGAGGTCCGCGATCCGCCGCATCGCCAGCCCCGGCAGGTAGGCGACCTTGCAGCCCGCGTCCCGGGCGACGGCCAGCGGGAGAGCGCCGATGGAGGCGGGCTGGTCCACGATCACCAGGACGATGCCGAACTTCGCGGCGAGCTTTTCGAAGACGGCCCGCAGCTTCGGTTCACTGTTGGGCAGGGGCTTGTCGAAGACCTTCTTGCCGGCCGGGGTGAGCCCGTGCCCGTGGCGGGCGGTCTTGCCGACGTCCAGGCCGAGGAAGACGCCCACGTCGCCGGTGCCGAACATCGTGCTCCCAACTGCGTCAGTGCGGTGCTGGCCACGGTGTCGGCGCCGTACGCGCGCATCCACGTTATGCAGACCTGCCACCCGCAAGCTGCCCGGCGTTGCGCCAGGCCAGGCGGTAGCCGGACCTCTCATCAGCGTCTCCAACGGCACCCCTCGGGCCCGGTGACACCACCCCCCAGGTCATCCGAACTACAGGGGGGAACAGTCATGCCGGGCCCGGAGGCCAGCGGCCCTCTTGCAGGACCGCGAAAAACATAACGGGGGCCAGCGGCCAGCGCTTCTCATCTGTGCAGGCTCGCGAATTGCTGAACCCAGCGAATTCGGATGGTGTAGCCGCAGCGCTTCAGCTCTCGCGCCAAGGCGACCCGGTGCGGTGAATGGCGTACGTCCGGCGCTCGCAATCGGCGCCACGCGTCCGGGCTTGAGCGCTCCGGTGGGCGAGGGCTGGAGTACAGCCACGCACGGCCGGGAAGAACGCGTCCCAGCGTCCGCCATTCCTCAACTGCCGTACCGGGCCTCGCCGAAGCGGGTAGGATCGGTCGGCGTCGCGGTGCTGGATGATGCGGTGCGCAGGAACGCAAACGGCTTCCGGGCCATTCGTGCCGATGAGGGGGAACCTCCTGTGAAGGACGAGAACGACGACCCGGTCCCGCAGGCTCCCGCAGATTTCATGACGGGCGCTATCCAGAGCATGAACGAGACGCTGTTCCGGATAGGGGATGTCTCGGACGAGGACATCGCGGCGATGGAGAAGCAGACCGCCGCGATCCAGGCCCAGGCGCAACTCATGAAGGCCGCAGCGGAGCTCGCCGAGGCCGACGCGGCACTCAGCAGGGTGACGCGAGGTGACGATGATCCGTCCGAGTGTCCCGACGGACTCCGTCACACGCTGCCGCCAGGGGTCGGAGCCATGATTGCTGGGGACGAGAAAGGCGTCGCCGAGGCTGCGGCGGCTGCCGCCCACTCCGGCTGCCCCGCCTGTCGGAGGGCGTGGACCGAACGGGTCCGCCAGGGCGATGACACGCCTCTGATCCTCGTCAGCGCGTGCTGGCTGCTCGCGCACGCCCAGATCCACGCCCAGCGGGACGGACTGATACCTGTCACCGCCGAGGACTTGTTCGAGCCCGACGTGTTCGAGCAGCTGCGCTCAGGCACCCGTTCCTTCCTGCGCGACCTTTTCCTGAGCGACACCACTGACCTGCCAGATGGCCGTACGGTCCACCAGCCCGGGCCCGACGATCTTGTCCCGGCCATCCAACTGGCTGAGGATAGAGACCGTATGGCGGTCTGGCAGGACGCCTGGGACGGGATCGCCGGCATCACCATGACGGAAGCGATGCGTGAGCCTGGATTCTGAGCCGCAGGACCGACCTACGAACCACGGACAGCCTCCCGATGCACCGCTGGATGGTGCTGGGGGGCGGGGTCGCCCTGCTGCACATCGAGGGCTGCCTCTCACCGCTCGGTCAGACTGGCCATCAGTCGCATTCGCATGCCCGGTGTGACTGGGCATAGCACGCGGAGACCGAGCCGTCGATGTGGCCCATGAGGACCTTCTCCGCGCCGAGTTCCTCCATCGGCTTCCGGTGTGAGTGCCGGAATCCGTGCGGGGTGAGTCCTTTCGCGACGCGGGGCCCCAGCACGCGTATCCACGCCCCTGGGCACCCGCCCACGCGCTCCGCACCTCCTCCACGGAAGCGGACCGGGCCCCGTCCGACCCTGCCGGCACCGTGCCTCAGGCCGGTGACAGATTCGGCAGGTCGATGTCCAGTATGGCCTGGTCAACTCTTTGTCGTAGGTGACGAAGCCGTCCAGGTCCCCGCGGAGGGGATCGGCCGTCGCCGCATGGATGGCGTCGAGGGTGCCGAGCCTCTGCGCCTCATAGTCCGCCGCGGGCCAGGGTCTCCTCGGTGACGGTGACCTGGTCAACGCCCGAGAGTGCGTTGCCGACCAGGAAGGCACCCGCTGGCAGTCGACGCCTGCCCGCCGGAAGGTCCGGGCGATCTCGACTCCGGCGAGCTGCGAGGTCACCAGGCGTGTACCTGGGCCCAGCCCCGCCGCCACCTGCGCAGAGCATCCGTTTCCGCCTCTCTCTGCACCAGCTTCAGCAGCGCACAGGCGTCCATGTAGGAGAGGCTCAGTTTCCGCGCCCCTGGTTGTGCTCGGCGATGAGCGGTTCCGACAGGTACGGCAGGTCGGCCAGATCGTCGATCAGCTCCGGCAAGGCACGAGGGCTACCTCACTGCCCGCGGTGCTGGGCATCGTCCGCAGCGCTGTGGATGAGGGCCTTGAGGCCCTCCGGGTCCGGGACGTGCTTCAGGGCGAGCATGCCGTGCTCGGAGGCGGACTGGATCGTGAGCGTTCCCTCCCTGAGTATCCGCTCCCACAGAGTCGCTCGGAAGGCGACGTCATTGACGCGGGTCAGAGGGATGCTGTGGCCCGTCTTCGTCAGGAAGCCGCTGCGCGTGTACACCCGCTTCGTGGTCACGATGTACACCGTGCTGCGCCACGTGAGCAGGGGAATCAGCCAGAACACGAGCGTGGCCAGAACCGCGGCGCCCACCACAACGTAGGTGGTGACACGGCCCCAGTCCTCGTCGCCCGGGATGACCCACAGCAGGGCCCCGGCCACGATCCAGACCACCGCCAGGAGGAAGAATTCGCCGACGATCTCGGTCCAGTGCTGACGTGTGGCGTGCACCAGTTCCTCGTCTTCGGCCAGATAACGCTGTCCGAAACTCATGCCTGACATCGTGGCACAGCGGCGTTGGGGTGAAACAGCGGACTCCGGCGCGGAAGGCGGGCAAGGCATGACGATGGGTGGCCGGTGCGCGACACAGGAACAGTGCGTCGGCCGCTGTCACCACTCCGGCACGGCCGGCCGGTACCCCACCAGGGTCAGGGCCAGGTCGGCGTAGTGGCGCTCGAGGGTGGGGACCGGGGTGGGGCCGGTGGGGTCGTACCACTGGGCGACGGCGTTGCACATCGCGATCACGGCGCGGCGGGCGTCGTCGGGGTGGGGGGTGGTGAAGGTGCCGCGGGTCAGGCCGGCGGTGATGGCGTCGGCGAAGAGGGCGGTGGCCTCGCGGAGGCGGGCGCGGTGGTGGACGCGGAACTCGGGGGAGACGCTGCGGGCCTCGCCGAGCACGATGCGGCTGTCCACGCGGTGGTGGGCGCGGTGGCGGACGGTGGCGGCGACCAGGGCGGTCAGGCGGCGGGCGGGGTCCTCGCCGGCGGCGGCCAGGGCGGCGGTGCAGGAGGCGAAGTACGCCTCCAGGCCGGTCGCGATGATGCCCTCCAGGAGCGCCTGTTTGCCCGGGTAGTAGTGGTAGAGGGCGGAGAGGCTGACGCCCGCCCGGGCGGCGATGTCGCGGACGGAGGCGGCGTCGAAGCCCCGCGCGGCGAATTCCTCGCGGGCGGCGTCGATGATCGCCTGCCTGCCGGCGGCCTGCCGGCCCGCGGCGGGGCGGTTCCTGGTGTCGGGCATGGGGGCTAGGCTACCCGGGCACTGCTGAACGACCGTTCTGCCGAAGTGAGGAATCCGGCGGCCCGAAGGCTCTGGACGCGGGCCGCGCGGGGCGTTAACTTAACGAACGTTTGGCCGACGGAGGGCTGACGGGGGCTGACGGAGGAGGAGTCGCGTGCGGCGCACGGTTTTCACCGAGGATCACGAGGCGTTCCGGTCGATGATCCGGGACTTCATCGAACGGGAGGTCGTGCCCGTCTACCCCGAGTGGGAGGAGGCCGGGCACCCGCCGCGAGAGTTCCTGCTGCGGCTCGGCGAGCTGGGCGTCTTCGGGATCCAGGTGCCCCAGGAGTACGGCGGGGCCGGCGAGGAGAGCTACAAGTACTACGCCGTCGTGGCCGAGGAGACCGCCCGCGCGGGCGTCAGCTTCGGCAGCACGGGCGTGCACACGAGCCTGGTCCTGCCGTACGTGCTGGCGTACGCCAACGAGGAGCAGAAGAAGCGCTGGCTGCCGGGGTTCGTGACGGGCGAGCTGATGACGGCCATCGCCATGACCGAGCCGGGCACCGGCTCCGACCTCGCGGGCATGGCGACCACCGCCCGGCTTGCGGAGGACGGCACGCACTACGTCCTCAACGGCGCGAAGACCTTCATCACCGGCGGGGTCGTGGCGGACCGGGTGCTGGTCGTCTGCCGCACCTCGCCGGCGACGCCGGAGGACCGGCGGGCGGGGCTGTCGATCCTCGTCGTGGACACGTCCTCGGAGGGGTACGCGGTCGGCCGCAAGCTGGAGAAGATCGGCCTGCGGACCTCGGACACGGCGGAGCTGTCGTTCACCGACGTCAAGGTGCCGGCCGCCGACCTGCTGGGCGAGGAGGGGAAGGCGTTCAGCTACCTCACGCACAACCTGCCGCAGGAGCGGCTCGGCATCGCCGTCAACTCCTACGCGCAGGCCGCGGCGGCGGTGCGTTTCGCGTCGGCGTACACGGCGGACCGGAAGGTGTTCGGCAAGCCGGTGGCGGCGTTCCAGAACACGAAGTTCGTGCTCGCGGACTGCGCGACGGACGTGGACGCGATGCAGGCCGTCGTCGACCGCGCGCTGGAGGCGCACGACCGGCGCGAGCTGACCGTCGCGGACGCGGCGCGCGCCAAGCTCTTCTGCACGGAAACGGCCGGCCGCGTCATCGACCGCTGCCTCCAGCTCCACGGCGGCTACGGCTACATGCTCGAATACCCCATCGCCCGCCTGTACGCGGACAACCGCGTCCACCGTATCTACGGCGGCACGAGCGAGGTCATGCGCGCGATCGTGGCGAAGTCGATGGGGTTGTGAGGCGCCGACGGTGGCCGACGGGGCCCGGGGGTGGCTGACGGAAGCGGGTGGGGGACGCCGTAGCATCCGGGCATGGTGACGAACGGTCGTCAGTGGCGGCTGCCCGAGGACTGGCCCGTGCGGGTGCGGGCCTACGTCCGGGGTGAGCTGACGCCGGTGCCGGCGCGGCGGGCCGCCACCGTGATGCTGCTGCGCGACGGCGCGGGCGGCGGCGTCGAGGTCTTCCTGTTGCGGCGGCGGGCCTCGATGGCCTTCGCCGGTGGCATGTATGCCTACCCCGGCGGCGGCGTGGACCCGCGGGACGTGGCGGCGGCCGGCGAGGCCGGGGCCGTGGTCGGGGCGGCGGTGCGCGAGACCTTCGAGGAGGCCGGCGTGCTGTTCGCGGGGCCCGCGGACGGCGAGGGCCTGGTCGCGGACGTCACCGGGCCCGGCTGGGAGGCGGACCGGGCCGCGCTCGTGGCGCGGGAGCTGGCGTTCGCGGACTTTCTGGAACGCCGAGGGCTGGCCGTCCGGGGCGGGCTGCTGGCCCTCTGGGCGCGTTGGGTCACGCCCGCGTGGGACCCGCGGCGGTACGACACGACGTTCTTCGCGGCCGTTCTCCCGGACGGGCAGCGCACGCGCAACGCCTCCGGCGAGGCCGACCACGCCGAGTGGCTGCGGCCCGCCGACGCGCTGGCGGGCCACGAGCGCGGCGAGCTGCTGATGATGCCGCCCACCGTGGCCACCCTCCGCGAGCTGGCCGCCTGCGCGACGGCCGCCGGGGCGCTGGCCGCCGCGGCCGGGAGGCCGGCGGCGCCGGTGCTCGCCGAGGCCCGCGAGGAGGGCAACGGAGACGTGGTGGTCAGATGGCCGGGGTATGCCGAATTCGAACGCCGCCTGCCCGGCGCGGAGTCCGTGGCGCGGGACGCCGGGGAGCGGGAGAGATGACCGAGACGCCGGCGCAGCCCGGGCGGCCCCTGCCGTCCGCCCCCCAGGGGCAGGTGACCGAGCGCGCCGCGTGCGTCCTGGCGCCCAACCCCTCCCCGATGACCCTCGACGGCACCAACACCTGGATCCTGGCCGAGCCCGGCTCCGACCTGGCCGTGGTCGTGGACCCCGGCCCGTCGGACGAGGGGCATCTGTACCGGGTGGCCGAGGCGGTGGAGCGCTCCGGGCGGCGGGTGGGGCTGACGTTGCTCACCCACGGGCACGACGACCACGCGGCAGGCGCCGGGCGTTTCGCCGAGCTGACCGGCACGGACGTGCGCGCCCTGGACCCGGCGTTCAGGCTGGGCGAGGAGGGCCTGGCGGCGGGCGACGTGGTGACCACCGGCGGGCTGGAGCTGCGCGTGGTGCCGACCCCGGGGCACACGGCGGACTCGCTGTCCTTCTTCCTCCCGGCCGACGGGGCGGTGCTGACCGGGGACACGGTCCTCGGCCGCGGCACCACCGTCGTCGCGCACCCCGACGGGCGGCTGGGCGACTACCTGGACTCGCTGCGCCGGCTGCGCGCGCTGACCGTGGACGACGGGGCGCACACGGTGCTGCCGGGGCACGGCCCGGTGCTGCGCGACGCGCAGGGCGCGCTCGACTACTACCTCGTGCACCGCGCGAAGCGGCTGGCCGAGGTGGAGACGGCGGTGGAGAACGGGCTGCTGGCGCCCGCCGAGATCGTTGCCCACGTGTACGCGGACGTGGACCGGGCGGTGTGGCCGGCGGCGGAGCTGTCGGTGCTCGCGCAGCTGGCGTACCTGCGCGAGCACGGACTGGTGGACCCGGCGCCGTGAGCGCCCGGGCCGTCGGGGCCGCGGGGCGGCGCGGTCAGCGGGAGCGGCGGGCCAGGCGCTCGATGTCGAGGAGGATGACGGCGCGGGCCTCCAGGCGCAGCCAGCCGCGGGCGGCGAAGTCGGCGAGCGCCTTGTTGACCGTCTCGCGGGAGGCGCCGACCAGCTGGGCCAGCTCCTCCTGGGTGAGGTCGTGTACCACGTGGATGCCCTCGTCCGACTGGACGCCGAAGCGGCGGGAGAGGTCGAGCAGGGCCTTGGCGACGCGGCCGGGAACGTCGGAGAAGACGAGGTCGGACATGCTGTCGTTGGTGCGGCGCAGGCGCCGGGCGACCGCGCGCAGCAGGGCGGCGGCCACCTCGGGGCGGGCGCTGAGCCAGGGCTGGAGGTCCGGGTGGCCCAGGCCCAGCAGGCGGACCTCGGTGACGGCGGTGGCCGTGGCGGTGCGCGGGCCCGGGTCGAAGAGGGACAGCTCGCCGATCAGCTCGCCGGGGCCGAGGACGGCCAGCATGTTCTCCCGGCCGTCGGGGGAGGTGCGGTGCAGCTTGACCTTGCCGTCCGTCACGACGTAGAGCCGGTCGCCCGGGTCGCCCTCGTGGAAGAGGGTGTCGCCGCGAGCCAGGGTCACCTCGGCCATGGAACCGCGCAGCTCAGCGGCCTGCTCGTCGTCGAGCGCCGCGAACAGCGGTGCGCGCCGGAGAACGTCGTCCACGAGTTCCTCTCCTTGTCGGCCTGGGTTCGGCCGGGGCCCGGGGCGGCTACGGTCAGGGGGTCGCCAGGTTGCCCCACATCATGCCGGACGCCGCGACAGTGCTATCAGTCACAAGTTTGACGCACGTCGGCGGCGAAGCCCACGCCAGGGGCCCCTTCGGTGGGTCATGGCGCGGGGACCCGGCGAATGTCGGCGGGGCCGTTTACGCTGGCCGGGTGGCTGAGAACCCGTGATGCGCGTGAGCCGCGCGGGGGATGCGACAGGCGAAGGAGAGGGCCGGACGGGTGAGCGCCAACAAGGATTCCGCCGAGAGCGAACGCGCTGGGGCCGTGCGGGTGAGGCCCGCCGCGGGCGGCCGGGGGGAGACCCGGCTCGGCATGGTCCGCCGCGCCCGGAAGATCGACCGCGTCCTGGGCGAGGTGTATTACTACGCCCACCCCGAGCTGGACTTCGAGAACTCCTTCCAGCTCCTGGTGGCCACCGTCCTGTCCGCCCAGACCACCGACCTGCGGGTGAACCAGACGACCCCCCGCCTCTTCGCCGCCTACCCCACGCCCGAGGACATGGCGGCGGCCGACCCCGCGGCGCTGGAGGAGCTGATCCGGCCCACCGGCTTCTTCCGCAGCAAGGCGAAGGCACTCATAGGGCTCTCGGCGGGGCTGCGCGACCGGTTCGGCGGCGAGGTCCCCGGGCGCCTTGAGGACCTGGTGACCCTGCCGGGCGTGGGCCGCAAGACCGCCCACGTCGTTCTGGGGAACGCCTTCGGCAAGCCGGGCATCACCGTGGACACGCACTTCCAGCGGCTGGTGCGGCGGTGGCGGTGGACGGAGCAGAAGGACCCGGAGAAGATCGAGGCAGAGGTCGCCGAGATCTTCCCGAAGAAGGACTGGACGATGCTCTCCCACCACGTCATCTTCCACGGCCGCCGCATCTGCCACAGCCGTAAGCCCGCGTGCGGCGCCTGCCCCGTCGCACAGCTGTGCCCGTCCTTCGGCGAGGGTGAGACGGACCCGGAGAAGGCCAGGAAGCTCCTGAAGTACGAGATGGGCGGCTACCCCGGGCAGCGCCTGAAGCCCCCGCCGGACTACCCCGGCACCCCGGCGCCCCCGCTGGGCGCGGCATGAAGGACGCGCAGGGGGCGGGGGGCCAGGGCGCGGGCGCGCTGTGGGCCGGTGGTCCGGAAGGCGCGGCGGCCGGGCTGCCCGACTGGCTGCACCGGCTGGCCCGGGTGGCGGGCACGATCCAGCCCAGGCAGCTGAGCCGGTGGCTTCCCCCGGCGGCCGGGGGGCGGCCCTCCGCGGTGCTGGTGCTGTTCGGGGAGGGCAAGCTCCCGGCGGGAAAGGCGGGTTCGGGGTCCTCCGGCCCGGCGGACGGCTTGCCCCCGGTCCCGGACGGCGGCGGGGCCGGGCCCGAGCTGCTGCTGCTGGAGCGGGCGTCGAGCCTGCGCGAGCACGCGGGACAGCCCTCCTTCCCCGGCGGCACGCTGGACCCGGAGGACGGCGACCCTGAGGCGGAGGGCCCGCTGCGGGCCGCGCTGCGGGAGGCCGAGGAGGAGACGGGCCTGGACCCCTCGGGCGTCCACGTCTTCGCCGCGCTGCCCCGGCTCTACATCCCGGTCAGCGGCTTCGTCGTCACCCCGGTGCTCGGCTGGTGGCGCGAGCCCTCGCCCGTGGCGCCGGTGGACCCGGCCGAGACCGCGCGGGTGTTCACCGTGCCCGTCGCCGAGCTGGCCGACCCGGCGCGGCGCGGCACCGCGCTTCACCCCAGCGGGTACCGCGGCCCCTGCTTCGAGGTCGGCGGCACGCTCGTGTGGGGCTTCACGGCCGGGGTCATCGACCGCATCCTGCACTACGCGGGCTGGGAGCGGCCGTGGGACCCGGAGCGCGAGATCCCCCTGGACGGCGGGGCGTGAGACCGTATCGGGCATGAACGCGCTCGACGTCGCGCTGGTGGCCGCCGCCGTGTGGTTCGCCGTGATCGGGTACCGGCAGGGCTTCGTCATCGGCATCTCGTCCGTCCTCGGCCTCATCGGCGGCGGCGTGATCGCGATCTACGTGCTCCCCCTGATCTGGCGCGAGGTCGCCGACCGCCCCGACCCCGGGCGCACCGGCGCGGTCGCGGCCGTGGCCGTGGTCCTGCTGTGCGCGACGGTCGGCCAGGCGCTCACCACCCACCTCGGCACCCGGCTGCGGCAGCGGATCACCTGGACCCCGGCCCGCGCCCTGGACGCCACGGGCGGCGCGCTGGTCAACGTCCTGGCCCTGCTGCTGGTCGCCTGGCTGCTCGGCTCGGCGCTGGCCACCAGCACGCTGGGCACGGTCGGGCGCGAGGTGCGCGGTTCCAGGGTCCTGCTGGGCGTCTCGCGGGTGGTGCCGGAGAGCGCCGACACGTGGTTCGCGGGCTTCAGCGCGGTGATGGCGCAGCAGGGGCTGCCACAGGTGTTCTCGCCCTTCGCCGACGAGCCGATCACCGAGGTCCCCGCGCCCGACCCCGCCGTGGCGCGCAGCCCCGCGATCGACCGGGCCAGGCGTTCCATCGTGCGCGTGGCCGGCACCGCGCCCGGCTGCGGCAAGGTGCTGGAGGGCACCGGCTTCGTCTTCTCGGAGGGCCGGGTGATGACCAACGCCCACGTGGTGGGCGGCGTCACGGACCCGACCGTGCAGGTCGGCGGGCAGGGAAGGCGTTACGCCGCGCGGGTCGTCCTCTACGACTGGGAGCGGGACGTGGCGGTGCTGGACGTGCCGCGGCTGGACGCGCCCGCGCTGCGGGTCAGCCGGGGTGACGCGATCACCGGCGACGACGCGGTGATCGCGGGCTTCCCGCAGAGCGGCCCGTTCGACGCCAGGCCGGCCCGGGTGCGCGAACGCTTCCAGGCCGACGGGCCGGACATCTACCGCCGGGGCACGGTGAGCCGCGACGTGTACTCGCTGCGCGGGACCGTCCGCCCGGGGAACTCGGGCGGCCCGCTGCTCACGCCGGACGGCGAGGTGTTCGGCGTCGTCTTCGCCAAGTCGCTGGACGACGAGGAGACCGGCTACGCGCTCACGGCGGACGAGGTGCGCGAGACCATCACGCGGGGGCGGGCCGCGGACGAGCCGGTGGACAGCCAGTCCTGCGCGATGTGAGCCGGGGGCGCGCCCCCCCGGCGTGCGATGTCCGGCGTGGTCCCGTGTCGCGGCGCGCGCCCGGCCGTCGCGCGGGGCCGGCGGCCCCGGCGTCCCTAGCCGCGCGGGTGGCGCAGCCGCACGCCGACCCAGCGGGCGCGGCGGCGGAGGATGTCCGGAAAGCCGATATGCGGATTGGCCATGGGTACGCCCTGGATTCGCCGCGCGGCGCCCTGCGCCCGGGCGGCGGCTCCGGTGCCGCTTCGATCACGTGCCACGTCACGGTAGTCGTGCGTCGAGCCCATACTCACGTCCCTGCCCGGGTCCCAAGGTCTATAACCTCCCGGCAGCGAACTCGCGTGGTCTATGCCTTCGGCACATGCCCCGAGGGGCGTGGAGGGGCGCTCCGGCGGGGCGCGGGGGCGTTCGAGGGGGGCGCGTGGCCCGGGAGGCGCGTGGCCCTGGGCGTTCAGCGGTCGGGCTCGGGGTCCCGCAGCCAGTCGATCAGCTCGGTGCTGAACGCCGCCGGGTCCTCCTCGTGCGGAAAGTGGCCGAGGCCGTCGAAGAGGCGCCAGCGGTAGGGCGCCTCCACGTACTCGCCGGAGCCGGCCGAGCTGCGGGTGCGCATCGCGGGGTCCAGCGAGCCGTGCAGGTGGAGCGTCGGCACCAGCACCGGGCGTTTCATCCGGCGGTTGAACTGGATGCCGTCCGGGCGGGCGATGGAGCGGACCAGCCAGCGGTAGGGCTCCACCGAGCAGTGCGCGGTGGAGGGGATGCACATCGCGCGGCGGTAGACCGCGACATCCTCCGGGTCCGGCTGGCGCGGGCCCGACCAGGCGTGGAGGAGGCGGCCGACGGTCTCCGCGTCGTCGGCGACCAGCTGGCGTTCCGGCAGCCAGGGCCGCTGGAAACCCCAGATGTAGGCGCTGGCGGCGGTCTGCCGGGGGTCGCGCAGCAGGGCGGAACGCCAGCTGCGGGGGTGCGGCATGGAGGAGACGGCGAGCCGGCGGACCAGCTTGGGGCGCATCACGGCCGCGGTCCAGGCCAGGTAGCCGCCGAGGTCGTGGCCGACGAGGGCGGCGTCGGGCTCGCCGAGGGAGCGGATGACGCCGGTGACGTCCAGGGCGAGGTTGGCCGGGTCGTAGCCGCGGGGGGTGCGGTCGCTGCCGCCGATCCCGCGCAGGTCCATGGCCACGGCGCGGAACCCGGCCTCGGCCAGCGCGGTGAGCTGATGGCGCCAGGCCCACCAGAACTGCGGGAAGCCGTGCAGCAGCAGGACCAGCGGGCCCTCGCCCAGCTCGGCGATGTGGAACCGCGCGCCGTTGGCGGCGACGTCGCGGTGCGTCCAGGGGCCCTCCCGCAGGATGACCGCGGAGCGCGTCCCCCCTTGGTCGGGCGAGGTCATGTGGGCGTGCCCGCCCTGCCCGGGGCGGCGGGGCGCGGGTGGGGGCGGACGCCGGCCAGGACGGCGGCCGACTCCCTGGCGGAGCGGATGGAGCGCTCGGGCTTGGAGATGCCCCCGAACTTGGCCTTGGCCAGCACGAAGAGAACGACGGCCAGCACGACGTAGAGGGCGCCGACGATCGCGCAGGCGAGGGCGAGGGGGATGCCCCACCAGTTCCGGATCCAGAACGCCACGGCGAAGCTGAACAGCGGCACGGCGAACAGCGCCAGGAACGCCCCGATGATGCCCGCCGCGCTGCCGAGCACGGCCTTGACGACGTCGCGGCGGATCTCGGCCTTCGCCAGTGCGATCTCGTCGTGGACCAGGCCGGACAGCTCGGCGGTCGCCGAGGCGACCAGCTCGCCCAGGCTGCGGCCCTCTTCGGCTGCGCTCATCGCGGTCTCCCCTTTGCGTCCGGGTCTCATCCGGGTCGGTCTGTGCTGTGCGTGCGTGACGGTCGTGGCGCCGACGAGGCGTCAGGCGGGACCCTCAGCGGCGCGCGGGAGTGATGCGGCACATGGTATAGGGGCGCCCGATCATGGCTCGGACGCCCCTGCGCTCACCCTCCGCCCCGCGCGTCGCGCCGCTGTCGTTCCGCGCGTCGCGCCGCGGGCCGCGCTCAGTCCTCCGAGGCGGCGCCGGGCAGCTTCGCCTGGATCAGCTCCATGACGCTGGAGTCGGTGAGGGTGGTGACGTCGCCCAGCTCGCGGTTCTCCGCGACGTCGCGCAGCAGGCGGCGCATGATCTTGCCCGAACGGGTCTTGGGCAGCTCGTCCACCGGGAGGATGCGCTTCGGCTTGGCGATCGGGCCCAGCTCCTTGGCGACGTGCGCCCGCAGCTCCTCGACCAGGCCGGCCTCCTCGTCCGCCTGGTGCGCGCCGCCGCGCAGGATGACGAACGCGCAGATCGCCTGCGTCGTCTGCGGGTCGGTGGCGCCGACCACGGCGGCCTCGGCGATCCGGGGGTGGGAGACGAGGGCGGACTCGACCTCGGTGGTGGAGATGTTGTGCCCGGAGACGAGCATCACGTCGTCCACCCGGCCCAGCAGCCAGATGTCGCCGTCCGCGTCCTTCTTGGCGCCGTCGCCCGCGAAGTACTTGCCGGGGAACCGCGACCAGTACGTGTCCAGGTACCGCTGGTCGTCGCCCCAGATGGTGCGCAGCATGGAGGGCCAGGGCTCGGTGACGGTGAGGTATCCGCCGGAGCCGTCGGGGACCTCGGCGCCGTCGTCGTCGACGACGGTGGCGGAGATGCCGGGCAGGGGGACCTGGGCGGCGCCGGGCTTGGCGGCGGTGACGCCGGGCAGCGGACTGATCATGACGGCGCCGGTCTCGGTCTGCCACCAGGTGTCGACCACGGGGGTGCGGTCGCCGCCGATGTGCTTGCGGTACCAGATCCAGGCCTCGGGGTTGATCGGCTCGCCGACGGAGCCCAGGACGCGCAGGCTGCTGAGGTCGAAGCGGGCGGGGACGTCGTCGCCCCACTTCATGCAGGTGCGGATCGCGGTGGGGGCGGTGTAGAGGAGGGTGACGCCGTACTTCTCGACGATCTCCCACCAGCGGCCGTTGTGGGGGGTGTTGGGCGTGCCCTCGTAGAGGACCTGGGTGGCGCCGTTGGCCAGGGGGCCGTAGACGATGTACGAGTGGCCGGTGACCCAGCCGACGTCGGCGGTGCACCAGTAGACGTCGGTCTCGGGCTTGAGGTCGAAGACGGCGTGGTGGGTGAAGGCCACCTGGGTGAGGTAGCCGCCGGAGGTGTGCAGGATGCCCTTGGGCTTCCCGGTGGTGCCCGAGGTGTAGAGGATGAACAGCGGGTGCTCGGCCTCGAACGCCCGCGGCTGGTGCCGGTCCGGGTGCTGCTCCAGCGTCTCGTGCCACCACAGGTCGCGGCCCTCGGTCCAGGGGATGTCCTGGCCGGTGCGCCGCACGACCAGGACGGAGCGGACGTTCTGTGTGCCGGGGCGGGTGAGGGCCTCGTCCACGGCGGGCTTCAGCGGGGAGGGGGCTCCGCGGCGGTACCCGCCGTCGGAGGTGATGACGACGCGGGCGTCGGCGTCCTGGATGCGGGTGGCCAGGGCGTCGGGGGAGAACGCGCCGAAGACGACCGAGTGCGGGGCGCCGATGCGCGCGCAGGCCAGCATGGCGATGACCGTCTCGGGGAGCATCGGCATGTAGATCGCCACGCGGTCGCCGGCCTCGACGCCGAGGGCGGTCAGGGCGTGGGCGGCGCGGGAGACCTCGCGCTGCAGCTCGGCGTAGGTGAGGGAGCGGGAGTCGCCGGGCTCGCCCTCGAAGTGGATCGCGACCCGGTCGCCGAGGCCGTTCTCCACGTGCCGGTCCACGCAGTTGTAGGCGATGTTCAGCCGGCCGTCGGCGAACCACTTGGCGAAGGGCGGGTTCGACCAGTCCAGGGTCTGCCGCGGCTCCTCGGCCCAGGTCAGGCGGCGCGCCTGCGTGGCCCAGAACGCCAGCCGGTCGGCGGTGGCCGCCTCGTAGGCGGCGGCCGTCACGTTGGCGTCGGCGGTCACCTCGGCGGGCGGGGCGAACCTCCGCGTCTCCGTCATGAGATTCGCCAGGCTCTCGTTGGTCACGGCATCTCCTCGCGGCGTCGGCTGTGTCGCACGGCAACCCCATCAGCCCTCTCGCCCCTTTGACAAGGGGAGGCGGCCAACTGGTGTAGACCTCTTGGCCGGCAGGCCGGCCGGGAGCGGGCGGGGGACGGGACCCCTCGGGGAACGCTAGCGCGCGGCCCCGTGCGCGCCCGCGGCCCGGCGAGGCGCACCCGCGCTCACGCCTGTCACGCCGTCAGAATCCCCGACCGCGCGTCGGGCCGCACGGCCGCGAACGCGGGCCGCCCGCCTCCCCCTTCCCCGTCGAGGACGTACGCCTGCGCCTGGCCGACGTTGAAGTACATGCCGCGCAGCGAGAGCGCGCCCTCGGCCAGGCCCTGCGCCACGCACTCGTGCCGGGTGAGGTGCTCGAGCTGCTGGACGACGTTGACCAGGGCCAGGGCCTCCAGGTTGTCGGCCGGGGGGTGCCCGTCGATCGAGGGGACGGCGCCGGGGTCGCCGGCCAGCCGCTCGACGGTGGGCCGGCCGTGCCGCAGCCAGCGGTCCAGCGAGCTGGCCCGCTCGCGCCGCTCCCCGGCCGGGTCGGCCCGCCCGGCCCGCCCGGCCAGCGCGGCCATGGCGCCGCAGCCGGAGTGCCCGCAGACCGTGATCGAGCTGACCCGCAGCTCCACCACCGCGAACTCGATGGCGGCGGCCACCGAGTCGTCCGAGGAGCCGGACGCCTCGGCGCCGGGGGGCGGCACGAGGTTGCCGACGTTCCGCACCGTGAAGAGGTCGCCGGGGCCGCTGGAGGTGATCATGCTCGTGACCAGGCGGGAATCGGCGCAGGTCAGGAAGAGCTGGCCGGGCCGCTGCCCCTCCTGCGCCAGCCGCGCCAGCTCCTGGCGCATCAGCGGGGCGGTGGTGCGCTGGAAGTTCTCGATGCCCCGCAGGAGCTGGTCGTGGCGGGCGGGGGCGGCGCCGGAGGGGGCGCGGTCCGCGGCGGGGGCGGCCGTCGTGCACTGGTGGTTGCGCCAGGGCTGCCAGGGGCGGCAGTGGTGCGCGGCCACCGGCTCCCCGATCCGGGCCCCGGCGCGGCCGGTGATCTCCACGGCGGCGCCCAGCGCGGTGTGCGCTGCCTGCCAGTCGTGGAGGGCCTCGTAGGCGGCGTGGTCCATGAAGGTGCCCTCCAGCTCGACGGTCGTCCGCGCGCCGTCGGGGACCTGGCTGAGCACCCGGCTGAGCCGGGGGACCGCGAGGAAGGTGAGCTGCCCGCGGATGCGCACGTGATGACTGCCGTCGGGCCGGGGCTCGTGGCTGATCCGGGTGTGCGCCAGCCGGTGCAGGGCGACGGCAACGGCCGTGGCGATGCCGAGCGCGACGCCCTCCAGCACGCCCAGCAGGGTGACCCCCGCGGCCGTGGCCGAGTAGACGACGACCTCGCGGTGGCGGGTGACGCTGCGGATGTGGGTGATGCTGACCATCTGGAAGCCCACGACCATCACCAGGGCGGCGAGGGCGGGCAGGGGGATCAGCTCCAGCAGCCCCACGAGCAGGCCGCTGGCCAGCAGGATCCAGCAGCCGTGCAGCACGGCGGACCGGCGGCTGACGGCCCCGGCCGCGACGTTCGCCGAGCTGCGGACCGCCACGCCCGCCACGGGGAGGCCGCCCAGCAGGCCGGAGACGACGTTGGCCGTGCCCTGTGCGCCGAGCTCGCGGTCCAGCCGGGCGCGGGGGATGCGGGCCCCGCCGTCGCGCCGGCGGGCGGCGATCAGCTTGTCCACCGCGACGGCCGAGAGCAGCGACTCCACCCCGGCGACCAGGGTGACCGTCAGCACGGCGGCGAACAGGCCGAGCGTGAGCCCCTCGGGGAGCTGCGGCAGGGCGTGGCTGCCCCAGGAGGGCAGGTCGACGCGGGGCAGGTCGAGGCCGGTGCCGCGGGAGAGGAGCGTCGCCAGGACGACGGCGGCCAGCGCGGCCGGCACGGCGCGCCGCAGGCCCGCCCCGGCGCGGCCGGGCAGCCGGGGCCAGGCGAGCAGGACGAGGCCGGTCAGCGCGCTGACGGCGAGGGCGGCGGCGTCGGGGGAGGCGAGGCGGCCGGGGAGCGCCGTGAGGTTGTCCGTCGCGGAGCTGCCCGCGGTGCCGCCCAGGACGATGTGCAGCTGGGCGAGCGCGATGGTGACGCCGATGCCCGCGATCATGCCGTGGACGATCGCCGGGCTGACCGCGAGCGCCGAGCGGGCCACCCGCAGCGCGGCGAGGGCGAGCTGCGTCAGGCCGGCCAGCACGGTGATCGCGCAGGTGACGCGCCAGCCGTACTGCTGGATCAGGCCGGCGGTGACCACTGTGAGCCCGGCGGTGGGGCCGCTGACGAGCAGCGGTGCCCCTCCCAGCGAGCCCGCGACGAGGCCGCCGACCGCCGCGGCCACCAGCCCGGCCTGGAGCGGCGCGCCGGTGGCCAGGGCAATGCCGAGGGACAGCGGGAGGGCGATCAGGAAGACCGAGATCGAGGCGGAAAGGTCTGCGCGGTGGCTGGCGGGCATCCCGTCTCCAAATCCGTGCGTCGGGGAACACCGAGGGACAGGTATGGATTACCTCAAGCGTTAGTAAATGAAGGGTAAGGCCACCAGTGGGCATCCGTCCAGATATCTTTTCGGGGGGGCACGCATTCAGGCGTTCGAGTGAATTAATCATTTGAAACGCTTGTAATCCCACCATCTCTTCACCGGGAAAGAGAGCTTGGTCCCGTCAAGCACGGGAACCGACCAGGCCCCTCACGGGCCGGGAGGAACGATGGTGGACAAGCCCCCCGCGCGGGCGCTGGCCTGCGCCGCTTCCCTGACCGCCCTGGCGGCCCTGCTCGCGGGCGCCGCATGCTCGGGCGCCGGACCCGGCGACACGGAAGGGGACAAGGCGGCCGTGGAGCAGCGTTCCGCCCCCGAGAGGAAACGCGCCGCCCCGCGCCTCATCGGCGACGGCTCCACCGCGGACACGGGGCCGCAGCCGCGGCAGCCCGAGGCCGAGCCGCTGAAGCCGGGCGAGGAGCCGCCGCAGTTCGTGGTCTTCTCCTGGGACGGCGCCGCGGAGGACGGGAATCGTTATTTCTCGCGTTTCAGGAAAGTGGCCCGCGAGAATGACGCGCACATGACCTACTTCCTCACGGGCCTCTACCTGCTGCCCGAGGATGAACGTTTCCGTTACGAGCCCCCCGGCCGCGCGCCCGGCGCCTCCGACATCAGCTACCTCAGGGACGAGAACATCGCCGCGACCCTCGGCGAGCTGCGCGGCGCGTGGCTGGACGGCAGCGAGATCGGCACCCACTTCAACGGCCACTTCTGCGGGCCCGAGGGCGTGGCGAGCTGGACCGAGGAGGACTGGCGCAGCGAGATCGACCAGGCGTCCTGGATGGTGCGGAACTGGCGGACCACGACCGGCTTCGGCGACGCCGAGCCCCTGCCGTTCGACTACGGCGAGGAGCTGGCGGGCGGGCGCACGCCCTGCCTGGAGGGCCGCGACGCCCTGCTCCCGGCCGCGGCGGAGGCCGGCTTCCGCTACGACTCCAGCGGCAGCGGCCTCCAGGTCTGGCCGGGGCGGGGCGAGGAGGGGCTGTGGGAGTTCCCCCTGCCCTCCATCCCCGTCCCCGGCCGGTCCTTCGAGACTTTGGCGATGGACTACAACTTCCTGGCCAACGACGCCGGGGGCGAGGACTACCGCGACGGCCTGCTCGCGGCGTTCGACCGGGCGTATCACGGCAACCGCGCGCCCCTGGTCGTCGGCAACCACTTCAGCGACTGGAATGGCGGCGCCTACCTCGACGCGGTCGAGGACGTCATCGAGGAGGTCTGCCCGCGCGAGGGCGTGCGGTGCGTGTCGTTCCGTCAGCTCGTGGACTGGCTGGAGGCCCAGGACCCCGCGGTGCCGGAGCGGCTGCGGGGCCTGGGCGTGGGCGAGGCGCCGGCGGACGGCTGGGCGGCGTTCCTCGGCGGGCCGTGAGCCCAGCGTGCGCGGGCGCGCTCCGGCCGGGTGCGCCACCCGGAGTGCCTCCGCGCGACGGCCGCCCGCCCCAGGTTCAGGCCGGCTGCGGGCTCCCCGCCTCCCGGAGCACGAACCCCGGGTCGACCTGCGCGGCCAGGTCGGTGCCGGTGCGCTCGTTGCCCCAGCTCGTGGCGTTCTTCAGGTGGAAGTGGACCATCTGCCGCGTGTACCGCTCCCAGTCGCGGTGCGCGTAGGCGGCGTCGGCGGCCTCGTACAGCGAGCCGAGCGCCCGCTGGTTGACCGCCTCCAGCTCCGCGAACGGCCGCTGCTGCCCGCGCTCCAGGGCCCGCACCCAGTCGGACTGGCCGAGCGTGACCAGCAGGTCGTCCCCGGCGTGCGCCCGCAGGAACTCGACGTCCTCGGCGCCGTGCACCTTGTTCCCCACCACGTGGAGGGTGACGCCGAAGTCGCGGGCGTACTCGCGGTACTGGCGGTAGACGGACACGCCCTTGCGGGTCGGCTCGACCACCAGGAAGGTCACGTCGAAGCGGGTGAACAGGCCCGAGGCGAACGAGTCGCTGCCGGCCGTCATGTCCACCACGACGTACTCGTCGCGCCCGTCCACCAGGTGGTTGAGCAGCAGCTCGACCGCGCCGGTCTTGGAGTGGTAGCAGGCCACGCCGAGGTCCTCCTCGGTGAACGGCCCGGTGACCAGCAGCCGCGCCGCCGTCCCCGCGCCGAGCGCCACCTCGCGGGCGCAGGCGTCGAAGACGGGGTTCTCCTCGGTGAGCCGCAGAAGTCGGGAGCCGGAGCCGGGCGGCGTGGTCTTGATCATGGCCTCGGCGCTGGGGATGCGGGGGTTGTCGCCGCGCAGGTAGTCCTTGATCAACGGCAGGCGCGCGCCGAGCGGCGGGAGCGCCGCGGCCTCGTCCTCCTCCAGGCCGAGGGCGGTGCCCAGGTGCTGGTTGATGTCGGCGTCCACCGCGGTGACCGGGATCCGCCGGGCTGCCAGGTACCGGATGAACAGCGAGGACAGCGTGGTCTTACCGCTGCCGCCCTTGCCCACGAAAGCGATCTTCATGTTCATTAGCGTAGCGCCGAGCGTTCGCGCGCGCAGACGGGGAGTGAAGAAGTCCACTCGTACGAGTCGCCGGGGCGACCTGGACCGGGCCTAGGCTTCGGTGTTATGGGTGCGAACAACGGCGAGACAGCGCGGCGGGACGCGGACGGCGCGGCGGCTCCGGAGGCTCCCGGGGGCCAGGCGGGCCAGGCGGGTGCGGACGGTCCCGGGGCGGGCGGAAACGATTCGGCCGACCCGCTGGCCAGGCTGGGCGCCCTGCCCGCCGCCGAGGCCGCCGTCGAGGGCGTGCGAACGGCCGTGGACCGCGTCTACGGCCACCGGGTCATGCGGCGGCGCAGCCCCGAGATCGCCTCGGAGAGCGCACTGAGGGGCGCGCGCGCCTCGGCCGCGCTGGCCGGAGCCGACTGGGCGCTCGAAGAGGTGCGCAGGCGCAGCGACTTCAGCGGCGACGAGGAGGCCAGGACCGTTGGCGCGGCCCTGCGGCTGACGGCCGAGGCCGGACAGCTGCTGAGCGTCTGGCGCGACTCGCCGCTGCGCGTGCTGGCCAGGCTCCACCTGGTGGCGGCCGGGGGAACGGCCCCGGCGGAGACCGTCGGCCGGCCGCGGCTGCCCGGCGAGCCGGTGGACGAGCCGGGCCTCGCGGACCTGAACCTGCCGGCTCCCGGCGCGGCGGAGGTGGCCGCGCGCCTCGACGGCCTCAACCGGCTCCTGCTGGCCGGCTCGCGCGCCCCCGCCCTGGTGACCGCCTCCGTGGTCCACGCCGAACTGCTCGCGCTGCGGCCCTTCGGCACCCACAACGGCCTCGTGGCACGGGCCGCCGAGCGGATCGTGCTGATCGGCGGCGGGCTCGACCCCAAGGGCGTCACGCCCGCCGAGGTGGGCCACGCCGAACAGGGGCGCGCCGCCTACACCGAGGCGCTGCGGGCGTACGCCTCGGGCACTCCGGAGGGCGTGGCCGCCTGGATCGCCCACTGCGGCAGCGCGGCCGAGCTGGGCGCCCGCGAGTCGGTCGCCGTCTGCGAGGCCCTCCAGCGCGGCGCGGCCTGACCGCCGCGGACGCCCCCGGCCACGGCGCCCGGCAACGCCCGGGGCGCGCCTTGGCGGATCGCGCCACCGCGGCCGTTGCCCCTCGGCCGGTGCCGCCCGCGCCTTCTACGCCGCCGGGAGCCCGAGCGGCAGGACCCGCCCCGCCCGGCGGCGGCTGGCGTACCAGACCAGGCCCGCGGCGCAGGCCGCCGCGGCGACCGCCGCCCCCGCCGCCAGCGCCGGGCGCGGCGGCATCGCCAGCGCGGGCAGCCGCTGCCGCAGCCGCACCGGGCGTTCGAACGTCAGCACCGGCCAGCCCCGGGCGGCGGCCTCGCGGCGCAGCGCCCGGTCGGGGTTCACGGCGTGCGGGTGGCCGACCGACTCCAGCATCGGCAGGTCGGTGGCCGAGTCGCTGTACGCGTAGCAGCGGTCCAGGTCGTAGCCCTCGCTGACGGCCAGCTCCGCGATGGCCTCCGCCTTGGCCGGGCCGTAGGCGTAGTACTCGACCTCGCCGGTGTAGCAGCCGTTGGCCACCACCATCCGGGTCGCCACCACCCGGTCCGCGCCCAGGAGTTCGCCGATCGGCTCGACCACCTCGGCGCCCGAGGAGCTGACGATCACCACGTCCCGGCCGGCGGCGTGGTGGTGCTCGATGAGCGAGGCGGCCTCGTCGTAGATGATCGGGTCGATGACCGCGTGCAGGGTTTCGGCCACGATCTCCTTGACCTGCTGGACGTTCCAGCCGCGGCACAGCGCGGACAGGTAGTCCCGCATCCGCTCCATCTGGTCGTGGTCCGCCCCGCCGAGCAGGTAGACGAACTGGGCGTAGGCACTGCGCAGCACGGCGCGCCGGTTGATGAGACCGCCCTGGTAGAACGGCCTGCTGAAGGTGAACGTGCTCGACTTCGCGATCACGGTCTTGTCCAGGTCGAAGAAGGCGGCGGTCCGCGGCTGGGCCAGTATTTTCACGTGCTCGAGCATAAGCCGGGAGGCGGCGCCGCCATTCGGCGTACGCGGGGGTGTGGTGGTTTGCCTCAGAGGGCTCTCGGGTACACCATGGAAGTCACGGATCGTTCGCGACCGTGCTAACCCGGTCCGACTCCTCCCCCCCCGAGTCGGCCGAGGAAGACGACCCCCGCTCTCCCCCCCGGCGGGGGTCGTCGCATGTCCGGGGCCTGTTCCGGCGGCCCCGGCGGGCGTTCCGGCGGTGCTCCCGGGGCCTGTGCCGGCGAAGCCCCGGCGGCGTCCCGGGTGCCCCGGGCGAGTCCGGCCGGCGGCTAACGGCCGTGGCTGCGGCGGCGTTTCCCGTCCGGTCCCGTGGTGGCCCGCCGTTCCTCGCCTGCCGTTTCCCCTTCCTGTCCCGTGTGCTTGTGCGCGCATTTCGCGGCTATTTCGCATGCCGTCGTACTGAGGATTTCTGAGGCGGAAGTCGGCTTGTGTGGGTGACGGAGTTTTCCACAACGTCCGAGTTATCCACAGATTTGGGAGCGCGCCGTCAGGGGGGCGTTCGCGGCGGCACGGTGGGGTCACGAAGCGTTCGGCGACCGGCCGGGCGCACCGCGTGACTGCATGGAGGTAAGCGGCCGTGGCCGGACCCATCCTGATTCTCACGGAGGACGAAGACCTCCTCGACGACCTGCTGCGGCTGTGCGCCGCGGCCGGCGCCCAGGCCGAGGTGGCGCACGGGGGGCCGGTCGCCGCCGGCCCGTGGGAGCGCGCCCCGCTGGTGCTGGTCGGGGACGACCGGGCCGCCGCCCAGCCCGACCGCGCGCGCTGGCCCGCCCGGAGGCCCGGCGTGCTGCTGGTGCACCGCGGCCCCGAGGACCCCTCGGTCTGGGCGCGCGGGGTGGCGCTGGGCGTGGAGCAGGTGCTGCGGCTCCCGGGCGACGAGCCCTGGCTGGCGGACCGGATCGCGGATGCCGCCGAGGGCCCCGGCAGCCCGGCGCTGACCGTCGGGGTGATCGGCGGGCGCGGCGGCGCGGGCGCCTCCTCGCTGGCCTGCGCCCTGGCGCTGGCCGCCGCGCGCCGGGGGCCGCGGTCCGTGCTCGTCGACGCCGACCCGCTGGGCGGCGGGCTGGACGTGCTGCTCGGCGGGGAGCGGACCCCTGGCCCGCGCTGGCCCGCGTTCGCCTCCGCACGCGGCCGGCTCTCCGGCGCCGCGCTCGACGAGACCCTGCCCCGGATGCACGGCGCCGGCGTGCTGAGCTGGGACCGCTCCGAGGCTCCCGGGCTCCCCGCCGAGGCGATGTCCACCGTGCTGACCGCCGCCAGGCGCGGCGGCGGGGTGGTCGTGGTCGACCTGCCCCGCTCGCCCGACGAGGCGGCGGCCGAGGCCCTGGTCCAGCTCGACCTGGGCCTGCTGATCGTCCCCGGCGAGCTGCGGGCCGTGGCGGGCGCCCGGCGCGTCGCGGCGGGCGCGGGGGCCCTGGTGCGCGACCTGCGGCTGGTCGCGAGGCCGGCCCGGGCGGGCGGGCTGGGCGGGGGCGAGATGGCGCGGC
>NZ_JAVREN010000023.1:0-94821 GCF_031845405.1 Streptomyces boetiae
GTCCCCAGCGGCCCGCCCGCCAGCCCGGCCCGCAGCCCCAGCGCGAGGCCGAGGAGGCAGGCGGCCAGCAGCACGGTGAGCGCGGTCCCGGCCCACCCCGCGGCGGCCCGCTGCCGGGGGACGGGGACGGCCGCCCGGATCGCGCACCGGACGGCCGCCGCCAGCCCGGCGGCGGGCACGACGGCCGCCGCCGCCCAGGCCCACGCGTGCTCCGGCGGGCCCGGAGCGGGCAGCGCCGCGAACAGCGGGAACGGCGGCAGCCCGGGAACGCCCCCGCCGGGCGCGCTCAGGGGCCCCGCCGCGGCCCCCGCCCCGAGCGCGAAGCCGGGTCCGAGGCCGTAACTCACCGCCCACAGCGCCGCGTTGGGCATCAGCGTCAGGGTCAGCAGCAGCACGGCCAGCCGCCCGGTGCCGTCGCCCCCCAGCTCCCCGAAGCTCTCCTGCGCGGCCCGCACCCGCACCAGCAGCGCCCCGGCGGCGAGCAGGGCCCCGGCGACGCAGTACGCGAGGAGCCCGGCCGTCGCCACGCGGACCGCGTCCCGCAGCCGGCGGCGGGTCAGCGCCCGGCGCACCCCGGGCGGCAGGCGCCGGGCCAGGCCCCGGGCCGCGGGCGCCCCGCCCGTCGCCCAGGCCCCGGCCACCGCGACCAGCAGGACGAACGGCGGCACGTGCAGCGCCGCGTGCGCGGGACGCACGGCGATCGGCGCGGAGGCGGTCCACGCGACGGCCGCCGCCACGCCGAGCAGGTAGCCGCCGGCCACCCACAGCGCGCCCCGGGTGCCGCCGGGCGGCCCGGGCTCGGCCCCGGCGACGCGGACGGCGCGCAGCAGCAGGCAGCAGGGCAGCGCGGTCAGCAGCAGCGGGGTCACCCCGACCGGGGCGGGCGGCGCGCCGGGCGGCCCGGGGCGCAGCAGCTCGGCGCCGTGGGCGAGCAGCCACAGGTCGGCGGCCAGCCGCAGCGCGCCGGTGAGGCCGCCGTCGGCGTGGGGCGAGAACGTCCACAGGAGCAGCACGAGCACGGCCAGCGTGCCGAGCCCGAGGACGGCCGCCAGCAGCCCCTCCAGGAGCCGGCGGACGCGGTTTCGCACCAGGAGTCGCACGCGGCCATGCTGCCAAGAACGCCACGGGCGGCGCCGTAACGCCGTTTCCGCCGCTGTGTCGCTCAATATGTCCGTATGTACGTCTTTACACACCGCCGCGGATGCGTGGCGTGACCGACGCGGTCGGGGCGTTCGACGACCTGTACGTCCGCCACGCCGCGCCCCTGACCCGGCAGGCGTTCCTGCTGTGCGGGCACCGGCGCCTGGCCGAGCGTTCGGTGCGGCACGCGTTCGGCCTCGCCTGGCAGCGCTGGCCGGAGGTGGCCGGGGACCGCGACCCGGCCGGGTGGGTGCGCGCGGCCGTCCACGAGTACGCGCTCTCGCCCTGGCACGGCCTGGTGCCGGGCCGCCGCGGCGGCGATCCGCGGGCCGTTCCGCCGGAGGACAGGGTGCTGCTGGAGGCGCTGCTGAGCCTGCCGCGCTGCTATCGGCGCAGCCTGGTGCTGCACGACGGCGTGGGCCTGGGCCTGCCGGAGACGGCGGCCGAGACGGAGTCGAGCACGCGCGCCGCGGCGAGCCGGGTGGAACGCGCCCGCGCGGCGCTGGCAGCGCGCCTGCCGCGCCTGGCCGGGGAGCCGCTGCCCGAGGTGCTGGCCGAGTTCGCCGCCGGCCAGCCGTTCCACCCCCCGCCCGCCCCGGTCGTCCGCCGCTGGGGCCGGCGCACGGCCCACCTGTGGACCCTCGCCGCCGCGGCCCTGACCGTGACGGCCGCGGCGGCCCTGACGGCGGCCGTCCTCGCCCACTCCTGAGGCCGGGCCGCGCCAGCGCGCGAGGGCCCGGAGGCAACACGGCCCGGGTGGCGCACGGAGCGCCACCCGGGCCGGGGTGTCAGCGGGGCGTGTGCCGCCGGGGCGGTCAGGCCGCGAGGAGCTCGCGGGCCAGGCGCGCGGTCTCGGAGGGGGTCTTGCCGACCTTGACGCCGGCGGCCTCCAGGGCCTCCTTCTTGGCCTGCGCCGTGCCGGAGGAGCCGGAGACGATGGCGCCGGCGTGGCCCATCGTCTTGCCCTCGGGCGCGGTGAAGCCGGCCACGTAGCCGACGACCGGCTTGGAGACGTTGGCCTTGATGAAGTCCGCCGCGCGCTCCTCGGCGTCGCCGCCGATCTCGCCGATCATCACGATCAGGTCGGTGTCGGGGTCGGCCTCGAAGGCCGCGAGCGCGTCGATGTGGGTGGTCCCGATGATCGGGTCGCCGCCGATGCCGACGCAGGAGCTGAAGCCGAGGTCGCGCAGCTCGTACATCATCTGGTAGGTCAGCGTGCCGGACTTGGAGACCAGCCCGATGCGGCCCGGCTTGGTGATGTCGGCCGGGATGATGCCGGCGTTCGACTGGCCGGGGGTGATCAGCCCGGGACAGTTCGGGCCGATGATGCGCGTCTTGTTGCTCTTCTTGCCCGCGTAGGACCAGAAGGAGGCGGTGTCGTGGACCGCGATGCCCTCGGTGATCACGACGGCCAGCGGGATCTCGGCGTCGATCGCCTCGATGACCGCGTCCTTGGTGAACTTCTCCGGGACGAAGATCACGGTCACGTCCGCGCCGGTGGCCTCGATGGCCTCCTTGACGCCGCCGAAGACCGGGACCTCGGTGCCGTCGAAGTCGACCTTCTGGCCGGCCTTGCGCGGGTTGACGCCGCCGACGATGTTCGTGCCCGAGGCGAGCATCCGCCGGGTGTGCTTCTGGCCTTCGGAGCCGGTCATGCCCTGGACGATGACCTTGCTGTCCTTGGTGAGGAAGATAGCCATGGTGGTGTGGTTGTCCTTTACTTGGCGGCCAGCTCGGCGGCGCGGTCGGCGGCGCCGTCCATGGTGTCCACCTGCTCGATCAGCGGGTGGTCGGCGTCGGTGAGGATCTTGCGGCCCAGCTCGGCGTTGTTGCCGTCGAGGCGGACGACCAGCGGCTTGGTGACCTGCTCGCCCTTGGACTTCAGCAGCTCCAGGGCCTGCACGATGCCGTTGGCGACCGCGTCGCAGGCGGTGATGCCGCCGAAGACGTTCACGAACACGGACTTCACGTCCGGGTCGCCCAGGATGATCTCCAGGCCGTTGGCCATCACCTCGGCTGAGGCGCCGCCGCCGATGTCGAGGAAGTTGGCGGGCTTGGCGCCGCCGTGGGCCTCGCCGGCGTAGGCGACGACGTCCAGGGTGCTCATCACGAGGCCCGCGCCGTTGCCGATGATGCCGACGGTGCCGCCGTCCAGCTTCACGTAGTTCAGGCCGCGCTCCTTGGCGGCGGCCTCCAGGGGGTTGGCCGCGGCCCGGTCCTCCAGGGCGGCGTGGCCGGGCTGGCGGAACTCGGCGTTCGCGTCCAGCGTGACCTTGCCGTCCAGGGCGATGATCCGGCCGTCGCTGGTCTTCACCAGCGGGTTGACCTCGACCAGGAGGGCGTCCTCGGCCACGAAGACGGTCCACAGCTGCTGGAGCACCTCGGCGACCTGGTCGGCGACCTCGGCGGGGAAGCGCGCGGCCTGCACGATCTCGCGGGCCTTGTCCGCGGTCACGCCGTCCACGGCGTCCACCGGGATCCTGGCCAGGGCGTCGGGGTTGGTGGCGGCGACCTCCTCGATGTCCATGCCGCCCTCGACGGAGGCCATGGCCAGGAAGGTCCGGTTGGTGCGGTCCAGGAGGAAGGAGACGTAGTACTCCTCGGCGATGTCGGCGGTCTGCGCCAGCATCACGCGGTGCACCGTGTGCCCCTTGATGTCCATGCCCAGGATCGCCCCGGCCTTGGCCACCGCGTCCTCGGGGTCGGAGGCGAGCTTCACGCCGCCGGCCTTGCCGCGACCGCCGGTCTTCACCTGAGCCTTGACGACGGCGCGACCGCCGAGCCGCTCGGCCGCCGCGCGGGCGGCCTCGGGGGTGTCGATCACTTCGCCGGCCAGCACCGGTACGCCATGCTTGGCGAAGAGGTCCCTCGCCTGATACTCGAACAGGTCCACGCGCGTCCGTCCCTACAGTCGGTCGTTCTTCGGTCGTGTCTGCGTGGGCGTGCCGCATGGCCGCGCAGCGCTCGGTGCCCGCGGCAAGTCCGGAGTCGAGCGTATCCGCGCCCGCTCAGGCCGCATAAATCGCGGGTCACACCGGAGCGGTGAATCCCGTCACAATGCGCGCCCCCCGCCGGGGGCCTCCGCGACCCCCGACGGCCGCCGGGGCGTTACGCGCGGGCGTGGGCGCGGACCCAGGTGATGATCTCGTCGGTGGGGGCGCCGGGGGTGAAGATCGCGGCCACGCCCGCCGCCTTCAGGGGCGGGATGTCGGACTCGGGGATGATGCCGCCGCCGAAGACCGTGATGTCCGCGGCGTCGCGCTCGCGCAGCAGGTCCAGGACGCGGGCGAAGAGCGTGTTGTGCGCGCCGGAGAGGACGGAGAGGCCGATCGCGTCGGCGTCCTCCTGGATCGCCGTGTCGACGATCTGCTCCGGGGTCTGGTGGAGGCCGGTGTAGATGACCTCCATGCCGGCGTCGCGCAGCGCGCGGGCGATGACCTTCGCTCCCCGGTCGTGGCCGTCGAGGCCGGGCTTGGCGACCACCACACGGATCGGGCCTGACGCACCCATCTGCTGCCTCCCAAGGGCTGCCGGGAAACGGACGATGCCCCCAGCATCGCTCACGCGGGGCGAAGCGGGCACCTTCCGCCGGGCAGATCACACGGCCGCACGCACCGGAATTCGAACGGATATCGAACGCGCCGTGGGGCACTCGTGGGGCCCCTCGCCAAATAGCGGCCTATGGCCCGTTTTACGGACTCACAAAACGTCGAACAGCCCGCTGAAGATTGTCGCCGTCGTGCACCGCCGGGTACAGTCACGGCCGAACTACAGCCGCCGGGTCCCCACCTCGGCTCCTGTTGTCGAGCCGAAGGGCCTTGTCGGTGAGCGAACGTCTCCTGTCGGAAGTCTCCGGGCATTCGGATTATTCCGGCATCGGCTACTACGCCGCACAGGACACGCTCGACCCCCTCGGCCCCGGCTACGGTTCCTCTCTCCCTCTTCCCGAATTCCCCAACGCTTATGCGGAACACGTCGGTTATCCGGGTTATCCGGGTTATCCGCACGCGGAGCAGACCCCGCACGCCTACCACCCCGGCGTTCCCACGCAGGGCTACTGGCCCGGGCAGCAGGAGGGACACGCCGCCGCGCACGGCGACGGCGGCCGGCAGGGGGCGTTCCCCTACGGGGCACCGGCCGAGCCCGGGTACGGGCACGAGGCGGCGTACGGCACGGGCGCGGGCTACGCGCCACAGGAGGCCACGGCCTGGCAGCCGGAGGCGGCCTGGGAGGCCGGGGCGGACCCGGCCTGGCAGGCGGGCCCCGGACAGCCGGCGGCCGACCTCCCCTGGGAGGCGGAGGCCGCCCACGGCCCCGGTCCCGATCCGGACCCCGCCGACCCCTACGGGCCCGCCGCGGACGTTGAACCGGAGGGCGCGCACGAGAGGTTCGGCGTCCAGGAGGGTGTCGAGGACGCCGCGGAGGTGCCCGAGCCGGCGGAGGCGGAGGAGGAGCCCGCCTCCGCGCCCGCCCCCGGGCGCAGGGCCGCGGCCAGGCGCAGCAGGGCGGCCCGGCGGCCCCGCAGGCGCTCGGCCTTCCTGAGCGTGGCGGCCCCCTCCCTCGCGGTGCTCGGCGTCACGGCCGTGGCCGCCGCCGCGACGGTCTCCGACTCGGGGACGGGCCGGGGCCCGGCGAACGAGCCGGCGCCGGTGGCCGCCCCCGACCCGGCCGAGGTCGAGCCCGTGGCCGCCAACGAGCGGTTCGACACCCAGCTGGCCGGGCTCACCCAGGCCGCCGACGACTACGCCGACCGTGCCAGCCGCACCCAGGGCCGGATCGACCTGGCCGAGCAGCAGGAGGCCGAGGCCCGGGCCGCCGCCGCCGAGGCCGCCCGGATCGAGGCGGCCCGGCCCAAGTTCTTCCTCCCCGTCGAGCAGCACGGGATCAGCGCCTACTACGGCCAGTCCGGCATCAACTGGATGTCCAGCCACACAGGCATCGACTTCCCCGTCAGCTACGGCACCTCGGTGCGGGCCGCCACGGACGGCACGGTCACCACCCAGTGGCACCCCAGCTACGGCAACATGCTGATCGTCACCGCCCCCGACGGCACCGAGACCTGGTACACGCACCTGGACAGCACGGTCTACACCTCCGGCTCGGTCCAGGCCGGCACGGTGATCGCCTACTCGGGCAACTCCGGCAACTCCACCGGCCCCCACCTCCACTTCGAGGTCAGGCCCGGCGGCGGCTCCCCCGTCGACCCCCTGACCTGGCTGCGCAGCCACGGTCTTGAGCCCACCTGAGGGCCGAACGCCCGCCCCCGGGACGTGGAAGCGCCCCCGCGCCGCGTGGCGCGGGGGCGTTTCATCCGTGTGTGGTGCCGCGTATCTCCTGGGGGGCGTGCGTGCTGCCCCGTCTCCGCGTCGGCCGGGTCCCCGGCCGGCCGCTCCCCCCGGCCCGGTCCTGCCGGGCCGGGGCGCGGGTCAGTGCTTGGAGGCGCCGACGCGGTAGGCGACGGCGAGCGCCGCGGCCGGGGCGGCGAAGAGGAAGATCCAGTTGAGGACCTCGGCGGTCTCGGACCAGGCGTCCACCATGTCGGCGAAGTCCTCGAAGAAGAAGCCGAAGGCGCCCTTGTCCTCGATCCCGAGCTGCTCGGCGGTCATGCCGCTCTGCTGGGCCGCCATGTCGGCGGCGACCGAGTTGTACTCGGCGGCGATCACCGAGGTGGTGAAGACCTCGCCGAGGAAGATCGAGCCGAACGCCAGCACCGCGCCGACGATGTACAGGCCCCAGTTGCCCTTGGGGGCGAGCCGGCCGATCGGCAGGGCGACCAGCGCGCCGATGATGAAGGCGACGAAGGTGAACTGCGGGTACTCGATGCCCGTGCCGTTCCGGAGCGACTCCTCGACGTCCACGGTGGCGCCCATGGCGTATCCGTAGGCGACGGCCAGGCCGAGCGAGATCAGCAGGGCGAGGATGATGCCCAGAGGGATGTTGTTCTTGCCCTGGGGAGCGGGGGCCGGGGCGGGGTACCCGCCGGGGGCGCCGTAGGGCTGGGGCTGCTGCGGGTAACCGTAGCCCGGCTGCGGCTGCCCGTAGGGGGCGCCCTGCGGCGGCTGCTGCTGTCCGTACGGGTTGGGCTGGCCGTAGCCGCCTGGCTGATTCGGCTGCTGAGGCTGCCAGGGCTGGCTCATGTGTGTTCCCCCTGGGAATCGCGGAGATGGTACGTACTCCGGGGACGCGAGGACGTGGAGTACGAACGTTGCTCCCCGCAGCTAATCGCCCCCGAGGTCTGTACCACAAGCCCTATCCCCGGTCTGTGACATAGCGGCGACACTACAGGGTAATCATTAAAGCTTCTCCACCGGGGCGTAGCGCAGGAGCAGCCGCTTGGGCTTCTCGCCGCCGAAGTCGATAGTCGCCTCGGCCCGGTCGCCCTCGCCGCGCACCGCGACCACGCGGCCCATGCCGAAGCTGTCGTGGGTGACCCGGTCCCCCGGCTCCAGGGCCACCACGGGCCGGTCGCCCAGGCGCCCGGTGGCGAAGCCGCCGGCGCCGCGGCGGGTCCCGCGCGAGCCGACCGCCGCGGCGGAGGCGGGGGTCGGCGCGGCCGGGGACTTAGCGGTGATGCCGGTGCGGCGCCAGTCCACGTACGCGTCGGGGATCTCGTCCAGGAAGCGGGAGGGCGGGTTGTGCTGCGGCTGGCCCCAGGCGCTGCGCAGGGCGGAGCGCGTGACGTAGAGCCGCTGCCGGGCGCGGGTGATGCCGACGTAGGCGAGGCGGCGCTCCTCCTCCAGCTCCTTGGTCTTGCCCAGGGAGCGCATGTGGGGGAAGACGCCGTCCTCCATGCCCGTGAGGAAGACCACGGGGAACTCCAGGCCCTTGGCCGTGTGGAGGGTCATCAGCGTGATCACCCCGCTCCCTTCGCCCCCTTCGCCGCTTCCGTCCTGGTTGTCGTCGGGGATCTCGTCGGAGTCGGCGACCAGCGCGACCTGCTCCAGGAAGTCGGCCAGCGTGCCGGGGTTCTCCGGGCCGCCGCGCTCCTGTTCGAACTCCAGGGCGACGGCCGCCAGCTCCTGGAGGTTCTCCACCCGGGTCTCGTCCTGCGGGTCGCTGGAGGACTGGAGCTCCGCGAGGTACCCGGTCTGCTCCAGGACGGCCTCCAGCACGGTGGCCGGCCCGGCCCCCGACTCCGCGACCGTACGCAGCTCCTCCAGCAGGACGTTGAACCGCTTGACGGCGTTGGCCGAACGCGCGGCCATGCCGTACGCCTCGTCCACCCGCCGCAGGGCCTGTGCGAAGGAGATCCGCTCGCGCAGGGCCAGGGCCTCGATCATCGCCTCGGCGCGCTCGCCGATGCCGCGCTTGGGGACGTTGAGGATGCGGCGCAGCGGCACGGTGTCCTCGGGGTTGGCCAGGACGCGCAGGTAGGCCAGGACGTCGCGGACCTCGCGGCGCTCGTAGAAGCGGACGCCGCCGACGACCTTGTAGGGCAGGCCGACGCGGATGAAGACCTCTTCGAAGACGCGGGACTGGGCGTTGGTGCGGTAGAAGACGGCCACGTCGCCGGGGCGGGCGCTGCCGGCGTCGGAGAGGCGGTCGATCTCGTCCGCGACGAACTGGGCCTCGTCGTGCTCGGTGTCGGCGACGTAGCCGGTGATGCGGGCGCCGGCGCCCTCGTTGGTCCAGAGGTTCTTGGGGCGGCGGTCCTCGTTGCGCGCGATGACGGCGTTGGCGGCGGAGAGGATGGTCTGGGTGGAGCGGTAGTTCTGCTCCAGCAGCAGGGTGGTGGCCTGGGGGTAGTCCTGCTCGAACTGGAGGATGTTGCGGATCGTCGCGCCGCGGAAGGCGTAGATGGACTGGTCGGCGTCGCCCACCACGCACAGCTCGGCCGGGTCCTGCTCGCCGACGAGCTGGCGGATGAGGGTGTACTGGGCGATGTTCGTGTCCTGGTACTCGTCGACCAGCACGTGGCGGAAGCGGCGCCGGTAGTGCTCGGCCACGTCCGGGAAGGCGTCCAGCAGGTGGACGGTGGTCATGATGATGTCGTCGAAGTCCAGGGCGTTGGCCTCGCGCAGCCGCGACTGGTAGAGGACGTACGCCTCGGCCAGCGACTTCTCATAGCCGTCGGTCGCCTGCGCCGCGAAATCCTCGGGGTCGATCAGCTCGTTCTTGAGGTTGGAGACCTTGGCGGAGAAGGACTTGGGCGGGAAGCGCTTGGGGTCCAGGTCGAGGTCGCGGCAGACCAGGGCCATCAGGCGCCGGGCGTCGGCGGCGTCGTAGATGGAGAAGCTGGAGGTGAAGCCCAGCAGCTTGCTCTCGCGGCGCAGGATGCGCACGCAGGCGCTGTGGAACGTCATCACCCACATCGCGTTCGCGCGCGGGCCGACCAGCTCGGTGACGCGTTCCTTCATCTCGCCGGCGGCCTTGTTGGTGAAGGTGATCGCGAGGATCTGCCCCGGGTGGACGGAGCGGGCGGCCAGCAGGTGCGCGATGCGGTGGGTGAGGACGCGGGTCTTGCCCGAGCCGGCGCCGGCGACGATGAGCAGGGGCGATCCGCTGTGGGTGACGGCGGCGCGCTGCTCCTCGTTCAGCCCGGCCAGCAGGGCGGCGGGGTCGATGACGGGCTTGCGGGCGCCGTTGCGGTAAAAGGCGTCCTCGTCGGCGGCCTTGGGCTCGGCGAAGGTGCCGGCGAACAGGTCGTCGGGGGCCTCTTCGTCGGGCGGGCCCTCGGGGGCGGGGGCATCGTAGGGCTCGCCGCCGTGGGCCGGGCCGTCGTAGGGCTCGCCGGAGTCCTCGCCCGAGCCCGGGGGCGGGTCCTGGAGGGGGCCGAAGCCCGCCAGCGCGTTGTCGTCGAAGAGGCCGCTCATCGTGGGTCCGAGTCTAGGACGCCCGGCGGCGGGGCGCGGGCGGGGCCGCGAGGGCCTTCCGGGATGCCCGTTTGGGCCGGGGTTGTACGGCAGTTGGTCACGAAATGGTTTCGGTCGGATCGCGCATTGGCCTTCCCAAAGCGGGCCGGGGGTGGCTAGCGTGCTGCGGCAGGCGGCCCCGGCGCCCCACGGGTACCAGCGGCACCGCGTGGGCCGCGCACGGGAAGGCGAAGCGAAGGGACACGGCAGTGGGCACCCACCGCAAACCGCGCACCGGCATTCTCGAACGCCCCGGCATGCGCCGGGGCGCTGTCGGCGTGGGCGCCGCGGCGCTGCTGTCGGCCACCCTGCTGACGCAGGCGGCGTACGCCGACGACGAGGACACGCCCTCCATAGAGGAGCAGCGCGAGCGCGCGGGGGACGCGCGGGAGCGCGCGGCCGAGGTGCGCGAGCAGGTGGACGCGCTCTACCGCGAGGCCGGCACCGCGACGCAGCACTTCAACGCCGCCCAGGAGGCCACCGAGGAGCAGCAGGCGGTCGCGGAGGAGCGGATGGACGAGGCCACGCGCGCGGCCGAGGAGCTGAACGAGGCCCGCCGCACGCTCGGCACCTACGCCGCGGCCCAGTACCGGGCGGGCGCCGGGGGCCTGTCGGAGACGGCGGCCCTGCTGCTGGCCCCCGACCCGCAGAGCCTGTTCGCGACCAGCCACGCGCTGGACCGGCTGACCGAGACGCAGCGGCAGGCCGTCGCGGAGTTCACCGAGCGGCAGGAGGAGACCGAGGCGGAGCGCGGCGAGGCCGCGGACGCCCTGGCCGAGCTGGAGCGGCGCGAGGCCGAGCTGCGGGAGCAGCAGGAGGCGGTGCAGAGCCGGCTGGCCGAGGCCCGCGTGCTGATGGAGGAGCTGTCCGCCGAGGAGGAGGCGGAGTTCGAGGAGCTGGAGCGCCTGGAGCGCGAGGAGGCGGAGCGGGCCGCCGAGGAGGCGCGCCGGGCGGCCGAGGAGCGCGCGCGGCAGCAGCAGGAGGCCGCCGAGGCGGCGGGCGGCGGGGCGGGGGACGTGGCCCCGCCCGCGGGCGGCGGGTCCGCCACGGGCCTGGCGGCGGAGGCGATCGCGTTCGCCGAGGCCCAGCTCGGCAAGCCGTACGTGTGGGGCGGGACGGGCCCCAACTCCTACGACTGCTCCGGGCTGACGCAGGCCGCCTGGCGGGCGGCGGGCGTGGAGATCCCGCGCGTCACCTGGGACCAGGTGAACTTCGGCGCCGCCGTCCCGCTGGACCAGCTCCAGCCCGGGGACCTCGTCTTCTTCTACTCGGACATCAGCCACGTCGGGATGTACGTGGGCGACGGGATCATGATCCACGCGCCGAGGCCGGGCGCCGTGATCCGGTACGAGGCCATCGACGTCATGCCGATCCACAGCGCCCGGCGCCCGGGCTGAGTCCGGCTGCTCCCGGTCAGCTCCGCGTTCCCGCGCCGGTGAGGGACCGCCGTGCCTGGCGTGGCACGCGGGCGCGGGCCGCCGTGACGGGCGGCGGGGGGTGGCGCAGCCAGGCGCGGGCCGTGACCGTGGCGGCCAGGGCCAGGAAGAGCAGGCCGGCCGCCGGGTAGATCGCGGAGAGCGCCATCTGGCCGGCGTTCTGGTGCAGTTCCGGGCGGCTGCCGTCGTGCGGGACGAACCACAGCGCGAAGGAGCAGAACACCACCGTCGCGCCGACGGCGGCGGCCACCCAGCGACCCGCGTCGGCGGGGGCGTTCGCGACGGCGACGGGGCGGGCGTTCGCGACGGCGCGTGCACCGGCGTTCGCGACGGCGCGCGTGGGGGCGTTCGCCCCGGGGCGCGCGTCCCGGCGCGCGAGGGCCTCGGCGGACAGCAGCATCACCAGCGGGACGGCCCAGACCCAGTGGTGGGACCAGGACACGGGGCTGATCAGCAGCGCGGTGACGCCGCAGGTGACCGCGGCCCAGGCGTGGGCGTGCGGGAGGCGGCGGCCCGCGAGCAGGGCGGCGGCGGCCACGGCGAGCCCGGCCGCGGCGACGAGCAGGGCCGGGGGCGCCCACCACAGACCGGGGTCGCCGGTGTGCAGGGCGCGGGCCAGGACGCCGCGCAGGGACTGGTTGGCGGTGGACTCGCCGTCCCCGGCGCGGTCGCGCTCGAAGACCACCTCGGTCCAGAACCGCCGGGAGGCGCGCGGCGCGGCCAGCGCGGCGAGCAGCACGGAGCCGGCGAACGCCGCGGCGGCCACGGCGGCGCGGCGCAGGTGGTCGTTCCACGCGGGCAGGCCGCGGCGCAGGCGGCGGACGGCCACCGCGGCGCCGACCAGGGCCAGGAAGACGGCGAAGAGGGCCGGGGTGAGCTTGATCCCGGCGGCGATGCCGGTGCCGGCGCCGGCCCAGCGGTGGCCGGGGCGGCGGGTGAGGTCCCACAGGACGAGAACGGCCAGCAGCAGGTTGATCTGGCCGTAGCGCAGGGTGGTCCACACCGGCTCGCACCAGACGGCGAGTGCCGCGACGGCCAGGCTCGCGGCGAGCAGCGGGGCGCGGCGGGGGCGGCGGCCGATGAGGCGCAGCGAGAGGTGGACGAGGGCGATGACCAGCAGGAGGTTCCCGGCCGTGACCAGGGCGCGGGCGGCCTCGATGCCGGGCCAGGTGAGGGGGATGAACAGCAGGGCCGCGAAGGGCGGGTAGGTCGCCGGGAGCTCGTAGCGGCCCACGCGCAGGTCGTAAAGGTCGCGGCCGGTGCGCACCGCCCAGCCCTCGGCGCGGTAGACGTCGAGGTCGATGAGGGTCACGCCGGCGGCGCGCTGGGCGATCCAGAACGCGGCGAAGGAGACCAGGCAGGCCAGTGCGCTCGCGGCGAGCGCGCGCCGGGGGGTGGAGGTGGCGGAGGCCGCCAGGGTGGCGAGGGGCGTGCGGGCCGGGCGTGCGGCCGGGGACGGGCGCGGGGGCGCGTGCGAAGGGTGGCGGCTCATGACCGCAAACCTATGATCGGTCCGCCCCGGGGAAACACCCCGGGGGCGGGGGGCGCCACCGGGCCGCCGGGAACTCTTCCGCCGCCGTTCAGACCGCGTGCGGCGGCCGTTCTCCGTGGGGGGAGGTGGCGGCGGCTGGGGGCACCTCCCAGCGGTAGCCGGGGGACTACCAGACGGTGGCGAGGAAGATGTTCGCGGTGGTGAGGAGGCCGACCGTGCCGAACACGGGGGCGGGGACGCGCTCGTCGTCGCGGCGCAGGTAGACCAGCAGCAGAATGACCACGAGCACGGCGGTCTTCACGGCGATCTTGGGGTTGTTGACCTCCTGGTCGTCGGCCTGGTTGAGCCCGACGAGGGCGAGGCCGGTGACGAGCATGGTGAGCGCGCCGTGCAGCATGGCCGGGCTCATCCGGGCGTTTCCGGCGCTCATCGCCTTGGTCTGGGTCAGGAACCCGCCCAGCAGGGCGCCGATGCCCACGATGTGGAGCGCGAGGACGATGTCGGTCAGCACGGCCATGACCGGAGCCTATCCCCGCCCCCGGCCGCCCCCGCCGCCGCCCTCGGAACGGCCGCCCTAGGCTGGGCGCCATGCCCGTCGCACGGACCAGGAAGCCGAAGAAGGCGCAGAAGGCGCAGAAGGCGCGGAGGAGCCGGAAGGCTCAGGGGACGCAGCGCGCGCGGAACGACTCCGGCGGGGGCGGCCGGGGCCGCGGCCCGCGCCCCGGGCGGGGCCCGGGCGAGAGCGGCGGGCGCCGCCGGCTGGCGGCGGCGCTGCTGGCGGGCGTTCTCGTGTGCGTTCTCGCACTGGGGGCGCTGGCTGTGCTGCGCCCGGGCGACGACGGGGAGGGCGGGGGCGGGGTGCGGACGCTGCCGGAGGGGCACCCGGCGCTGGAGCTGGCCCGGCGGGACGCGGAGGACCCGCTGGCACTGGGCCCGGCGGACGCGCCGGTGGTGATGATCGAGTACGTGGACTTCCAGGACGCCTTCGCGGGGATCCACGCCCGGGAGACGTGGGACGACCTGGTCGGGGAGTACGTGGAGACGGGGGTGCTGCGGATCGAGTTCCGCAACTACCCCATCTTCGGGCCGGAGTCGGACGCCGCCGCCCGCGCGTCCTGGGCGGCGGGGCGGCAGAACTGCTTCTGGGCCTTCTACCGGGCCGCGCTGGGCGAGGAGTTCCACCGGGACTCGGGGCGCTTCTCGGAGGAGGGGGTGCGGGAGCTGGCCGAGGAGGCGGGGGTGCCGGACCTGGAGCGGTTCGTCGCGGACATGGAGTCCGAGGAGGCGGGGGAGGCGGTGGCGCGGGACGCCGAGGAGGCGTACGGGCTGGGGATCACCAGTACGCCGTCGTTCCTCGTCAACGGGCATCCGCTCCAGGGCGCGCGCCCGTTCGCCGAGTTCCAGGAGCTGATCGACCCCTTGTACGAGGCGTCGCAGTAGCGCACGGACCGCGCAGGAGCGGTCACCCGGCGCGATCCCGTCGACGGGCAAATGGTCAACTCCCGTCAGTATCCGATGCTTTGAGACCAATACCGGTCGGACGGCGCGGACCGGTCCCGCGCCGGGGCTAGCGTCCGGGGCCATGGCTGAGCAACGCACGCGCCGCCCGTGGCGGGCGGCGCGCCGAAAACCGGTGCCCGCGGCCCTGCGCGCCGCCGCCACCCTGACCCTGGCCGGCGCCGCCTCGGCGGCCACGCTGGGCGGGGCCGCTCTCGCGGACCCGGCCGCCGGTCCGCCCGCCGCCCCGGCCGAGGTGGAGGCCCGGGTGGACACCCTGCACCGGCAGGCGGAGGAGGCCGCGGAGGCGTACCACGCGGCGAACGAGGCGGCGGCCGAGGCCGACGCCACGCTGGAGCGGCTGACCGACCGCTCCGAGCGCCGCGCCGCGGAGCTGAACGACGCCCGCGCCGCGCTCGGCGCCCACGCCCGCGCCGAGTACCGCGCGGGGACGCTGCCGGGCTCCCTGCGGCTGGCGCTCTCCGCCGACCCCGACGACTTCCTGGGCCGCGCCGGGCTGCTGGACCGGCTCGGCGAACGCCAGGCGCACGCCGTGCGGGAGGTCGGCTCCCGGCTGCGCGACCTGGAGCGGCTGCGGGCGGAGGCGCGGGTCCAGGCGGACCGGCTGACGGAATCCCGCGAACGCGCCCGCCGCCAGCGGGAGCTGGCCCAGGACCGGCTCGCTGAGGCCGAGGCGCTGCTGGCCTCCCGGACAGCCGAGGAGCGCCGCCGCCTCCTCGCGGACGGCCGGGGCAACGCCGGGGGTGCCCCCGTCGCCGAGCTGCCGGACCGGGCCGCCCCGACCGAACGCGCCGCCGCGGCCGTGGCCTTCGCCCTCGCACAGCAGGGCAAGCCCTACGTCTGGGGCGCCACCGGGCCCGACGCCTTCGACTGCTCCGGGCTCACCCAGGCAGCCTGGCGGGCCGCCGGGGTCTCCCTGCCCCGCACCAGCTACGCCCAGGCCGGCGCCGGGCGCCGGGTCTCCCGCGGCGAACTGGCACCCGGCGACCTGGTGTTCTACTACTCCGGCGTCAGCCACGTCGGGCTGTACGTCGGCGACGGCCGGATCGTCCACGCCTCCCGGCCCGGCACGCCGGTGCGGCTGGCGCCGGTGGACTCCATGCCGTTCGCCGGCGCCGCACGCCCCGCCTGAGCGCGAAACCTCCCAACCCCGGCCGTGCGACCCCCCGTTGAGCCGCCGCCCGGCCGGGAGCCTCTCGGCGCCGGGCCGCCACGCCGGGCGCGGCCGACCTGCCGCGGGGAGGCGTGCGTGACAGACTGGCGGTCCATCACCTGCATCCCCTGCCCCGACGAAAGGTGGCAAGGCCATGTCAGTGACCGAGAAGCTGGGCGGCCCGGCGGCCCGCGGCCCCCTGCCGGGCACCCGCGGCCCCGGCCGACTGCGGGAGGTGGCGCCCCGCTACGCGCTCCTGCCCCTGCGGATCCTCCTCGGCCTCACCTTCCTCTACGCCGGTCTCGACACCTTCAGCGACGCCGGCCCCCTCGGCGAGAACATGAGCCCCGACGTCATGGAGCGGATGATCCGGGCCACCGAGCCCGAGGCCACCGCGGGCTGGCTCTCCGCCCTGGCCCTGGACCACTCCGGCACGGTCACCCACGGCGTGGGCGCCGCGGAGATCGTGGTGGGCGCGGGGGTCCTGCTCGGCGCCCTGACCCGGGTGGCCGCCGCGGGCGGCGCGGTCCTGGCCCTGTCGTTCTGGCTGACGGTCGGCTCCGCCACCGACCCCTCCTACCTCGGCCCGGGCCTGCCCTACCTGCTGTGCTTCGTCACCCTCCTCCTGACCGGAAGTGGTCCCTGGGCGGTGGACCGGACGGTCAACTACCGGATCCTTCTCCCGCCCAGGAACCGTCCTCTCTTCCGCTAGCCCGGGCCCGCGCCCGGCGGACGCCGAACACCGACACCGCCACCCCCGCGGTCAGCAGCAGCGCCGCGGGCAGCAGGGCGGCCAGCAGCGGCAGCGGCACCTCCCCGCCCGCCGCCCGCGCCAGGAACAGCGCCGCCATTCCGAGCAGCGCCAGCCCCAGCACCAGCCGCGCCGGCTCGAACCGATGCCGCCTCATGACGACCGCCCGCGCCTCGTGTCCGCGCTTCATGCCCGCTCCACCACCAGGTACCCCACGCCCATCTCCAGCCGCAGCTCAATGTGCCCGCCGCGGCCCGCCCGGCCGTCCTCGCCGCTCTCCGGCCCGTACGTGCGGGTCCGCTCCTGGCCTATGCCGCCCCAGGAGTCCTCCACCCGCCGGGCGTCCGCCGGGGACCACGACTCATAGGTAAAGGCGCCGGCCCCGATCTCCACGACCACCGTCACCGTCGCGTAGCGCGGCACCCGCACCCGCACCTGCCCCGCGCCCGCCTCCACGGCCGTGCGCAGCGTCCGGCCCGGGGGCAGCTCCAGCGAGGCCAGGTCCAACTCGCCGTCGCCCGAGCCCAGCTCGTAGGAGGGGCGCACCTCCGAGACCGCCTCCGGGTGCCACTCGGTCTCGGTCCAGCTCGTCGCGATCGTGTCCGGCAGCGCCGCCGAGGCGGTCAGCAGCGCGCCGGTGAGGATTACGCACACCAGCGAGCCCAGCCCTAGCCTCCCGGCGAAGGCGCTCACCACGAACCCGGCGCCGAAGACCGCCAGGGCCGCGGCGAAGCCGATGGTCAGGACCGTGCCCAGCGGGTGGTACTCCCAGGCCAGGGCGGTGGCCGCGGCGAAGGCGGCGGCGGCCAGCAGCAGCACCAGCCCTCCGAGCCTGAACTCCCGCGGCTCGGGCGGCGCAAGCGGCGGCCCTTCCCCGGCTCCCTCCGGGACGTGCCCTGCGGCCGGGGGACGCGCCGCCTCGCGCGGGCGCCACACCCCGAACGGCTCCTCCCCCGCGGCAGAGGGCCGGCCCTGGGCGGGCGGCGGCCGGTAGTCCGCCGGTCCCCACAGGTAGCCCCCCACCGCGCGCTCGGCGGCCGTGGCCGTGGGCGCGGCGGCCTGCCACCCGGCCGGGCCGGCCGGCGCCGGGGGCGGCTGCACCTCCTGGGCCGTGGCGTCCACGGCGGCCACGCCCCGCCGGTGCCGCGACCAGTAGGCCGCTCCGGCCAGCGCGGCCAGGACCATGACGGAGAACCAGGTCGCCGCGCCCTGGGAGCCCAGCGAGGCGAGCAGCAGACCGCAGCCCGCGACGATGAACAGCAGGGCCGTCAGTCCAGGGCCCTCGACCCGGCCCGAGAGCATCCGCCGGCCCTCGTTCTCCTCCTCGCGCTCGAAGGGGATGAGGAGCCAGGCCAGGCCGTAGACGACGAGGCCGAGGCCGCCGACCACCGACAGCACGGCCAGCGGCACGCGGAAGATGACCGGGTCGAGGTCGTAGTGACGGCCCAGGCCGCCGCACACGCCGCCGACCACCTTGTGGCGGCGGCTGCGCGTCAGCCTGGCCTCGCGGCCCGTCTCCCGGGTCTCCACGTCCTCCGTCATGCTCCCCATCGTCGCCCCCGCCCGCCCGGCGCGGCATCCGGGATCCGCCCCCATCCTTCCCTGACCCGGCCCCTGACCTTTTCACCCGGACGGAGGAAGGGACTCTTGGGGGGACATCCCTGATGTGCCGGGCGGGGCCGGCGTGTGACGATCCCCTCATGACGACCGCGACCCCCGGCCTGGACGAGGCCCCCGTGCGCAAGCTGTACCGCAGCGCCGAGGGCCGCTGGCTGGGCGGCGTCGCGCAGGGCCTGGCGGGGCACCTGGGCGTCCCGGTCTCCTGGGTGCGCGTGGTGCTGCTGGTCCTGCTGATGGCCAACGGCCTGGGCATCCTGCTCTACGGCCTGTTCTGGTTCGTCGTGCCGCTGGGCACCCCGGCCGGCCCGCCCGCGGGCCAGCCCGCCGCCGCCCGCCGCCTGCTGCGCCGCCCGGACAAGCGGCGGCTGCTGGCCCTCCTCGGGCTCGCCGCCACCCTCGTCGTCCTGGGCTCCAACGTCCGGCTCCCGGTGCGCGACGGCGACGGGTACGTCTGGCCCCTGCTGATCATCGGCGTCGGCGCCGCGGTCGTCTGGCGCCAGGCGGACAATTCCCGCCGCGCCCGCTGGGCCGAGGCCACCCGCCGCGGGCGCTGGCTGCCGCTGCTGCGCGGGGCGGCCGGCGCCGCCCTGGTCTGCCTGGGCGTGGGCAGCTTCGTCTTCGCCCGCTCCACCCAGGAGTCCACGGAGGGCCTGAGCCTGGCGCTCCAGGCCTCCGTGGCGCTGCTGGTCGGCATCTCGCTGATGGCCGGCCCCTATGTCGTGCGGATGGTGCAGGACCTGTCGGCGGAGCGCACGATGCGCATCCGCGCCCAGGAGCGGGCCGAGGTCGCGGCGCACGTCCACGACTCGGTGCTGCACACCCTCACCCTGATCCAGCGCAACGCCGAGAGCCCCCGCGAGGTGGCCCGGCTGGCCCGCGCGCAGGAGCGGGACCTGCGGGAGTGGCTGTACAAGTCGGCGGAGCGGCCCGCCGGGGCGGGTGAGCCCGAGGAGGAGACGCCGCGGACCTTCGCCGAGTCGGTGCGCGGCACGGCCGCGGAGGTGGAGGACCACCACGGGGTGCCGATCGAGGTGGTGTGCGTCGGCGACTGCCCGGTGGACGAGCGTCTGAGCGCCCAGCTGCAGGCCGCCCGCGAGGCGATGGTGAACGCCGCCAAGTACGGCGGGGACGGCGGGCCCGTGCGGGTCTTCGCCGAGGTGGAGGGGCGTACCGTCTTCATATCCGTCCGGGACCGCGGGCCCGGCTTCGACCCGGAATCGGTGCCCACGGACCGGATGGGCGTGCGCGAGTCCATCATCGGCCGGATGCAGCGCAAAGGGGGTTCGGCACGGGTACGGTCCGCGCCGGGTGAGGGCACCGAAGTAGAGCTGACGATGGAGCGATCCGAATGAGCGAGACACCCCAGGCGGACCCGGGCGCGCGCCGCGCCCGTGTGGTCCTGGTCGATGACCACCGGATGTTCCGGGCGGGCGTGCGGGCGGAGATCGGCCGCACCGAGGAGACTAGCGTCGAGGTGGAGGGCGAGGCGGGCGACGTGGACGAGGCGATCACCGTCATCGCCGCCACCCGCCCCGACGTGGTCCTGCTGGACGTGCACCTGCCGGGCGGCGGCGGGCTGGAGGTGCTGCGCCGCAGCACGGAGCTGATGTCCGCACCGGAGCGGCCGGTGCGCTTCCTGGCGCTGTCGGTGTCGGACGCCGCCGAGGACGTCATCGGCGTGATCCGCGCCGGGGCCCGGGGGTACGTCACCAAGACGATCACCGGCTCGGACCTGGTGGACGCGATCTTCCGGGTCGCGGACGGGGACGCCGTGTTCTCGCCGCGGCTGGCCGGGTTCGTGCTGGACGCCTTCGCCTCCTCGGAGGCGGCGCCGGTGGACGAGGACCTGGACCGGCTCACCCAGCGCGAGCGGGAGGTGCTGCGCCTGATCGCCCGCGGATATTCCTACAAGGAGGTGGCCAAGGCCCTGTTCATCTCGGTCAAGACCGTCGAGAGCCACGTCTCGGCCGTGCTGCGCAAGCTCCAGCTGTCCAACCGGCACGAGCTGACCCGCTGGGCCACGGCCCGCCGCCTCGTCTGAGGGGCGGGCGCCGCGGCCCTGCCGCGGGTCACTCCCACTCGATGGTGCCCGGGGGCTTGCTCGTGATGTCGAGGGTGACGCGGTTGACATCGCGGACCTCGTTGGTGATCCGAGTGGAGATCCGGGCCAGCAGGTCGTAGGGCAGGCGGGACCAGTCGGCCGTCATGGCGTCCTCCGAGGTCACCGGGCGCAGCACCACCGGGTGGCCGTAGGTGCGCCCGTCGCCCTGGACGCCCACGCTGCGGACGTCCGCGAGCAGCACCACGGGGCACTGCCAGATCTCCCGGTCCAGGCCCGCCGCGGTCAGCTCCTCGCGGACGATGGCGTCGGCCTGGCGCAGCAGGTCCAGCCGCTCGCGGGTGACCTCGCCGACGATCCGGATGCCCAGCCCGGGGCCGGGGAACGGCTGCCGGTGGACGATCTCCTCGGGCAGGCCCAGCTCCTGGCCGACCATGCGGACCTCGTCCTTGAAGAGCCGGCGCAGCGGCTCGACCAGCTCGAACTCCAGGTCCTCGGGGAGCCCGCCCACGTTGTGGTGGGACTTGATGTTGGCGGTGCCGGTGCCGCCGCCCGACTCGACCACGTCGGGGTAGAGGGTGCCCTGCACCAGGAAGGAGACGTCCTCGCCGGCCGCGCCCGCCTCGGCGACCAGCTCGGCCTGCGCCTGCTCGAAGACCCGGATGAACTCCCGCCCGATGATCTTCCGCTTCTGCTCCGGGTCGCTGACCCCGGCCAGCGCGGTCAGGAAGCGCTCGGAGGCGTCCACCACCCGTAGCCGGACGCCGGTGGCGGCCACGAAGTCCTTCTCGACCTGCTCGGTCTCGCCCTCGCGCATCAGCCCGTGGTCCACGTAGACGCAGGTGAGCCGGTCGCCGATGGCGCGGTTGACCAGGGCGGCGGCCACGGCGGAGTCCACGCCGCCGGAGAGCCCGCAGATCGCGCGGCCCTCCCCGATCTGCGCGCGGATGGCGGCGACCTGCTCCTCCACGATGGAGCCGGTGGTCCAGGAGGGCTCGATCCCGGCCCCCCGGTAGAGGAAGTGCTCCATCACCTGCTGGCCGAAGGTGGAGTGCAGCACCTCGGGGTGGTACTGCACGCCGTACAGCCGCCGTTCGTCGTTCTCGAAGGCGGCGACGGGGACGGTGGCGGTGGCGGCGGTCACGGTGAAGCCGGAGGGCGCCGCCGAGCAGGCGTCGCCGTGGGACATCCACACCTGCTGCTCCGTCGGCGTTCCCTCGAAGAGGGTGGAGGAGGGGCGGACGACGCTGAGGCTGGTGGCCCCGTACTCGCGGGCGCCGGTGTTGTCCACCGTGCCGCCGAGGGCCTGGGCCATCAGCTGGAAGCCGTAGCACAGCCCGAGGACCGGCACCCCTGCCTCGAAGAGGGCGGCGTCGATGCCCGGGGCCTCCTCGGCGTAGACGGACGCGGGCCCGCCGGAGAGGATGACCGCCCGCGGACGGCGGGCCAGCATCTCGGCCACCGGCATGGTGGAGGGAACGATCTCGCTGTAGACCCGCGCCTCGCGCACCCGCCGGGCGATCAGCTGGGCGTACTGGGCGCCGAAGTCGACGACCAGCACCGTGTCGGTGCCGGACCCCGCCGCACCTGCCGTGTCTGCCACGTGGAAGCTGCCTTTCTCGCCTTCCCGGCCGCGTGCGCCGGGAGTCCCGAGTCTACCGACGGGGCGCGGGGCGGCTGCCGGGCGCCGGTTGGCCCCCGCCGCGGGGGCTGGCATACTCGCGGGCATGTCGTGCGCTGCGCACCCGCGCTCCTTTACCTATGGCACCGGCCCGGCCGGCTGCCACGAGGAGTGCTGCGCACCGCACCACTGACCAGCGACATCCTCAGCGCCCCGGGCCCGGTACACGCGGCCCGGGGCGCTGTCGTCGCCGGGCCCGGCGTCCGGCCCCGGGGCACCACCAGCACCGGGAGACAGAACCGCCATGGACACCACCACCACCAGCAGCACCACCCCCACGGACCCAGGCACCGTCGCGAGCGGCGCGGCCGTTCCGGACACGACCCCGGCGGGGACCGGGGACGAGGCCGCCGACGCCGTCATCGCGCGGGCCCGGGGCCGGATCGACGCCCTCGACGGCCGCATCGTCGAGCTGATCCAGGAGCGGATGGCCGCCTCCGCCGAGGTGCAGCGCGCCCGGATCTCCGCCGGGGGCCGCCGCGTCCACCTCGCCCGCGAGATGGAGATCCTGCGCCGCTACCGGGACGGCCTCGGCCGCCCCGGCACCGCCCTGGCCATGACGCTGCTGGAGCTGTGCCGCGGCCGGGTGTGAACTCGTTCGCGGCGAGTCACCCGTACGGAGCGTGACGGCGGGCGCCGGGCTTCGTTGAAGGGTTTGTCCCCGGGGCGATGAGACGCTCCGGCCCTTCGCGGTGTGGCGGGGGCCGCGCGTCGTGGGACCTCGCTCCGGTGCGGTGGCCGGGCAGCAGGGGACAGCAGGCCGGTCACGTCCTGACGGCGGCCGGCTCCCGGGACGCCGGGGGCCGGCCGCCGTTCGGCTCCTGCGGTGCCTTCCCCCCGGGCACCGCCGCCGGCACCGGTGTCGCCCTGTCGCCTGTGCCGGTCCGGGGCCCCGGCCACGGCGTCGCCGGGGCCCCGGCTCCACCCGCGCAAGGCGCCGCCCGCACGAGACCCGTCGGAACACCCCATCCACGGCGCGTCCACGTCGTGTCTTTTTCGTGACCGTGATGCGCGCAACCCCGCAGCCCCACCGGGGGTCTTCCTCACCGAGGGCCTTCGCCTCCACGGGCGGTGGTCCACCCGCAGAAGGCGAAGGGGTCCGTTCCCGATTCCCCCGGGGAACGGGCCCCTTCGTTCATGCCCCTGGCCTATGCCGGCTCGGCCTGCTCCCGCCCGGCCTCCGGCCGCACGCTCTCGGGGACGCGCGGCACCGGCAGCAGCACCGTGGTGCGCAGCGCGCCGAACGCGGTCTCCGGAACGGCCGGCCGCACCGGCGCGACCGGCTGCACGATGGCGTAGGGCGTGCCCTGCTCCGGCCGCGGGTCGGCCTCGCCCTTGTTCGGCCACAGAGCCATGGCGCGTTCGGCCTGGGCGGTGATGGTCAGTGACGGATTGACCCCGAGGTTGGCGGAGACCGCCGCGCCGTCCACCACCGAGATGCCCGGGTGCCCGTACAGCCGGTGGTAGGGGTCCACGACGCCCTGGTCCGGGCCGGCGCCGATGGGGCAGCCGCCAAGGAAGTGGGCCGTCAGCGGGGTCCCCAGCAGCTCCCCGACGTTGGTCCCCGCGAAGCCTCCGATGTCCTCCGCGATCCGCCGGGCCGCCTCCGCGCCCTCGGGGATGTGCTCGGGGTTCGGCGCGCCGTGGCCCTGAACGGCCGTCAGGGAGCCCTTGCCGGGACCGCGCCGCTTCCGCGAGGTGATCAGCGAATTGTCGTGCGTCTGCATCACCAGGCCGATGATGCTGCGTTCCGACCAGCGGTAGTTCGACATCGAGCGCAGGAAGAGCACCGGGTGGCGGACCGTGTCCAGCAGGTACGACAGCGCCTTGGGCAGCGAGGTGCGCGGGAACTGCTTCAGCGACAGGAAGCCCATGGCGTTGGACCCCTTGCCGTAGCGGACCGGCTCGATGTGCGTGTGCCCGTCCGGGTGGATGGAGGAGGTGATGGCAACGCCCCGGGTGAAGTCGAGGGTCGCGTCCTTGCCCCGACGGGCGCGGTACCGCCGCGGCGTGGTCGCGGCGCCCACCAGCGCCTCGGAGTTGGTGCGGGTCAGGGTGCCCAGGCGGTCGGAGATCCGGGGCAGCGCGCCGGTGTCGCGCATCCGGTGCAGCAGCGTCTGGGTGCCGTAGGTGCCCGCCGCCACCACGACGTGGCGGGCGCGCAGCGTCCGGGCGCGGGAGCGGCGGCGGCGAGGCGAGGCGTCGGTGGGGACGACGGTGACCGCGTGGCCCTCGCCGCCCGGGAGTTCGGTGATGCGGGTGACGGTGGTCAGCGGGTGGACCTCGGCGCCGGCGCGCTCGGCGAGGTAGAGGTAGTTCTCGTTGAGGGTGTTCTTCGCGCCGTGGCGGCAGCCGGTCATGCACTCGCCGCACTCGGTGCAGGCGCGGCGCGCGGGCCCGGCCCCGCCGAAGTAGGGGTCGGGGACCTCCTCGCCGGGCCGGGCGGTGCTGCGGCCCTCGGCGTCCTGGGCGTCGCCGAAGAAGACGCCGACCGGGGCGAGGTGGAAGGTGTCCCCCACGCCCATCCGCTCGGCGGCGGCCTTGAGGTGCACGTCGGAGGGGGTCAGCGTCGGGTTCAGGCGCACGCCCAGCATCCGCTTGGCCTGGTCGTAGTACGGCGCAAGCTCCTTCTCCCAGTCGGTGATGTCCCGCCACTGGCGGTCCTGGAAGAAGGCGGGCGGCGGCACGTAGAGGGTGTTGGCGTAGTTGAGGGAGCCACCGCCGACCCCCGCGCCGGCCAGGATCATGACGTTGCGCAGCAGGTGGATGCGCTGGATGCCGTAGAGCCCCAGCCTGGGGGCCCACAGGTAGTTCCTGATGTCCCAGGAGCTCCTGGGCAGTTCGTGCCGGGCGAAGCGGCGGCCCGCCTCCAGGACGCCGACCCGGTACCCCTTCTCCGTCAGCCGCAGCGCGGACACCGAGCCGCCGAAGCCCGAGCCCACGACGAGAACGTCGTAGTCCCAGTAGTCGGATTGGTCGGCGTCCGGCCCGGAACTGCGGCCCACGGCCGCGCCGTCGGCGCCCTTGTTGCTGGTCATCAGCGGAACCTCAGGGTCTTGAGAGCCTTCATCGAGCTGTTCAGCAGCGCCGCGTAGCGCCGGTCGTCCAGGCCGAACGAGGGGGCCAGGGGCAGCAGGCGCTGCTCGGCGACGGTCTGGGCCTCCGTGTACTTCAGGATGCCCTCGGCGCCGTGACGGCGGCCCAGGCCGGAGTCGCCCATGCCGCCCATCGGGGACTGGGCGCTGCCGTAGGCGGCGGCGTAGCCCTCGTTGATGTTCACCGTGCCGGTGCGCAGGCGCGCGGCGACGCGGCGGGCGCGGCGGGCGTTCCCGGACCAGACGCTGGAGTTGAGGCCGTAGGGGGTGGCGTTGGCGCGGGCGATGGCCTCCTCCTCGTCCGCGACCCGGTAGACGGAGACGACCGGCCCGAACGTCTCCTCCTCGCAGACGAGCATCGGCGGGCGGACGCCCTCCAGGATGGTCGGCTCGTGGAAGTAAGGGCCCAGGTCGGGGCGGGGCTTGCCGCCGGCCAGGAGCGTGGCGCCGCCCACGAGGGCGTCCTCCACGTGCCGGACGACGGCGTCGAGCTGGGCCTGGGAGGTGAGGGAGCCGAGGTCGGTGCCGTAGTCGAGGGAGGCGCCGAGCCGCAGGGCGCGGGTGCGTTCCACGAACCGCGCGAGGAACGCGTCGGCCACCGCCTCGTGGACGTACAGCCGCTCGACGGAGACGCACAGCTGGCCGGCGGAGGAGAAGCAGGCGCGCACGGCGCCTTCGGCCGCGCGGTCGGGGTCGGCGTCGTCCAGGACCAGCATGGCGTTCTTGCCGCCGAGTTCCAGGCTCGCGCCGATCAGGCGGGCGGCGGCGCGCTGCGCGACCTCGCGGCCGGTGCGCGTGGAGCCGGTGAAGGTCACGTAGTCGGCGTGCCGGATCACCTCGGGCCCGATCACCGGGCCCTCCCCGAGAACGACCTGCCACAGCCCGGCGGGCAGCCCCGCCTCGATCAGCAGCCGGCGCGCCCACAGGGCGGTCAGCGCGGTCTCGGTGTCGGGCTTCATCACCACGGCGTTGCCGGCGGCGAAGGCGGGCAGAGCGTCGCCGGCGGAGAGTTCGAGCGGGTAGTTCCACGGCGAGATGTGGCCGATGACGCCCTTGGGGTGGCGCAGCTCGCGGACCCGGGTGAGGCCGGGGACGACCCCGGTGTGCCGCTTGGGGGCCAGGTAGGCGGGGGCCTTGCGGCCGTAGTGCCGGGCGGCGACGAGAACGGCCTGCACCTCCTCGTGCGCGTGCAGCCGCGCCTTGCCGGTCTCCATCTGGACGAGGTCGAGGATCTCGTCCTGCCGGGCGAGCAGCAGGTCGTGGAAGCGCAGCAGCACCGCCGCGCGCTGCCGGGGATCGCGGGCGGCCCAGGCGGGCTGCGCGGCCCTGGCCAGGGCGAACGCCCGCGCGACGTCCTCCGCGGCGGCCTCGGGCAGCTCCGCGAGCCGCTCGCCGGTGAAGGGGCTGTGGCAGGCGGTCCGGCCGCCGCCGATGACCCCGTCGGTCAGCCGCTCGACCAGCCCGTCCGTGACCACCCGGGCGGCCCGGGCGGGGGGATCTGACTGCGCTGTCGTCATAGGCGGAGGGTACGACCGACCCACCGGCGCTGGCTACCTGTTGGTAACCCTTTTTTGCCAGCAATCACTGGCACGATCCCGCGGGCGCCGGATCAGCCCGTCAGGCGGTAGCTCCCGGCCGTGACGCCGTAGATCTCGGACAGGCGGTCGCGCTCGCTGGAGGGGCCGCGGACCAGCACCACGTGGTAGCTCCCCTCGATCAGCATCACGCGGTTGTACGCGGTGGTGGGCGTGCCCCCCTCCTGCCAGTCGAAGATGCCTTCGGCCATGGACATGTCGCCGATCCGCCGCTCGTACAGCCCGCTGCTGACCGCGTACCGGTACGCCCGGAAGGCGTCCAGCTCGGGCTGCTCCTGGAGCTGGTAGTCCATCGGCTCGGCCGCGAAGTCGCCCGTGGTGTCCCGCCCGGGGACCACCACGATCTCCACCGTGCCGTCCGTGTAGATCACCTGCTCCCCGCCGGTCTCCCGCCGCTCCCAGCCCTCGGGCACGGCGAGCGCGAAGCCGCGCGCGTCCTCCCGGGCGGCGAAGCCGTCCGGCGGCGGGACCGGGAGCTGGTCCCCCTCGTTCGGCGAGGCGTTGGAGTCGTCCTCGCTCTCGCTCGGCTCCGGCTCGGTCCCGGCCGCGCCGGAGGGCTCAGGATCCGGCTGCGAGGGCTCGGAGGGCGACTCGCGGCCCTCCGGCTCCTGCGGGGCGGGGTCCTGCCGGGCCTGGCCGCCGGGCTGGTCCTCCTCCGACATGAACGCCAGCACGTACGCCACCGCGCCGGCGAGCCCGAGCAGCACGAGCGTCACCAGCGTGCGCCCCAGCCGGCTCCCGCCCTCGCGCGGGCGGCGGCGGGCGCGGGCGCGCGGGCGGCGGCGCGGGCCGACCAACTCGCCCCGGCGGCGCAGTATCGGCAGGCGGCGCGGGTCGGCCGGGCGGCCGGGCTCCAGCGCGGGCGGCGGCGCGGTCACGGTGTGATGGCCGGCCTCGGGCTCGGGCGCGCTGCGCAGCAGCGAACGCAGCCAGCCGCGCAGCGCCTCCCCGCTGGGCCGCTCGGTCGGGTCCTGCCGCAGCAGCGACTCGATGATGGGGCGCAGCGCGCCGCAGTCCTCCGCGAACGCCGGCTGCTCGGCGCACACGGCCTGGGCCAGCTCGGCGGCGCTGTCCTCGGGGTAGGGCGGGTAGCCCTGAACGGCCCGGAACAGCAGCGCGCCAAGCGCCCAGAAGTCGGCGGGCGGGCCGACGGGAGGGGCCAGCCGCCAGTGCTCGTAGACCGGGCCGGCCTGCTCGGGGGCCCAGCGCTCGGTGACGGCGCCGACGGTCATGATCCGCGCCTGCCGGGCGCGTTCGGCCGCCAGCGCGCTGTCCGGGCCCCGGTAACGCTCCCGGGCGCGCACCGGGACGGTGGCGCGCACGGCGGCGGGCGGCGGCGGCGCGGCGGCGGGAACGGCCGCGGCCGGGCGCTCCTCGCGCGGCCCGGGAACCGCCGCGTCCCCGGCCGGGGGCCGCCCCTCGCCCGCGGCGCGCTCCCGGTCGAACGGCTCGCCCTCGGAAGGCCGCGGGCCGAGGAGGTCGTCCAGGGAGCTGTGGCCGTCGTAGGGCTCGTCGGCGGCGCCGCCCGGCCCGTAGGGCTCCTCGGGGGAACGCCCGCGGCCGTCGTACGCGCCCGGGGGCGGGCCCGGCTCCCAGCCGGTGCGCACCGGGTGGCTGGGGCGGGCGGCGCCGCCGGGCAGGTCGGTGGGGGCGACGCCGGGGCTGCCGGGGCCCTGGGCGCCGTTGGCCGCGGCGCGGCGCGCGGCGGCGGCCTGGGTGCCGGCGCGGTACGCGGCGATGGCGCCGCTGCGGGCGGCGCGCTCGGCAGCGCCGGGCGCCGGCGGACGCCCCGAACGCGCGCCGGTCCCGCCGTCCGCACCGGGCTCCACCCGCGGCAGAGCGCCGGTATCCCACCGCCGATACGCGTCGGGCGGCGGCCCGTCCGCGGACGGCACCACGCCCCCGTGCTCGCGCACTCGATCGGCGAGATCCCGATGCGATCCGGACGCGTCGGGCGCGTCCGGACTCCGACCGGCCCGCTCCTCGTCGGCGCCGTAACCGGCGTCCGGCCCCGGGGGGCCGACCCCGGAGAAGCCGTCGCGGCCCGGGGCCGGGGAACCCGCCCCGGCGGCGCCTCGCTCGGGGAAGCCGGGAGCCGAGGGCCCGGCACCGGCGGCATCCGGAGCGCGGAAACCCGAGCCGGAGGCGTCGTCTCCGGCGGCGCCGGGCCCGGCGAAGCCGGGAGCCGAGGAACCCGCGCCGGAGAAGCGTGAGCCGACGGCGCCGTGGCCGGGGAAACCGGACCCCGCTTCCGGCCCGGGAGCGCCGTGGTCGGGGTAGCCGCCTCCCCTGGCTGCACCGGGGCCCGCGGCATCGGCCCCGGAGGCGCCCGGTGCCCGGGAACCCGGGCCGGGGGCGTCGGCGGTGCCGGGGAAGCCGGGCCCCGAGGAGTCCCGACCCGAGGCATCGGGACCGGGGAGGCCACCACCCGCAGAGGGGCTCGCCGGACGCGGGCCGGGGAAGCCGCGCTCCGATGCGCCGGAGCCCCGGGCGCCGGGCCGCGAGGTATCCCGTCCGGCGCCCGGGCCGGAGGCCTCGCGTCCGCGCGGGTCAGTGCCGGGGGAGGCGGGACCCGAAGGGGCCGGCCCCGAGAGGCCGGGAGCGTCGTGGCGCGGGGCAGCCGGGGCGGAGAAGCCCTCCGCCGCGGGGGGCGTCTCGCGCGGGGTGGGCGCGAACGTGTCGGGAACGTCCGGGGGGAGGGGGTCGTAGCCGCACAGGGCCTCTTCGGCGGCGCCGGCGGCCATGCCGGTGAGGACCGCGCGGCCGTCCTCGCAGATCAGGACCGATCGGGCCGTGACGTTCCGGTGCGTCCAGCCCTGGGCGTGGACGATCCGCAGCGCGGCCAGCAGGTCGGCGGCCACCTCCGCGGCCCGGAAGGGCCCGAGCCGCTCCTCGGCCAGCACGACCGCCAACGGCCGCGCGCCCGGCAGCAGTTCGCTGACGATCCACAGGCCGTCGCCCTGCACGAAGACGTCGAAGACCTGGTCAAGACGCGGGTGCTCCGGCATCCCCGCCGCGGCGATCGCGGCCTCGACGGCCCGCCGCACCACCGGGTCCTCCGGCGTGCGCGTGGGCCGTTCGGAGGCGCGCGGCGCGGGCCCGGCCCGGCGCCCGGCGCCGTCCAGCGGCTCGGCGTCGACCACCTCGGGCAGCGGCACCTGCCGGACCAGGACCTCCTGATTGGTGACGGTGTCGAAGGCCCGCGACTCGATCAGCTCGAACTCCTCGGCCGGAGTCCTCGGCAGCCGGTAACGATCGGCCAGCAGCCGCCCCGCGAAACTGTCCACGATGCCTCCCCACCGCATGCGTGCCCCCAGCGGAACCCGTCTCACCATACGCGCCGCAGGGGCGCCCGGCTACGGTCCGTCAACTCCTGTGGGTGCTTCCGTTCATGGTCTTCATGGCCGCCGGGCCGGGCTCAGTCCAGGGGCTGGAACGTGTCGAACGCCGTCTCCCGGAGCGTCCGGCACTCCTCCTCGTCCCACTCCTCCGCCGGGCAGGTGATCATGATCGCGTAGCCCGCGTCGTCGTCGACGCGGAAGCCGCGGTCCAGCACGCGGACCCGGCCGTCCTGCGTGCGTTCGAAGGTCCAGTCCGCGACCGTGGGGTAGCCGCGCCACTCGATCTCCTCGATGGAGATCCGCTCGTAGTCCCGGCTGCGGGAGCGCACGCCCGGCTCCTGGTCGCGCCACGCCTGCGCCGCGTCGTCGCCCGGCGCGTCGGTGAAGTCCACCTGGACCCGGAAGAGGCCGCCGTCCGGATCGGCGTAGATGCCACCGGAGTTGGCCCCGGCTATGTCGATGCGCTGCCAGCCCTGCGGCAGGGACATGCGGAACCGGAAACGCTCGTCCTCCACCGTCGCGTACCCCGCGGGGGTGCCGGGAAGCGTGGCGTCCGGGTCGTTCTCCAGGCCGGTGCCCGGCGGGGTGTCCCCGTCGCCCTCGTCGTCGCCCTCGTCCTCCTCCTCGGGCGGGGAGGTGGGCGCGGTGGGCGACTCGGCGGGCGGGTCCTCCTGCGCGGTGCCCTCGTCCCGGGGCGTGGGCTCCTCGCCGCCGGGCTGCTGCGAGGGATCCTCGCCCCCGCCGCCCTGGCCCTGCGTGTCGCCGGAGCGCTCGCCGGCCGAGCCGCCGTCGCCGTCGTCCCCCAGGGTGGAGGCCAGCGCGGCGCCCAGCAGCGCCAGGAGAACGATCACGACGCCCGCGATGAGGGCCAGGCGGCGGCGCCCGGCTCCCGCAGCGTCGGGGCGGCCCGGCCCCGGAGGCCCGGGCGGGCTCGCGCGCAGCGCGCCGACCGGAACGGGGGTGGGGCGCGCGTCCGGAGCCTCGCCCGCGGCGGGCGGCGTCGCGGGTGACGGGGCCGTGCCGGGGGCGGCCGGTGCCTCCGGCGCCTCCGGCGAGGGTCTGGTCCCGGACTCCGTACCGGCGGCGCCCGCCGCCGCGCCCGCTCCGAAGATCAGCGTCCGCTCCGCGCCACCGCCCGCCTCCGGCTCCTCCTCCGGCCGCGCCGGGGCGCCGGCGAGCGCGCCCGCGAGCCCCTCACGCGCGCCCGGCTCGTCCAGCCGCGCCTTCGGGTCCTTGGTCAGCAGGCCGTTGATCACGCCGGTCAGCGGCCCGGCGCTGCGCGCGGCGGGCACCGGATCGTGCATGACCGCGGCCAGCGTGGCGATCGCGCCGCCCGCGTCGTACGGCGGGCGGCCCTCCACGCAGCAGAACAGCAGCGCGCCCAGGGACCACATGTCCGCGGGCGGGCCCAGGGCCTGGCCGCGCGCCCGCTCCGGGGAGATGTAGGAGGGCGCGCCGACGAGCATGCCGGTGGAGGTGATGGACGGGTCGCCCTCGACCTTGGCGATGCCGAAGTCGGTGAGGACGACGCGGCCGTCCTCCTCCGCGATGATCACATTGGACGGCTTGACGTCGCGGTGCAGGATGCCCGCGTCGTGCGCGGCGCGCAGCACGTCGAGGATGGCCAGGCCGATCTCGGCGGCCCGGCGCGGCTCCATCGGTCCCTCGGCGCGGATGACGTCGGCCAGCGAGCGGCCGTCGATCAGCTCCATCACGATCCAGGGCCGCTCGCCCTCGTCGACCACGTCGTAGATGGTGACGACGCCGCGGTTGCGGATCGCGGCGATGGCCTTGGCCTCGCGGAGCGTGCGGGTGATCATCCGCTTCCGCTCGGCCTCCTCCACCTCGGGCGGCAGCCGAAGCTCTTTCACGGCCACGGCGCGGCCGAGGACTTCGTCGGTGGCGTGCCAGACGGTGCCCATGCCGCCGCGTCCGAGCACGGCGCCGAGCCGGTACCGCCCGTTGAGCAGGCGGCCCGGCACCGGGTCACCGGGACGGGCCGGCCGTTCCCCGCCGTCACGCGGACCGCCGCCGCGGGAACCGCCGTCACGCGCGTCGCCGTCACGCGGATCGTCCCCCCGCGGAGCGCCCTCGCGCGGATCACCCTCCCGGGCATCGCCTCCGCGCGGATCGCGCCCCCGCGGGTCGCCGCCCCGGGCCTCGTCGTCAGCGGTGCGCGCCTTGTCGGCGTTGCCCGCGTTGTCAGCGTTCTCGGCCTTGCCCTCGCCCATGCGTCGCGTCCCCTCCGTCCCCGGCCATTGTCACCCATGAGGCCGACAGACCGGCCCACGGGGGAAGCGGCCCGCGTCACAAAGGGCGTTACGAGGGAACGGAGTCGGGGGCCCCCAGGCGCGCCGCGTCGGCGGTCCTGTCGTCGGGCTGGACCTGCGATTCGCGCTCGGCCTCCACCCGCTTCTCGTAGTGCTCCACCTCGCGTTCGACCTGCTCGGAGGACCAGCCGAGCACCCCGGCCATCAGCTCGGCACACTCCCGCGCGCTGCGCGTCCCGCGGTCGAAGGTCTCGATCGAGATGCGGGTCCTGCGGGTGAGCACGTCCTCCAGATGACGCGCGCCCTCGTGCGAAGCGGCGTAGACAATCTCCGCCTTGAGGTAGTCGTCGGCCGCCGGCAGCGGCTCCCCCAGGCGCGGGTCGGCGGCGATCAGCTCCAGCAGCTCGGATGTCAGCGAGCCGTAGCGGTGCAGCAGATGGGCGATCCGCGCCTCGTGCAGCCCGGCCTCCGCGGCCAGCCGGTGGCGGGCGTTCCACAGCGCCGCGTACCCCTCGGCGCCGGCCAGCCGCACCTCCTCGGTGCAGCAGGGCGCCACCCGCTGGTCGAGGCCGTGGGCGGCGGCATCCACCGCGTCCTTGGCCATCACGCGGTAGGTCGTGTACTTGCCGCCGGCCACCACGACCAGGCCCGGCACCGGGTGGGCCACGGTGTGCTCGCGGGAGAGCTTGCTCGTGGCGTCCGACTCGCCGGCGAGCAACGGCCGCAGCCCGGCGTACACCCCCTCCACGTCGTCGCGGGTGAGGGGCACGGCCAGCACGGAGTTGACGTGGTCCAGCAGGTAGTCGATGTCGGCGCTGGAGGCGGCCGGGTGTGCCTTGTCCAGGTCCCAGGCCGTGTCGGTGGTGCCGACGATCCAGTGCCGGCCCCAGGGGATGACGAAGAGCACGCTGGTCTCGGTGCGCAGGATGACGCCGGTGGAGGAGTGGATGCGGTCCTTGGGGACCACGAGGTGGATGCCCTTGGAGGCCCGCACGTGGAACTGGCCACGCTCGGCGATCATCGCCTGCGTGTCGTCGGTCCACACGCCCGTGGCGTTGACCACCTGCCGGGCACGGATCTCGTAGGAGCCGTCCTCCTCCAGGTCCCGCACCCGGACGCCGACCACCCGCTCTCCCTCGCGCAGGAACTCCGTCACCCGCGCCCGGTTGGCCGCCAGCGCCCCGTACCCCGCGGCGGTGCGCACCAGCGTGGCCACGAAGCGGGCGTCGTCCACCTGTGCGTCGTAGTACTGCAACGCCCCCACCAGCGCGTCCTTGCGCAGCGCGGGCGCGATCCGCAGCGCCTGACGGCGGCTCAGGTGCCGGTGCCGGGGCAGCCCGCGGCCGTGGCCCGAGGAGAGGGACATCGCGTCGTACAACGCCACGCCCGAGCCCGCGTAGAGGCGCTCCCAGGCGCGGTGGCGCAGGGGGTAGAGGAACGGCACGGGGCGCACGAGGTGCGGCGCGAGCCGCTCCAGCAGCAGCCCGCGCTCCTTCAGCGCCTCCCGGACCAGGCCGAAGTCGAGCATCTCCAGGTAGCGCAGGCCGCCGTGGATCAGCTTGCTGGAGCGGCTGGAGGTGCCCGAGGCCCAGTCCCTGGCCTCGACCAGCCCGGTGGCCAGGCCGCGGGTGGCGGCGTCCAGCGCGGTGCCCGCGCCGACCACACCCCCGCCGACCACCAGCACGTCCAGCTCCCGCTCCGCCATCCCGGCCAGGGCGCCCGCGCGCTCGCGCGGTCCCAGTGCGGTCGTCCTCACGCTGTGCCTCCTCGTGCTCGCCGTGCTGCCGTGCTCGCCTGCCGCCGCGCTCGCCGCGCTCGCCGTGTGGCGCGCCCGCCGCGGAACGCCCTCCGCGCGCCCGCCGTTCGCGGCGCCCGCGCCCCGGCCGCTCTCGTTCCCCCGCCGCTCTCGTTCCGCCCTCGTTGCCGCTCGGCCCGCGCCCGCCTGCGCGGCGCGCGCCGCCGCCGTTCCCCTTCCCCTCCCCCGCTCGCGCCTCCTTCTCCCCGCTTCTCCCTCCCCGATGCTCCCCCATTTCCGCCTCCTTGGCGCGCCATCGGTACGCCGCAACGGTCAATCGGCTACATCTGTCATATATGCCCCTAAGCTGACTGCCCGGGACAGGCCGGGCCGGCCGGGGGAGAAGGGAGCCTCGCCGCGCATGCCCGCTGATCTCGCCGTCCTCGGCCTGGGCCGGCCGGGCCTGGCCGCCGCCCGCGCCGCCACCGCCGCCTCCATCGACACCGTCGCCTTCACGCCCGACCCCGCCGCCGCCTCGGCGCTCAACGGGGGCCGCCCGCCCTCCGGAAGCTCCCTGTCCGCCGCCGACCTGCGGCGGATGCTGGCCGCGGGCTTCCGCGCCAGCAGCGACCCGGCCGTCCTGGGCCGGGTCCGCACCGCCCTGATCTGCGCCCCCACCCCGCCCGGACCGGGGCGCGCGCCCGAGCTGGGCGCCGTCCGGGAGGCAGCCACGGCGCTCGCCGACCGCCTGCGCCCGCGCACGCTCGTCGTCCTGGAGTCCGCCGTGCCCCCCGGCACCACCGAGGAGGTGCTGCGCCCGCTGCTGGAGCGTGGCTCGGGCCTGCGCGCCGGGCGCGACTTCGCCCTCGCGCACGCCCCCGCGCGTCCCGCGCCCGCCGAACGCGCCGCCGGCCGGGCCGCCGCCCGGGTGATCGGCGGCCTCTCCTCCGCCTGCACCGAGGCCGCCGCCGCCTTCTACGGCCGGCTGACCGACCGGGTCGTCCGGGCCCGCGGGCTGGCCGAGGCCGAGGCGGTGACCATGCTGGAGACCAACGCCCGGCACGTGGCCGCCGCGCTGGTCAACGAGATGGCGGTTCTCTGCCACGAGCTGGGCGTCGACCTGTGGGACGTGCTGCGCTGCGCCGAGTCCCGCGGCCTCTCCCCCGCCCGCCCCGGCCCCGGCGCCGAGGAGGAGCCCGTCTCCCCCGGCGGGCGCCTGCGGCTGGTGGAGGCCGCACGCGAGATCAACGCCCGGATGCCGCGCTACGTCACGATGCGCGCCGCGCGGCTGCTCAACGAGCACGGCAAGTCCGCCCGCGGTGCCGGAATCCTGCTGCTCGGCGTCACCTCGGAGCCCGACCTGCCCGACCTGCCCGACCTCCCCGGCGACCAGGGCGCCCCCGCCCGCGAGATCGCCAGCCGCCTGCTCGCCCTGGGCGCGCGGGTCTCCTTCCACGACCCCCTCCTCCCCGGCTGGCGGGTCTCCGGGCGGCCCGTCCCCCGCGCCGACGCGCTCCACGAGGCCGCGGCCGAGGCCGACCTGACGCTGCTGCTCACCGCGCACGGCACCTACGACCTCCAGGGCCTGGCCGCCAAGGCCCAGCTCCTCCTGGACTGCCGGGGGGCGACCCCGGCCGGCGCGGCCCACCGCCTCTGAGGGCGCGCGGACGAAGCCCGCCGCGCGCTCCGCCGGACGGGGGAGCGCGCGCTGCGCGCGAGGTTTGCCGGGGTCCGGCGCGGCGCAGCCGATGAAGTGACATGACTGAGCCACAGACCGCGCCGGGCGCCGGCCAGCCGGACGCCGGCCCCGCGCAGCGAGCCCCCGAGACCCCCGGCGCCGCCCTCCGGGCCGCGCCCCCGACCGCACGGCCCCCCGCGCCGCGCGCCGCACCCGCCTCCGCGCCGGGCAGACGGGCGTTCGTGCGCCGCAGCGCGGGCGCCGCCGCCGGGTTCGCCCTGGCGGGCAGCGCCGGCGTGCTGGCCAGCGCCCCCGGCGCCCTGGCCTGCCAACGCTCCGGGCGCGCGCCGGGGGACGGCAACGGCGGCGGCGGGCCGGAGGAGGCCGCCGGCTACGGCCCGCTCGCGGCGGACCCCGAGGGCGTCCTCGCGCTCCCCTCCGGCTTCGCCTACCGCGTGGTGACCCGGGCCGGCCGCACCACCCTGGACACCGGCGAGCCCACACCCGGCAAGCACGACGGCACCGGCACCTTCACCGGCCCCGACGGCGGCCTGCTGCTGGTGGTCAACCACGAGCTGAAGGGCCCGCGCGCCGACTGGGAGAACCCGGTTCCCCTGACCGACGGCCTCGTCTACGACCCGGCCGCGGCCGGCGGCTGCACCGTGGTCGCGGACTACGGGGACCGCGCCGCCGAGTGGGTCGGCCTGGCCGGCACCTCCACCAACTGCTCGGGCGGCACCACCCCTTGGGGCACCTGGCTGACCTGCGAGGAGAACTCCGACCGCGCCGGCGAGAACGGCATGACCCGCGACCACGGCTACGTCTTCGAGGTCGACCCCCACGACCGCGCGGCCAACCTCTCCCCCCGCCCCCTGCGCGCCCTGGGCCGCTTCGACCACGAGGCGGTGGTCGTCGACCCGGTCCGCGGCCACCTCTACCTGACCGAGGACGACAGCGAGCCCAACGGCCTGTTCTACCGCTGGGTGCCGCCGAGCGGCTTCCGCCACGGCCGCGGCGCCCTGCGCGCGCTGCCCGACGACGCCGGGAGCCTCCAGGCGTTCCGCTGCTTCGACGACCGCGGCCGGCTGGTGGACGACCTCTCCCGCGCCACCCGCCCCGGCACCGTCTTCGGCGTGGACTGGGCGGAGGTGCCCGACCGCGAGGCGCGCGAGCTGCCCCTGCGCGAGCAGTTCGGGGAGGGCCGGGTCACCCGGGCCAGGAAGCTGGAGGGCATGTGGTGGGGCGACGAGGGCTGCTACGTCGTCTCCTCCTACGCCCGCGACGAGAGCCCGGGCCCCTCGCACGACGGCCAGGTGTGGTTCTACGACCCGCGCCGCCGCACCCTGACCCTGAAGGTGCTCCTCGGGGTCAACCCCGAGCCGCTGGCCGCCGGCCGCGCCGACGGCCCCGACAACATCACCGTCTCCCCCTACGGGGGCCTGATCCTGGCCGAGGACGGCGCCGGCCACCAGCACCTCTACGGCGCCACCGGGGACGGCACGACGTACCCCCTGGCGCGCAACGAGGTGGACATCGGCCGGCCGGGCCGCCCGGAGTACGGCGAGTTCGCCGGGGTGACCTTCTCGCCGGACGGCGCCACGCTCTACGCCTCGATCCAGGCCCCGGGCATCCTGCTGGCCATCACCGGCCCCTGGCGGCGCTGACCCGGCGCCGGCCCGGCCCGGCCCGGCGCCGCCACCCGAGGCGTTACCGCGACGGGGCGATGGTCACCTCGACCCGCTGGAACTCCTTCAGCTCCGAGTACCCGGTGGTCGCCATCGCCCGCCGCAGCGCGCCGAAGAAGTTCATCGACCCGTCCGGGGTGTGGGAGGGCCCGGTGAGGATCTCCTCGGTGGTCCCCACCGTCCCCAGGTGCACCTTCTTGCCGCGCGGAACGTCCTCGTGCACGGCCTCCATCCCCCAGTGGTGGCCGCGCCCCGGGGCGTCCGAGGCCCGCGCCAGCGGCGAGCCCATCATCACCGCGTCGGCGCCGCAGGCCACGGCCTTGGACAGGTCGCCCGACCAGCCCACCCCGCCGTCCGCGATCACGTGCACGTACCGGCCGCCGGACTCGTCGAGGTAGTCGCGGCGGGCCGCGGCCACGTCGGCGACCGCGGTGGCCATAGGGACCTGGATGCCCAGGACGTTGCGCGTGGTGTGCGCCGCGCCGCCGCCGAAGCCGACCAGCACCCCGGCCGCGCCGGTGCGCATCAGGTGCAGCGCGGCGGTGTAGGTGGCGCAGCCGCCGACGATCACCGGCACGTCCAGCTCGTAGATGAACTGCTTGAGGTTCAGCGGCTCCGCGGCCCCCGAGACGTGTTCGGCGGAGACCGTGGTCCCGCGGATGACGAAGATGTCGATCCCCGCGTCCAGCACGGCCTTGGAGAACTGCGCGGTCCGCTGCGGCGAGAGCGCGGCGGCCGTGACCACGCCGGACTCCCGCACCTGCCGGATGCGGCGGAAGATGAGCTCCTCGCGGATGGGCGCGTCGTAGATCTCCTGCAGGCGCCGGTTCGCGGTCTCCTCGTCCAGCGCGGCGATCTCCTCCAGCAGCGGCTCGGGATCGTCGTACCGGGTCCACAGCCCTTCGAGGTTGAGCACGCCCAAACCCCCCAGCTCGCCGATGCGGATGGCCGTCGCCGGCGAGACGACCGAGTCCATCGGGGCGGCGAGGAACGGCAGCTCGAAGCGGTAGGCGTCGATCTGCCAGGCGATCGAGACCTCCTTGGGGTCGCGGGTGCGGCGGCTTGGCACCACCGCGATGTCGTCGAACGCGTACGCCCGCCGCCCGCGCTTGCCGCGGCCGATCTCGATCTCAGTCACGAAGGGGAACCTTTCTGATCACTGTCACTCCTCCAGGAGCACGTGCGTGAAGTCCACCACGTGCACCAGGAGGACCAGCAGCAGGCCGTCGCCGACCAGGTATTCGATGGCGATGTTCTGGGTCAGCGCCAGGGAGCGGGTGGCCTCGTCGCCGGAGACGGGGATCGACATCTTGGGGCGCGGGTCCTGGGCGAGCACGGACAGCCCGCGCTCCAGCAGCTCGCGGCGGTCGGCCGGGAGCTCGTCCCGCACCCGCGCCGCCTCCTCGCTGAACTTCACCGCGTAGAGCATGCGACCCATCCCCTCGACGGCTCCGGCCCGGCTGTTCAGCGTAACGAACGGCCCCCGGCCTGTCCTCCCCCGCACCGCGCGAGGCCGGTCCGGCGCGGCCGGCCGGCGGGCGGGCGGGCGGGGTCAGCGCCGCGTGTAGTTGGGCGCCTCGGTCGTCATCTGGATGTCGTGCGGGTGGCTCTCCTTCAGGCCCGCCGCCGTGATCCGCACGAAGCGGCCCCGCTCCTTGATCTCCGGAACGGTCCGCCCGCCGAGGTAGTACATCGACTGGTGCAGGCCGCCGACGAGCTGGTGAACGACCGAGGCCAGCGGCCCGCGGTAGGGCACCTGGCCCTCGACGCCCTCGGGGATCAGCTTGTCGTCGTCGCCGATCTCGTCCTGGAAGTACCGGTCCTTGGAGTACGAACGCCGCTCGCCCCGCGACTGCATGGCGCCCAGCGAGCCCATGCCGCGATAGGACTTCCACTGCTTGCCGTTGATGAACAGCAGCTCGCCCGGGGACTCCTCGCAGCCGGCCAGCAGGCTGCCCAGCATCACCGTGTCCGCGCCCGCGACCAGCGCCTTGGCGATGTCCCCGCTGTACTGGAGGCCGCCGTCCCCGATCACCGGGATGCCGGCCTCGCGGGCGGCCAGCGAGGCCTCGTGGATCGCGGTGACCTGCGGCACGCCGATCCCGGCGACGACGCGGGTGGTGCAGATCGAGCCGGGGCCGACCCCGACCTTGATGCCGTCCACGCCCGCGTCCACCAGCGCCTTGGCGCCCTCGCGGGTGGCGACGTTGCCCGCGACGACGTCCACCCGGTCGTAGTTCGACTTGATCTTGGCGGCCATGTCCGCGACCAGCCGGGAGTGCCCGTGGGCGGTGTCCACCACCACGAAGTCCACGCCCGCCTCGATCAGCGCCTCGGCCCGCTCGTAGGCGTCCCCGGCGACGCCGACCGCCGCGCCCACGATCAGGCGGCCCTCGGCGTCCTTGGCCGCGCGGGGGTACTTCTCGGCCTTCACGAAGTCCTTGACGGTGATCAGCCCGCTGAGCCGGCCCGCCTCGTCCACCAGCGGCAGCTTCTCGATCTTGTGCCGGCGCAGCAGCTCCATGGCGTCCTCGCCGGAGATCCCCACCGCGCCCGTGACCAGCGGCATCGGGGTCATGACCTCGCGCACCTGCCGCCCGCGGTCCGGCTCGAAGGCCATGTCGCGGTTGGTGACGATGCCCAGCAGCCGCCCGGCCGCGTCCGTCACCGGCACGCCGCTGATCCGGAAACGCCCGCACAGCTCGTCGGCCTCGCGCAGCGTCGCGTCGGGGCGGATGGTGATCGGGTCGGTGACCATGCCGGCCTCGGAGCGCTTGACCCGGTCCACCTGGGCGGCCTGCTCCTCGATGGAGAGGTTGCGGTGCAGCACCCCGGCCCCGCCCTGCCGGGCCATGGCGATGGCCATCCGGGCCTCGGTGACCTTGTCCATCGCCGCGGAGATGAGAGGAACGTTCACCCTGACATTGCGGGAGATCCGCGAGGAGGTGTCGATGTCCTGCGGCTCCAGGTCGGCGGGCCCGGGCAGCAGCAGCACGTCGTCAAAGGTCAGCCCCAGGGGCGCGAACTTCTCCGGCAGCTCTCCCGCGTAGTCAGTCATGACAGCCTTCCCGCGCCTTCCCGCGCATCCCGGGTCCCTCGCACCCCCGCCAGGGAAATGTTCCGTCCATGCTACGGCCCCGCGGGAGGCACCGGAGAACGCCCGCCGGGCGGGGGCTCAGCGCCCGGCCAGGGCCCGCAGCCTGCTGAGCGCGCGGTGCTGGGCGACGCGGACGGCGCCCGGCGACATGCCCAGCTTCTGCCCGGTCTCCTCGGCGGTCAGGCCGACCGCGACCCGCAGCAGCACCAGCTCGCGCAGGTGGTCGGGGAGGTTGGCCAGCAGCTTCCTGGCCCACTCGGCGTCGCTGCTCAGCAGCGCGCGCTCCTCCGGGCCCAGGGAGTCGTCGGGCCGCTCGGGCATCTCGTCGGAGGGAACGGCCCAGCTCCCGGGGTGCCGCAGGGCGGCGCGCTGGAGGTCGGCGACCTTGTGCTGGGCGATGGCGACGACGAAGGCGTCGAAGGGGCGGCCGGTGTCGCGGTACCGCGGCAGGGCGCACAGGACGGCGAGGCACACCTCCTGCGCGAGGTCGTCCACGAAGTGCCGGGCCTCGCCGGGCAGCCGGGCCAGCCGCATCCGGCAGTACCGCAGCGCGAGCGGGTGGACGTGCGCCAGCAGGTCGTGCGTGGCCCGGGCGTCGCCCTCGGCGGCACGGTGAACGAGGGCTCCGATCGCCGTGGCCTCGTCGTCGCGCATCGGTCCATGGTGCACCGGGGCCGCGGGGTCCGCCCCGCCGCGGGCCGAGTTGTGCACCGAAGCGTTATGTGTGGTGGAAGCCGCGGGAGCGCCGAACGACATGTCCCGGGCCCTCCCCTCGCACCTGGCCGACTCGTCCCCAAGGAGCGTCATGCATTCAAGGATGCGGCACCCGGGAACCTTTTGCCGCCCCGCTCCTCACCGGACGGGGGTGACAGCCGCCGGCCGCGCTCCCCGTCCGGTCCCGTCGATCAGCGGACCAGCCCCCAGCGGAACCCCAGCGCGACGGCGTGCGCGCGGTCGGAGGCGCCCAGCTTCTTGAACAGCCGGCGTGCGTGCGTCTTGACCGTGTCCTCGGAAAGGAACAGCTCACGGCCGATCTCGGCGTTCGAACGGCCGTGGCTCATGCCCTCCAGGACCTGGATCTCCCGGGCGGTGAGCGTGGGCGCCGCGCCCATGTCGGAGGAGCGCAGCCGGCGCGGCGCGAGCCGCCAGGTCGGGTCGGCCAGGGCCTGGGTGACGGTGGCGCGCAGCTCGGCGCGGGAGGCGTCCTTGTGGAGGTAGCCGCGGGCGCCGGCGGCGACGGCCAGGGCCACGCCGTCCAGGTCCTCGGCGACGGTGAGCATGATGATGCGGGCACCGGGGTCCGCGGAGAGCAGGCGGCGTACGGTTTCGACTCCGCCGAGCCCGGGCATTCGGACGTCCATCAGAATCAGGTCGGAACGATCGGCGCCCCAGCGGCGGAGAACTTCCTCGCCGTTGGCGGCCGTCGTGACCCGCTCGACGCCGGGCACGGTCGCGACCGCGCGGCGGAGTGCCTCCCGGGCGAGCGGGGAGTCGTCGCAGACAAGGACGGAAGTCATGGTCGTCGCCCTCCGCAGCTGATGCGCATCACCTTGAGCCTCCAGGCAGGTCGTGTGTCGTCATCTGTGCGATTGACCAGCCGTGCCAACCGCCTCGCCCTCTCAACGACGGTCACCCGAAAGAGTTACGGCCTCCAACCTCACAGCAGCAGCACTGTACGTGAGCAGTCGATCACGCAGCCGCGCGCCCCCGTCAAACACGCCGAACATTCGTTTTTGCCCTATTTAGACCTTATTGCCCTTCTTGGGGTGCCTGCGGCTATATTCGGCTGGTAGTCATATTTACATCTACTTTGCTGGCCTCGTAGACGATGGGACAACTGTCATGGCTGATTTCTCCCGCCTCCCGGGCCCCAACGCGGACCTGTGGGACTGGCAGCTGCTGGCCGCCTGCCGCGGCGTCGACAGCTCGCTGTTCTTCCACCCGGAGGGCGAGCGCGGCGCGGCCCGCAGCGCGCGTGAGGAGGCGGCGAAGGAAGTGTGCATGCGCTGCCCGGTGCGTGCGGAGTGCGCGGCCCACGCGCTGGCGGTGCGGGAGCCGTACGGGGTGTGGGGAGGGCTGACGGAGGACGAGCGCGAGGAGCTGCTCGGCCGGGCGCGCAGGGGCGAGCTGGTGGAGTCCGGCTCGCGGGATGCGCGGCGCTGACCAGCCCGGGCGTCTACCGTCTTGGTATGACAACTGCATTGGTGACGGGCGCCACCGCGGGGATCGGCGCCGCCTTCGCCCGCCGGCTGGCCCGGGACCGGCACGACCTGGTGCTGGTGGCCCGGGACGCGGAGGCGCTGCGGCGCCAGGCGGCCGAGCTGCACGACCGGCACGGCATCGAGGCGGCCGTGCTGCGGGCCGACCTGTCCACCGACGAGGGCATCGCCGCGGTCGAGGCGCGGCTGTCCGACCCGGGGAGCCCCGTCGAGCTGCTGGTGAACAACGCCGGCTTCGGCCTCAAGGGCTCCTACCTGGACGTGCCCGTGGCCGAGGAGCTGCGGATGCTGAAGGTGCACTGCGAGGCGGTGCTGCGGCTGACGACGGCGGCGGCCGGGCCGATGCGGCGGCGCGGCCGGGGGGCGGTGGTGAACGTCGCCTCGGTGGCCGCGTTCCTCCCCCGCGGCACCTACGGGGCCTCCAAGGCGTGGGTGGTGCAGTTCACGCAGGGCGCGGCGCGCGACCTGGCGGGCGAGGGGGTGCGGCTGCTGGCGCTGTGCCCGGGGTTCGTGCGCACCGAGTTCCATCAGCGGGCGGGGATGGGGACGGAGAACGTCCCGGGCTGGATGTGGCTGGACGCGGACCGGGTGGTGGACGCGGCGCTGAAGGACCTGGAGCGCGGGCGGACGGTGTCCGTGCCCGACGCGCGCTACAAGGTGCTGATGGGGGCCGCGAAGCTGGCCCCGCGCGGGGCGCTGGGCGGGCTGTCCGCGCGCGCCGGGCGCAGGTACGGCCCGCGCCGGGGCGAGCCGGAGGCGTGAGCGGCGCCGGCCGGGCCCGGCCGTGGGGTGAACACCACGGGCGTGGGTGAACGCCACCGGGCCCCGCCGCGCCCCTGTGCGGGGGCGGGACGGGGCCCGGGTGCGTTGCTGCGGGACCGCGGGGCGCGAGGGGCGCCCCGGGGACCGCGTCAGTGGGAGTGGCCGTGGCTGTGGCCGCCGCCGGTCTCCGGCTCCTCCTCCTTCTTCTCCACCACCAGGGTCTCGGTGGTCAGGAGCAGGGCGGCGATGGAGGCGGCGTTCTGCAGCGCGGAGCGGGTGACCTTGACCGGGTCGATGACCCCGTCCTTCACCAGGTCGCCGTAGGTGCCGGTGGCGGCGTTGTAGCCCTGGCCCTTGTCGAGGTCGGCCACCTTGGAGGTGATGACGTAGCCCTCCAGGCCGGCGTTCTCCGCGATCCAGCGCAGCGGCTCGACGGCGGCGCGGCGGACGATGGACACGCCGGTGGCCTCGTCGCCGGTCTTGCCGAGGTCGCCCTCCAGGACCTTGGCGGAGTGGACCAGGGAGGCGCCGCCGCCGGGGACGATGCCCTCCTCGACCGCCGCGCGGGTGGCGGAGATGGCGTCCTCCAGGCGGTGCTTCTTCTCCTTCAGCTCCACCTCGGTGGCGGCGCCGACGCGGATGACGCACACGCCGCCGGCCAGCTTGGCCAGGCGCTCCTGGAGCTTCTCGCGGTCCCAGTCGGAGTCGGTGGTCTCGATCTCGGCCTTGATCTGCGCGACCCGGCCCGCGATGTCCTCCTGGCGGCCCGCGCCGTCCACGATGGTGGTGTCGTCCTTGGTGATGGTCACGCGGCGGGCGCGGCCCAGGACGTCCAGACCGGCCTGGTCGAGCTTGAGGCCGACCTCCTCGGAGATCACGGTGCCGCCGGTGAGGGTGGCCATGTCGCCGAGCATCGCCTTGCGGCGGTCTCCGAAGCCGGGGGCCTTGACGGCCACCGAGTTGAAGGTGCCGCGGATCTTGTTGACCACGAGGGTGGACAGGGCCTCGCCCTCGACGTCCTCGGCGATCACGAGCAGCGGGTGGGAGCCGCCGGCCTGCATGATCTTCTCCAGCAGCGGCAGCAGGTCCTGGATGGAGGAGATCTTGCCCTGGTGGATGAGGATGTAGGGGTCGTCGAGGACGGCCTCCATGCGCTCCTGGTCGGTGACCATGTAGTGCGAGAGGTAGCCCTTGTCGAAGGCCATGCCCTCGGTGAAGTCCAGCTCCAGGCCGAAGGTCTGGGACTCCTCGACGGTGATGACGCCGTCCTTGCCGACCTTGTCCATCGCCTCGGCGATCAGCTCGCCGACCTGCTTGTCCTGGGCGGACAGCGCGGCCACGGCGGCGATGTCCTCCTTGGAGTCGATGGGGCGGGCGGAGGCGCGCAGGTCCTCGGCCACGGCCTCGACGGCGGCGTCGATGCCGCGCTTCAGGCCGGCCGGGGAGGCGCCGGCGGCGACGTTGCGCAGGCCCTCGCGGACCAGCGCCTGGGCCAGCACGGTGGCGGTGGTGGTGCCGTCGCCCGCGATGTCGTTGGTCTTGGTCGCCACCTCCTTGACGAGCTGGGCGCCCAGGTTCTCGTAGGGGTCCTCGGCCTCGACCTCGCGGGCGATGGTGACGCCGTCGTTGGTGATGGTGGGCGCGCCGAACTTCTTGTCGATGACGACGTTGCGGCCCTTGGGACCAATGGTGACCTTGACCGCGTCCGCGAGCTTGTTGACGCCGCGCTCGAGGGCGCGACGGGCGTCCTCGTCGAACTTCAGAGTCTTCGCCATGGGTGTGGATGTCCCTCTGTCTTTTTTCGAATCGTCCGGGAACGTCACCGCGCCCCGGAGACGATCCGGTCCCGGGGCGCGGCGTGCAACTCGACTAGTCGCCGGTCACTTCTCGATGATCGCCAGCACGTCACGGGCGGAGAGGACGAGGTACTCCTCGTTGTTGTACTTCACCTCGGTGCCGCCGTACTTGCTGTAGAGCACGACATCGCCGACCTTGACGTCGAGCGGAAGCCGGTTGCCGTCCTCGAAGCGGCCCGGGCCCACGGCCAGGACGGTGCCCTCCTGGGGCTTCTCCTTGGCGGTGTCCGGAATGACCAGGCCCGAGGCCGTGGTCTGCTCGGCGTCGAGCGGCTGGACCACGATGCGGTCCTCGAGCGGCTTGATGGCAACCTTGGAGCTGACGGTCGTCACGATCCGACCTCCCCCTTCGGAGATCTCGCGGGGTCATGGAAATGGCTGGACTGCGACCTGGTGGACCCGTCGTCGCGGGTGCCGGATCCGCCTGTCGCGGGGTGGCTGGCACTCCTACGGTGAGAGTGCCAGCGTCGGCTCCGAGACTAGGCCGCCGTTAGCACTCAGTCAACTAGAGTGCCAACGCCCCGCCGGGCGCGTGCCGGGAGGGCTCCCGGGCGGGCTAGAGGTAGTCCTCCAGCCGGGCGACGGCGAAGCCCTGGCGGGTCGCCGTGTCCAGTACCCGCCGGACCATGTCCGTCATGCTGCCGTCCCACTCCGCCTCGCCGCGGAAGTGGGTCAGGATGATGTCACCGGGGTGGAATTTCCGGTCCTCGCGCCCCCATTCGATCCGGTCGGGGAACGCCTCCTCGGCCCACAGCGGCACGGCCCGCACCCCGCAGGAGGCGGCGGCGCGCAGAGTGTCGCGGTCGTAGGCGCCGTAGGGCGGGCGGAAGAGGGTGGGGCGCTCGCCGATCTCCTCCTCCAGGATGTCCTGCTGCTCGCAGATCTCCTCGCGCTGCTCGCGGTAGGAGAGCGCGGGGAGTTCGGGGTGGCTGATGGAGTGGTTGTGCACGCCCGCGCCCTGCCGGTGGGCCTCGCGGAAGTAGCCGTAGTCGTCCCGGGCCACGTGGTCGGAGAGGAAGCCGGACCAGGGGATCCGCAGGTCGTTCAGCATCCGCAGCAGGTCCGGGTCCTTCTCGGCGCCGTCGTCGATGGTCAGGAAGACGACCTTCTCGTCGGTGGGCACCCGCACCAGGACGGGCGGCAGGCCGGCCCCGGAGAGGTGGCCGCGCTCGCTGGTCACCTCGGGCTTGTCGGCCGGGGGCGCGGGGGCGCGCAGGGGCGCGCGGCGCAGCTTCCAGGTCTTGACCGCGGCGAGGCGGCGGGCCTCGGCGCGTTTCAGCGAAGTGGCGTACGCCTCCAGCGCCTTGGCGACCGTGCGCGCCTGGGTCTGCTGCGAGACGCCGAGCAGTGCGGCGCTCGCGCCCGCGCGCGGGGGGTTGGCGTCAACCGTGGAGGACGGGCCCCAGGGCTGCGGGGAGGGGCCGGGGGCGGCCAGGGGCGGGGGGAGCCCGGCGCCCGAACAGATCAGGGCGAGTATCGCCGCGCCGCCGAGGGTGCCGCAGCGCCGCGCCTTCCCTCGCACCCTCCAGTCATTTTGTCTTACTTGTCTGATAATCCTCACGGCTCGGGATGCTGCCACCCCCCGCCCCGGACCCGGACGCGCCCCTCCGGGCCGCCGGGCAGAATGACCCGTGTGGCCGCACGCACCGGAGAGACGAACGCCAGGGGCAACGCCGGCAGCGCCGGCGGCGGGGACGCCGACGCCCGGGACGAGGCGGAGGCCGAGGAGTTCCGCGCCCTGCTGACCCCGCGCGGGCAGCGGCTGCTGGAGGAGGTGCGCGGCGTCGAACCCGCCCGCGAGCTGGCCGAGGCCACCCGGCTGCGCCGCGAGCACCCGCCCCGGCTGGTCGCCGCCGCGCTCGCCCAGGCCCTGCTGCGGCAGCGCGCCGCCGCCAAGTTCGGCCCCGAGGCCGGGCGGATGTACTTCACGCGCGACGGCCTCGAACAGGCCACCCGCGCCCCCGTCGCGGACTGGCGCGCCGCCCGCCTCGCCGCCCGCGGCGCCCGCCGGGTGGCCGACCTCGGCTGCGGCATCGGCGGGGACGCCCTGGCCCTGGCCCGGGCCGGGCTCGACGTCCTGGCCGTGGACCGCTCGGCCCTGGCCTGCGCCGTGGCCGCCGCCAACGCCGAGGCCCTGGGCCTCTCCTCGCGCGTCACCGTCCGCCGGGCCGCGGCCCAGGAGGTGGACCCGCGGGCCGAGGGCTGCGACGCCGCCTTCGCGGACCCCGCCCGCCGCCGGGGCGCGGGCGGTGGCCGCGTCTTCGACCCCGAGGCGTACTCCCCGCCCCTGAGCTGGGCCCTGGGGCTGGCGGTCCGCGTCCCGCACACCGTGCTGAAGACCGCCCCCGGCCTGCCTCACGAGGTCATCCCGCCCCAGGCCGAGGCCGAGTGGGTCTCCCACCGCGGGGAGGTCAAGGAGGCCGTGCTGTGGTTCGGACCCGAGCCGCCCGACGCGCCCCGCCGCGCCACCCTGCTCCCCGGACCGCACGAGGGCGCCCCCGGCCCGCCCACGCTGGCCGGCAACCCCCGCCAGGCCCCCGACGGCCCGCCAGGCCGTTATCTCTACGAGCCGGACGGCGCCGTGATCCGCGCCGGGCTGGTCGCGGACGTGGCCGAGGCCCTGGAGGGCCGCCTGCTCGACCCCGCCATCGCCTACATCGCCGCCGACCGGCCCCGGCCCACCGCGTTCGCCACCGGGTACGAGATCACGGACGTGCTGCCGTTCCAGCTCAAGCGGCTGCGGGCGCTGCTGCGCGAGCGCGGCGTGGGCACCCTGACCGTCAAGAAGCGCGGCTCGGCGGTCGTTCCCGAGGAGCTGCGGGCCCGGATGCGCCTGTCGGGCCCGGCCTCGTGCACCGTGTTCCTCACCCGGGTCGCCGGGGCGCCCACGATGCTGCTGGGGCACCCCCTCGCGGAGGGCGGGGCGGAGGGCGGGGCGTAGGGCTCAGTCCGGGACCGGGGTGAAACGCCAGCGGTGGACCGGGCGTTGCAGCAACTCCCCCGGCGGCTCCGGCAGTTCGGGTGGCGCCTCGGCCCCCTCGGGCCACCAGGTGATCACCAGCACCCGCTCGCCCGCGGCCGTGAACGTCTCCCGCCGCTCCGGCGCCGGCTCCAGCGCCCGGCCGCGCGCCCACGCCAGCAGCTCCGCGCCGCGCCCCTCCCGGGCGCGCGCCTCCCACATCAGGGCCACGGGCCCGCCGCCCGCCATCAGAGGTGCCCCGCCGGGACGTGCGGCTCGGTCACCGGCAGCGAGGAGTCCGCGGGCAGGTCGAGCGCCGAGGGCGCGCGCCCCCGCGCGACCATTTCCGCGCCGAGCGCCGCCACCATCGCGCCGTTGTCCGTGCACAGCCCCGGGCGCGGCACCCGCAGCCGGATGCCGGCCGCGGCGCAGCGTTCCTCCGCCAGGGACCGCAGCCGCGAGTTCGCCGCGACGCCGCCGCCGATCATCAGGTGGTCCACGCCCTCCTCGCGGCAGGCGCGGATCGCCTTGCGGGTCAGCACGTCGGTGACCGCCTCCTGGAAGGACGCGGCCACGTCCGCGACCGGCACCTCCTCGCCCGCCCGCCGCCGGGCCTCGACCCAGCGGGCCACGGCCGTCTTCAGGCCGGAGAAGGAGAAGTCGTACGGCGCGTCCCTCGGGCCGGTCAGGCCGCGCGGGAAGGCGATGGCCGCCGGGTCGCCCTCGCGGGCCAGCCGGTCGATGACGGGCCCGCCGGGGAAGCCGAGCCCGAGCACGCGGGCCACCTTGTCGAACGCCTCGCCCGCCGCGTCGTCGATGGTGGCGCCCAGCGGGCGGACGTCGGAGGTGATGTCCGGGGCGAGCAGCAGCGAGGAGTGCCCGCCGGAGACCAGCAGGGCCATCGTCGGCTCCGGCAGCGGCCCGTGCTCGAGCTGGTCCACGCAGACGTGGGAGGCGAGGTGGTTGACCCCGTACAGCGGCTTGCCCAGGGCGTAGGCGTACGCCTTGGCGGCGGCCACGCCCACCAGCAGCGCGCCGGCCAGCCCCGGCCCGGCGGTGACGGCCACGGCGTCCAGGTCGCGGGCGGACACGCGGGCCTGGGCCAGCGCCCGCTCGATGGTGGGGACCATCGCCTCCAGGTGCGCACGGCTGGCGATCTCGGGGACGACCCCGCCGTAGCGAGCGTGGTCGTCGACGCTGGAGGCGACGGCGTCGGCGAGCAGCGTGTGCCCGCGCACGATGCCGACGCCGGTCTCGTCGCAGGAGGTCTCGATACCCAGCACCAGCGGTTCGTCAGCCATGCACGGTCCCTCCGGAACGCGAACCCGGCTTCCCGCCGGGCTGATCGGAATGCGGGTGCGGCTCGCCGCCGCCCGGCTCACCACCGGGCCCGCCGGAGCTTTCGGGGCGCTCCCCGCGGGGAAAGCCCCGGGCGGCGCCGCGTGCGCCGGGAGGCGCGTCTTGCATCCCGCCGGGCTTCCCGGAAGGCGCATCCGGCTCGCCCGGGTCCCGCCCGGAAGAAACGCCGGTGGCACCGGCGGCGGAACCGCCTGCCGGCTCGGCGAGGCCCTCCGGCGGACGGCTCCCGGCCGTGGCGTGCGCCCCCGAGGCTGCTCCGGCCCCGGGGTCGCGGGGGCCCGCTGCGCGATCGCGCCGGTCCTCCGGCCCGGAACGCGCGGCGCGGGCGCCCGCTACCGGGTCGGCCCCGGACGGCGCGGTCCCCGGCGCAGGCCCGGACGAGGCGGAACCCGGCCCGGCGGCCTCCGGCGAAGCGCTCGCCCCTGGGGCGGGACCGGACAGGGCGGTCTCCTGTGGGGCGTTCGTCCCCGGCGCGGGTCGGGTCGCAGCGGGTCCGCCCAAGGCGTTCGCCGCCGGGGCGCCGCCGGGGGGAGCGTCCCGCGCCGGAGGGGCCTCCGTCTCCGGGGCGCCGGCCGCGAGGTCGCGGCGCAGGACCAGCGCGTCGCGGTTGCCCGGCTGGTAGTAGCCGCGGCGGATGCCGATGCGGGTGAAGGCGAAGCGCTTGTAGAGGCGCTGGGCCGGGAGGTTGTCGACGCGTACCTCCAGCAGGACCTCGTGGCAGCCGAGGGCGCGGGCCGCGTCCAGGAGAGCGGCCAGCAGGCGGGCGCCCAGGCCGGTGCCCTGCCGGTCCCGGGTGACGCCGATGGTCATCACGTCGCCCGTGCCGCCCGCCACGCCCAGGCCGCCGTAGCCGACCAGCCGGCCGCCCGGCTCCTCGGCCACCAGGTAGGCGCGGTCGCGCTCCGGGCCGCGGGCGCGGGCCAGCTCGGCCCAGTACGTCGCCGCCGGCCACGCGTCGTCGGGGAACAGCTCGGCCTCCAGCGCGAGCACGCCCTCCAGGTCCCACCAGCGCATCTCCCGCAGCACGGTCATCCCCGCGTGACCGCCTTGTACCCGGCGGGGACGCGGGCGTCCGGGCGGCGCAGGTAGAGCGGGACGGGCGCCTCCAGCGCCGCCCCGGCGGCCAGGCGCTCCGCCGCCAGCCCCGCGAGCGCGGCGGCCGAGGCGTGCAGCGGCCCGTCCTCGCGTGCCCCCGGGAACGCCTCGGGGTACAGCAGCGCCCCCGCGCCCACCGCCGGCAGCCCGGCCGCCTCGGCGGGGAGGCCGGCGGGCCGGTCCACGGCGGGCCCGCCGGTCCTGGTCCGGCCGTCGGCGTAGCGCGCCCAGTAGACCTCCTTGCGGCGGGCGTCCGTGGCGACCAGGAACGGCCCGGCGAGGCCCGCGAGCCCCGACTCCGCGGCCTCCCAGGCCAGCGCGTCCAGCGTGCACACCCCGTGCACCGGAACGGCCAGCGCCGCGCCCAGCGCGGCGGCGGTGGCCAGGCCGACCCGCAGCCCCGTGTAGGGGCCGGGCCCGGTGCCCACCACCAGGGCGGTCACCTCCACAAGCTCCCGCCCGGCCTCGGCCAGCACCCGGTCCACGGCCGGCAGCAGCAGCTCGCCGTGGCGGCGCGCGTCAACCTCCCGGGCGGCGGCCAGCACCCGCGTGCCGTCGTGGAGCGCGGCGGTGACGGCGGGCGTTGCGGTGTCCAGGGCGAGCAGCAGCACGGGAGCAAGGGTACGGCGCCCCGGGGGGTGCCCGGCCTGCTGGTAGCGTCGGCGGCGGTACTCCAGGAGAACGCGGGCACCGACAAGTCCGAGAAAGGCGGGGGCGTTTCCATGGCGCGCCATTCCCCGGCCCCCCGCGCGGGGGGCTTCGTGGCCGGGATAACGGCCGCGGCGCTCGCCGTCGTCGCCTTCTTCGCGTACCAGGCCGCCTCCGCCGACGACCGCCTCGGCGCGGACCCCCCGGCCGCCCCGGGCTCCGCGACCCCGGAGGGGACGGAACCGGGCGGCGGCGAGGAGGGGCCTTTGCCGCTGCCGGCCGAGTCGGGCGAGGGCCGGCGCGTGGTGTACGCGCTGGAGCAGCGGCGGGTGTGGCTGGTGGAGCCGGCGGAGGACGGGCCGGGCGAGGTGATCGCCGAGTCCTACCGCGTGTACCCCAGCGCGGTCAGCCCGCCGCCGGGGACGTACGAGGTCACCTCGCGCACCGCGCAGGGCACCGGCTCGGACGGAGTGCCGATGGAGCACGCGGTGGTCTTCCACGTCTCGCCGGAGGGCGTCGTCTTCGGCTTCTCGGCCGCGCTGGACGGCTCCACGCCCGACCCCTCCGCCGGGGGCTCCACGGGCGGCATCCGCCAGAGCCGCGAGGACGGCGACGCGATGTGGCTCTTCGCCACGACGGGGGTTGCCGTCGTCGTGGTCCCCTAGGGCGCGCCCGCGGGCGGCCGTTCAGGACGGCGGGGCAACGTCCTCGGCCAGCGCCGCCAGCCCCGCGCCGCGCCAGCGGGGGCCGACGCCCGTGACGGTGACCGACCGGGGGTCGGCCGAGCCCTCCGGGGTGTCCCCCGCGCCGCGGCGGATGACGACGTGCAGGCGGTCCTCGGCCAGCTCCTCGACGCGGCCCTCGCCCCACTCGACCACGACCACGGACTCCGGCAGCGCCACGTCGAGGTCGAGGTCCTCCATCTCCTCCAGGCCCCCGCCCAGCCGGTAGGCGTCCACGTGCACCAGCGGCGGCCCCGAGCCCAGCGAGGGGTGGACCCGGGCGATCACGAACGTCGGCGAGGTCACCGCGCCCCGGACCTTCAGCCCCTCCCCGAGCCCCCGGGTGAGGGTGGTCTTCCCCGCGCCCAGCTCCCCGGTGAGCAGCACCAGGTCCCCGGCGCGCAGGAACGCGGCCAGCCGCCGCCCCAGCTCCCGCATCCGATCGGCGTCCGGGACGGTGAGCTCCACCGCCGCCTCCCCCGTCGTCGCCCCGTGCGCCCCGCGTTCCGTGTGCTCCGTGTGCTCAGTCGGCCGGCTCATGGAACCGGATGCTACGCGCCACCAGCCGCGCCAGGTGCTCGTTGACCGCGTCCGGCCGCTCCAGCAGCAGCAGGTGCCCGGCGCCCGGCAGCACCGCGCACTCCGAGCCCGGCAGGGCCGCCGCGATCCGCTCGCCGTGCGCGGCCGGGGTGACCGCGTCCCGCTCGCCCGCGACAACCAGCGTGGGCAGGTCGCGCTCCAGGCCGCCGAGCACCCGCAGCCCCGGGGCCAGGGACAGCGCGCCGAAGGCCGGGTAGAAGGAGGCGACCACGTCCATCGGCACCGCCGTGATCAGCCGCTCCGCGAACCGCGCCACCCCCGGGTCCACCTCGTCCGGGGCGCCGAAGGCGTACCGCCGCACGGCCTGCGCGTACAGCTCCCCGGCCGCGCGCCGCCCGCGGTCCACCAGCCCCGGCTGGGTGCCCAGCGCCCGCAGCACGCCCGGCAGCACGGTCCGCACCGCGCGGACGGCCGGGGCCGGGAAGCCGTAGGTCACCCCGTCCAGGCCGCCGGAGGAGGTGGCCAGCAGCGCGACGCCCGCCAGCCGCCGCACCAGCCAGTCCTCGTACTGCGCGGCCAGGGCCAGCACGGTCATCCCGCCCATGGAGTGCCCGGCCAGGACGACCGGCCCCTCGGGAACGGCCGCGTCCAGCACCGCCTTCAGGTCCCGGCCGAGCTGCCCGACGGTGACCGGGCCGCGCCCGCGCCCGGACCTGCCGTGGCCGCGCTGGTCCCAGTAGACGGCCCGCACGACGCCGCGCAGCGCGGCCCGCTGGAAGTGCCACACGTCCTGGGCCAGGCAGAACCCGTGGCTGAAGACCACGGTGGGCACCGGCGCGGGGGACGGCCGCCGGGCGCGGCGCAACGCCCGGGGCAGGCGCGCTCGTTCGCGCTCCCCCGCCCGGGGCTCGGCGGCCACCGGGCGGGCGCCCTCGGCGTCCTCGCCGTCCGCGCCTTCCTCGCCGGGGTCCAGCTCGTCCACGTCGTCGACCTCGTAGTACAGCTCCGTGCCGTCCTCGGCGAGGGCCGTGCCGGGCGTGCCGCGCAGCGACCCGAAGGGTCCGGCGGCGTCCAGCGCCAGCAGCGCCTGGCGGCGCACCGAGCGGCTGACCGTCAGCCGGTCCACCGCCACCCCGGCCGCGACCGCGCCCACCGCGGCCCCGGCCACCCCGAGGCGCCGCGCCCACTCGTTCACGCCGTCTCCCGCGGGCGTTCGCCGGGCTCGGCCCCGGGACCGGGAGGCGTCCCGGTCCACGTCTCCCACGGGCGTTCGCCGTGGTAGACCCGGGGCACGCGGGGGCCGACGCGGGTGACGATCTCGTAGCCGATGGTCCCGCAGGCCCGCGCCCAGTCCTCGGCGGTGGGCTCGCCGCCGTCCCCGGGCCCGAAGAGGACGGCCTCGTCCCCGGCCGCCGCGGTGTCCCCGCCGAGGTCCACGACGAACTGGTCCATCGCCACCCGCCCCGCGACCGTCCGCCACTTCCCGGCCACCAGCACCGGGCCGGTGCCCGAGGCGTGCCGGGGAACTCCGTCGGCGTACCCGGCGGCGATCAGCGCGAGCGTGGTCTCGCCGGGGGTCGTGTAGTGGTGGCCGTAGCTGACGCCGTGACCGCCGGGGACGCGCTTGACGGCGGCGAGCGGGGCGCGCAGCGTCATCACCGGCCGCAGCCCGAAGTCCTCGGGCGCGCCGATCTCGGGCGAGGGCGAGAGGCCGTAGACGGCGACGCCCGTGCGCACCAGGTCGTAGTGGGACTCGGGGAGGGTCAGCGTGGCCGGGGAGTTGGCCAGGTGGCGCACCTCGGGGACGAGCCCGGCGCGCTCGGCCTCCTCCAGCGCCCAGGAGAACGCGGCCTGCTGACGGGCGATCGAGGGGTGCCCCGGCTCGTCGGCGCAGGCGAAGTGCGACCACAGGCCGGTGACGCGGACCGCGCCCGCCTCCTCGGCGGCGCGGGCGGCGGCCACCAGGCCGGGCCACTCGGCGGGCGGGCTGCCGTTGCGCCCCAGGCCGGTGTCGGCCTTCAGGTGCACCCGCGCGGGGCGCCCGGCCGCGCGCCCCGCGGCGGCGGCGGCCTCCAGGGCCCAGCCCGCGCTGACCGAGACGTCCACGCCCGCCTCGACGGCCTCCCGCCACGGGCCGCCCGGCGTCCACACCCAGCACAGCACCGGCCCGGTGTCCCCGGCCGCGCGCAGCGCCAGGGCCTCCTCGGGGGTCGCGGTGCCCAGCCAGGCGGCGCCCGCCTCGCGCGCCGCGCGGGCGCACGGGAGCATGCCGTGCCCGTAGGCGTCCGCCTTCACCACCGCCATCAGCCGGGCCCCGCCGGTGGTGCGCTCCAGGAGCGCGCGCACGTTGGCGCGCAGCGCGTCCAGGTCGATGTCGGCGCGCGGTCGCCAGTCCGAGACTCGTGCATGGTCGTTCATCACCCCCCAGTGTCGCAGGAAGGCCGTGCGGGCACCGGCCAGACTGGTCTCATGAGGACTGCTTACCGCGTGGAGACCGTCCGGGCCGCCGAGCGCGTGCTGATGGAACGCCTGCCCGGGGGAACGCTGATGGCGCGCGCCGCCGCGGGCCTGGCGGCGGCCTGCTCCCGCCTGCTGGACGAGCGGGGCGGGCGCGGCGGGCAGGGCGGAGGCGGGGCGCGGGGCGCGCGCCGCTCGGGTGCGCGGGTGGTGCTCCTGGTCGGCAGCGGGGACAACGGCGGGGACGCCCTGTACGCCGGCGCGCGCCTGGCCCGGCGGGGCGTGGCGGTCACGGCGGTGCTCCTCTCGCCCGACCGGGCGCACCCCGGCGGGCTGGCCGCGCTGCGGGCCGCTGGCGGGCGGACCGCGCCCCCCGAGGGTGCCGAGGCGCTGATCGCGCGCGCCCGGCTGGTGGTGGACGGCATCACCGGCATCGGCGGGCGCGGCGGGCTGCGCCCCCGGGCCGCCGGGCTGGCCCGCGCCGCCGCCGCCGGCGGGGTGCCGGTGGTGGCCGTGGACCTGCCCAGCGGCGTGGACGCGGACACCGGCGAGATCGCGGGCGACGCGGTGCGGGCCGCACTGACGGTCACCTTCGGCGCGTTCAAGCCCGGCCTGCTGGTGGACCCGGCCCGCGAGCGCGCCGGGCGGGTGCACCTGGTGGACATCGGCCTGGGGCCCCGACTCCCGCCCGAGCCCGACCTGGTGGCCCTGGAGGACGCGGACGTGGCCGCGCTGCTGCCGCGCCCCGGCGCCGAGTCCGACAAGTACCGGCGCGGGGTGGTCGGCGTCGTCGCCGGATCGGCCCGCTACCCCGGCGCGGCCGTGCTGGCGGTGGGCGGGGCGCTGCGCGGCGGCTCGGGCGCGGTGCGCTACGCGGGCCCGGCCGGCGCGATGGTGCTGGCCCGCTACCCCGAGACGCTGGTGAGCGACGGGCCCCCGGCCGGGGCGGGCCGCGTCCAGTCCTGGGTGATCGGCCCCGGCCTCGGGGACGGCCCCGAGGCCCGGGAGGCGGTCGCGCAGGTGCTGGACTCCGGCGTGCCGGTGCTGGTGGACGCGGACGGCCTGCGGCTGCTGGACCCCGGCCGGGTGCGGGAACGCCCGGCACCCACCGTCCTGACCCCGCACGCCGGAGAGGCCGCGGCCCTGCTGGGCACCGGCCGGGACCGGGTGGAGGCCGCGCGGCTGGCCGCGGTGCGGGAGCTGGCCGGACGATTCGGCGCCACCGTCCTGCTGAAGGGCTCCACAACCCTGATCGCCAACGCCACCGGGCCCGTGCGGGCCAACCCCACCGGGACACCCTGGCTGGCCACGGCCGGCAGCGGGGACGTTCTCTCGGGCCTGATCGGGGCGCTGCTCGCGGCGGGCCTGGACCCGCTGGACGCGGCCTCGGCCGGGGCCTACCTCCACGGCCTGGCGGGGCGGCTGGCCGCCGCTCCCCCGATGGCCTCCACCGTCACCGAGGCCCTGCCCGCCGTCTGGGCCCGCCTCCTGCCGCCCCTGCGCCCGGCCGCCCCCTGAGCGCGCTGGCCCTAGCCCTCCGCGATGACCACCGCGGAGGCCACGCCCGCGTCGTGACTGAGTGACAGGTGCCAGGAGCGCACCCCAAGGCGCTCGGCCGCCGCCGCCACCGTCCCGCGCACCTCAAGGCGCGGGCGGCCGTCCTCGGCGCTGACCACCTCGGCGTCCGTCCAGCGCAGTCCCGGCGGCGCGCCCAGCGCCTTGGCCAGCGCCTCCTTGGCCGCGAACCGCGCGGCCAGGGAGGCCGTCCCCCGGCGCTCCCCGCTCGGCAGCCACAGCTCCGCGTCGACGAACAGCCGGCCCGCCAGCTCCGGGGTGCGCTCCAGCGACCGCGCGAAGCGGTCGATCTCCGCGACGTCGATGCCCACCCCCAGGATCACGCCCGCACCACGCCCCCCTCGGCGTCCGTGATCTCGCAGCGCACCTCGTCCCACTCCCGCCGCAGCGCCACCACCCGCTCGCCCCGCCCGGCCGCCCCGCACTCCACCACCTCGGCCAGGTCCTGCCCGTCGAAGGCCGCCGGGTCCGAGGCCAGGAACGACTCCTCCTCCCCGATCCCCACGGCCAGCGGCAGCCCCCGGCAGGCCCCGACCACCGTCTCCGGCTGATCCGCGTGGACGGCCGCCACGGCGAACGCCCCGCGCAGCGCCCGGCACACCTGCCGCATCGCCTCGGCCAGGTCCGCGCAGGAGGAGAAGGCCTCGGCCAGCAGGTGCGCCACGACCTCGCTGTCGGTCTCGGAGGCCAGCCGGTGCCCGCGGGCGGCGAGTTCGGCGCGCAGCTCGGCGTGGTTGCCGAGGGTGCCGTTGTGCACGACGGCCACGCGCCCGGCGTCGTCCAGGTGCGGGTGGGCGTTGACGACCGTGGCCGGGCCGTGCGTGGCCCGCCGCAGGTGGCCGATCGCGCTGCCGCCGGTGGGCAGCGGCCCGCGCTTCAGCGCCTCGCGCAGCGCGGGCAGCCCGCCGGGCGCCCTGGCCGCCGCGATCCCGCCGTCGGCCAGCACCGCGACGCCCGAGGAATCCTGGTCCGGGCGCTGGAGGCGGCCCAGCCCGGCGAGGACCACCTCCAGGGCCGACCGCGTTCCCGTGTAGCCGACGATCCCGCACATGCGGGCAGCGTAGCCGGGTGAGGAGAATGGCGCCGTGGCTCCCTCACCCATCTCACCCTCACCGGCCGCGTCCTCGCACGCGACCCCCTATGTCGACCTCGGCCGCGCGGAGTGGAGCACCCTGCGCGAGCGCACCCCGCTGCCCCTGACCGCCCCGGAGGTGGAACGGCTGCGGGGCCTGGGCGACGTCATCGACCTCGACGAGGTCCGCGAGGTCTACCTGCCGCTCTCCCGGCTGCTCAACCTCTACGTCGCCGCCACGGGCCGGCTGCGCGGCGCGGTCAGCACGTTCCTCGGGGAGCCGCAGCCCGCGACGCCCTTCGTGATCGCGGTCGCCGGCAGCGTCGCGGTCGGGAAGTCCACCGTGGCGCGGCTGTTGCGCGAGCTGCTGGCCCGCTGGCCCGAGCACCCGCGCGTGGAGCTGGTCACCACCGACGGCTTCCTGCTGCCCAACGCCGAGCTGCGGCGCCGCGGCCTGATGACCCGCAAGGGCTTCCCCGAGTCCTACGACCGGCGGGCCCTGACGCGGTTCGTCGCCGACGTGAAGGCCGGCCGCCCCGAGGTGACGGCTCCGGTGTACTCGCACCTGAGCTACGACATCGTGCCGGGCGAGACCCTGACCGTCCGCCGCCCCGACATACTCATCCTGGAGGGGCTGAACGTCCTCCAGCCCGCGCTGCCCGGACGCGTGGGCCTGGCCGACTACTTCGACTTCTCGGTGTACGTGGACGCGCGCACGGCGGATATCCGCCGCTGGTATCTCGATCGCTTCCGGAAACTCCGCGCCACGGCCTTCCAGAATCCCGAATCCTTTTTCCGCAGATACGCGGAGGTGCCGGAGGAGGAGGCGATGGAGTACGGCCGCAAGAATTGGGAGACCATCAACGAGCCCAATCTCCTGACCAATATCGCCCCCACCCGCGCCCGCGCCACCCTGGTCCTCCAGAAGTCCGAGCACCACACGGTCCGCCGCCTTCGCCTCCGCAAGCTCTAGCCCTGCCGGCTGCGTCCCCGGCTCCCCGGACCTGCGCCTGCCCGGTACCGCACCCCGGCGCCCCGGACCCGCCGGGGGCGTGCGGGCTCGGGCCCGCACCCCGACGCCTCACGGCGAGCCGCCCTGCGGGCGGTCACCGCCGGCGACACTGGCAACGCCGCAGGGCGAGCACCGGCGGGCGTGCGCCGGCGCCTCCCGGCCGGACCGCTGGGGCCGGGCGGCGCTCGCCACCCCGCGCGCGGGCGCCGCGCCGGGAGCACACACCGAGCGTGCGAACCGGCGCCCCCGCGCCGCGCAGCTCGACGCGCCGCGGAGTCACGTGCGTTCGGGCTCCCGGCGCCCCGCACGGGGCGCCGGTCGCACCGGGCCGGGCCGCGACCCGCCCGTCGGCTGACGCCGCGTCGCGCCCCAGCGCGTCAGCCCAGGGCCGACTTGACCACGTCCGCCAGGCCGGCGGCCACCGTGCGGGCCTCGGCGGGGTCGGCCGCCTCGACCATGACGCGGACCAGGGGTTCGGTGCCGGAGGGGCGCAGCAGGACGCGGCCGGTGTCGCCGAGCTGGCGTTCGGCCTCCGCGATGGCCTCGGCCAGCTCGCGGGAGTCGGTGACGCGGGACTTGTCCACGTCCCGGACGTTGATCAGCACCTGCGGCAGCCGCTCCATCACCCCGGCCAGGTCCGCCAGCGGCCGGCCCGTGGCCGCCACCCGCGCGGCCAGCAGCAGCCCGGTCAGCGTGCCGTCGCCCGTGGTCGCGTGGTCCAGCACGATGACGTGCCCGGACTGCTCGCCGCCCAGCGCGTACCCGCCGCGCCGCATCTCCTCCAGCACGTACCGGTCCCCCACGGCCGTCTGCCGCAGCCGCAGGCCCTCCCGCTCCATGGCCAGCGTGAACCCGAGGTTGGACATCACGGTGGTCACCACCGTGTCCCGGCGCAATGTCCCCGCGTCCCGCATCGCCAGCCCGAGCACCGCCAGGATCTGGTCCCCGTCCACCTCGGCCCCCGCCGCGTCGGCGGCCAGGCAGCGGTCGGCGTCCCCGTCCACGGCGATGCCCAGCGCGGCCCCGTGTGCGGGAACGGCCGCCCGCAGCGCGTCGAGGTGCGTCGAGCCGTACCCGTCGTTGATGTTCAGGCCGTCCGGCTCGGCGCCGATGGTCACCACCTCGGCCCCGGCCCGCGCGAACGCCTCGGGCGCCACCCGGGAGGCCGCCCCGTGCGCCGCGTCGATGACCACCTTCAGCCCGCCCAGGCCGTTGGGCAGCGCGCTCACCAGGTGCGCCACGTACCGGTCGAAGCCCTCGCCGTACTCCCTGACCCGGCCCACACCCGCGCCCACCGGCCGGTCCCAGGGCTGGCCGGAGGCGTGCTCCAGGTAGGCCGCCTCGATCCGGTCCTCCAGGCCGTCGGCCAGCTTGTGGCCGCCCCGGGCGAAGATCTTGATGCCGTTGTCCGGCATCGGGTTGTGGCTCGCGGAGAGCATCACGCCGAAGTCCGCGTCCAGCGCGCCCGTCAGGTGGGCCACTGCCGGGGTCGGCAGCACGCCCACCCGCAGCACGTCCACGCCCGCGCTGGCGAGGCCGGCCACCACGGCCGCCTCCAGGAACTCCCCGGACGCCCGGGGGTCGCGTCCCACCACCGCCAGGGGCCGGCGGCCGGACGTCTCCCCCTTGGCGGCGAGCACGTGGGCCGCCGCGACCGACAGGCCGAGCGCCATCTCGGCCGTGAGATCCGCGTTGGCGACGCCGCGCACGCCGTCCGTTCCGAAGAGTCGTCCCACTGCATTGCCTCCGATTAGTGACGAGCGGCCCCCCGACGCGTAAACCCTATAAAAAGAACACCCCGACAGCACGGAAATGCTGTCGGGGCGTGAGTAAAGTCAGCAGAAAGCCTGCCGAGGGGGCGACTAGCGCTTGCTGTACTGCGTCCCCTTGCGGGCCTTCTTCAGACCGGCCTTCTTCCGCTCCACGGCGCGCGCGTCGCGGGTCAGGAAGCCCGCCTTCTTCAGCGGGCCGCGGTTGTTGTCCACGTCGGCCTCGTTCAGCGCGCGGGCCACGCCCAGGCGCAGCGCGCCCGCCTGGCCGGAGACGCCGCCGCCGGAGATGCGGGCGACCACGTCGTAGCGCTCGTCCAGCTCCAGCACCTTGAAGGGCTCGTTGACCGACTGCTGGTGCACCTTGTTGGGGAAGTACCCCTCCAGGGTGCGGCCGTTGATCTTCCACTTGCCGCTGCCCGGAACGATCCGGACGCGGGCGATGGCGTTCTTCCGGCGGCCGGTGCCGGCGCCGGGCTGCGGGTCGCCGAAGCGGGCCGTCAGCGTCTCGCCGGCGGCGAACTCCTCCGGCGCGCTCTCGGTGGTGTACTCCTCGACCTCGGGGACCTCGGTGTCAAGGGTCTCGGGGGTGGTCTCGGCCACGGTTCTCCTCAGCTTCTCTTTCGTCTCTCAGCGGTGGCCGGACTACTGCGCGACCTGGGTGATCTCGAACGGCTCGGGCCGCTGCGCGGCGTGCGGGTGCTCCGGGCCGGCGTACACCTTCAGCTTCGAGAACATCTGGCGGCCGAGGGTGTTCTTCGGGAGCATGCCCTTGACGGCCTTCTCCACGGCCTTCTCGGGGTTCTTGTCCAGCAGGTCGCCGTAGCGGACCGAGCGGAGACCACCGGGGTAGCCGGAGTGGCGGTAGGCGAGCTTCTGGGTGCGCTTATTGCCGGAGAGGTGCACCTTGTCGGCGTTGACGATGATGACGAAGTCACCGGTGTCAACGTGCGGCGCGTACACCGGCTTGTGCTTGCCCCGCAGAAGGGAGGCGGCCTGGGAGGCCAGGCGGCCCAGCACCACATCGGTGGCGTCGATGACGTGCCACTGACGCTGGATGTCGCCGGGCTTGGGGCTGAACGTACGCACGGGTCGTAGCCTTCGCTTCTTCAGTGATGGGTACCTGGAACCTGACAAGGCCACCCGGGGGTCATCACGGCGACAGCGGCACCGGCGACGCAAACCGGGTGCCGGCCGCCCGCGGTCAGCCAGGTGGACCGGCGCAAGGCCCCTCACGTGAGATCGAGCAAGCCATACGCAGAAGTTCTATTCGTTTGTGTTACTTCGACTGGGCAGAGTACCGCCCCGCCGCGCGGCCGGTCAAAACGGGGCTCCGGCGCCCGCCGGGACGCGGGGGCCCCGGGGCCCCTTAAGCTACCTGTCCATGAGTTACGGGCAGGGGGGTCCGGGCTGGACCCCAGGGGGATCGAACACCCCGGACTGGAACGCGCTGGCGGCCGACGCCGAGCGCCGGCGCGGGCGGCGGCGCGCCACGCTGCTGATCATCGCGGCGGTGGCGACCGTGGTGGTCGGCGCCGTGGTGGCGGCGCTGATCGTCAGCATGAGCGGCGACGACTCGGGCGGCGCCGCCCTGCCCGAGCCCTCCGACCTCCCGGAAAACAGCGAGGACGCCGAGCCCACCTTCTCGGAGACCACGCTGCCGCCGGTCCCCCGGCCCGAGGAGTTCATCGCCGACCCGGGCGTGGACACCGCCCCGTTCACCCCGGACTCCTTCTTCGGCTCCGAGCCCTTCGAGATCGACGGCCGCGCCTACACCCTGGCCTCCACCGGCGCCTCCGAGGGCTGCGCGGAGGGGGCGACCGAGGAGCTGACCGCCCTGCTGGCCGAGAACGGCTGCGTGTCCCTGCTGCGGGCCACCTACGCGGGCGAGGGCGTGCTGGTGACGGTCGGCGTCGCCCAGTTCGAGGCCGAGCAGGGCGCCGCGGCCGTCCGCGAGGGCATCGCGGGCAACCTCCAGCCCCTGGCCGGCGGCGAGGCGGGGGCGTTCTGCGAACGCGGCGGCTGCCGCACGACGGTGAACGACCGCGGCCGTTACGCGGTCTTCACCCTCGCGGGCAACGCCGACGGCTCCCCCGACCGCGGCGAGGGCACCGCCGCCCAGCAGGCCGCCCGGGACGGGGACCGCCACGCCGTGGAACGGGTCGTCCTGCGCGGCGAGGCCCAGGCGTCCGCCTCCGCCTCCGCCCTGGTCGAGGAGCGCGAGCGGCAGCGCCGCGAGCAGGAGGGCTGAGCCTTCCCCGCGGCCACCCCCGAGCCGCCCCTCAGGCGTCGGCGTCCGCGTCGGCCAGGGCGCGGCGCTGCCGGGCCTCGGCGTTGCGGGCCGCCAGGCCCGCCGGGGAGGGGTAGGCGACCTCCTCCAGGGTCAGGCCGTGGGGCCGCACGACGTGAACGGCCGAGTCCCGCACGCGGGCCGCGAGGACCTGCGCCGACCAGGCCGGCGGGCGGTGCCCGTCGCCCACGAAGAGCAGGGCCCCCACCAGCGACCTGACCATGTTGTGGCAGAACGCGTCGGCCAGGACCGTGCCCTCCACGATCCCGTCCGGCCGGCGCTCCCACCGCAGCTCCCGCAGCGCCCGGACGGTCGTGGCCCCCTCGCGGCGCCGGCAGAAGGCCGCGAAGTCGTGCTCGCCCAGCAGCAGCGCGGAGGCCTCGTTCATCGCCGCCACGTCCAGCGGCCAGTTGTGCCACAGCACGTGGCCGCGCAGCAGCGGGTCCACGCCCCCGGGGTGGTCGCTGACGCGGTAGGCGTAGCGGCGCCAGAGCGCGGAGAAACGGGCGTTGAAATAAGGCGGGGCCTCCTCGGCGCGCCACACCCGCACGTCCTGCGGGAGCCGCCCGGCCAGCCTCCGCACGAGCTGCCCGCGCTGCTCCTCCCAGACCTCCGCCGGCAGGTCCACGTGAGCCACCTGGCCGCGGGCGTGCACCCCGGCGTCGGTGCGGCCCGCCACGGTCAGCTCCCAGCCCTCGGGCGAGCGGGCCACGATCCGCAGGGCCTCCTCCAGCTCCCCCTGCACCGTGCGGCGGCCCCGCTGGCGGGCCCAGCCGGAGAAGTCCCGGCCGTCGTAGGAGAGGTCCAGGCGCACCCGCACCCGCCCCACGGCCGGCAGATCCCGCTCGTCCACCCCGACGCTCCTCCTCGCCACTCCCGCCCGGCTCCGCGCGCGTTGTCCCCGCGTCCCGGGCCCGGCGCGCCCGGGCACACGCCCGCCGCGGCCGTTGCCCCGGCACATGCCGCGGGGCCCGGCCCCGGCGGGGTCGGGCCCAGCGTGGACCGGTCCGGACGCCGTCAGGCGTCCTTCTCGTCGTCCTTCTGCTCCTCCGAGGCGTCCGCGGCCTCCGAGGACTCCGCGGTCTCGTCCTTCTTCTCCAGGCCGGCGGCGGCCGGGGCCGCCGTCTCCTGCTCCTTCACGGAGCGGCGGGTGGCGGCCTCGGCCTCGCCGACCGCCTCCTGCTGGACGGTGAGCGCCTCCACCAGCTCGATCACGGCCATGGGCGCGTTGTCCCCGCGCCGCGGCCCGATCTTGGTGATGCGGGTGTAGCCGCCGGGGCGGTTGGCGAACTTCGGCCCGATCTCCGTGAACAGCGTGTGGACCACGCTCTTGTCGCGGATGGTCTGCATCACCTGGCGGCGGTTGTGCAGGTCGCCCTTCTTCGCCTTGGTGATCAGGCGCTCGGCGACCGGGCGCAGCCGCCGGGCCTTGGCCACGGTGGTGGTGATGCGGCCGTGCTCGAAGAGCGACGTGGCGAGGTTCGCCAGCATCAGGCGCTCGTGGGCGGGGCTGCCGCCCAGCCTGCGGCCCTTGGTGGGCGTCGGCATGACTGTCTCCTTGTGTCCTCTGCCCCGGCCGTGTCAGGTACCGGGGTCAGCTGGTGCCTCCGGGCGGAGGCGGCGCGGTACCGCTCCCGTGAGGGGTCAGTACTGCTCGGTCTCGTGGAAGCCGGTGTCGCCGTCGTCCTCCGCGCCGAACGCGTCGGCGGCGGTGGTCGGGTCGAATCCGGGCGGGCTGTCCTTGAGGGCCAGGCCCATCCCGGCCAGCTTGGCCTTCACCTCGTCGATCGACTTGGCGCCGAAGTTGCGGATGTCCAGCAGGTCCGCCTCGGAGCGGGCCACCAGCTCGCCCACCGAGTGGATGCCCTCGCGCTTGAGGCAGTTGTAGGAGCGGACCGTCAGCTCCAGCTCCTCGATGGGCAGCGCCAGGTCGGCGGCGAGGGCCGCGTCCGTCGGCGAGGGGCCCATGTCGATGCCCTCGGCATCGACGTTCAGCTCGCGGGCCAGGCCGAACAGCTCGACCAGGGTCTTGCCCGCGGAGGCCATCGCGTCGCGGGGACGCATCGCCTCCTTGGTCTCGACGTCGACGATCAGCTTGTCGAAGTCCGTGCGCTGCTCGACGCGGGTGGCCTCGACCTTGTAGGTGACCTTCAGCACCGGGCTGTAGATCGAGTCGACCGGGATGCGGCCGATCTCCTGGCCGACCTGCTTGTTCTGCACCGCCGAGACGTAGCCGCGGCCGCGCTCGACCGTCAGCTCCATCTCCAGCTTGCCCTTGTTGTTGAGCGTGGCCAGGACCAGGTCGGGGTTGTGCACCTCGACGCCGGCCGGCGGGGCGATGTCCGCGGCGGTCACCAGGCCCGGGCCCTGCTTGCGCAGGTACATCACGACCGGCTCGTCGTGCTCCGAGGAGACCACGAGCTGCTTGATGTTCAGGATCAGGTCGGTGACGTCCTCCTTCACGCCGGGCACGGTGGTGAACTCGTGCAGCACGCCGTCGATGCGGATGCTGGTCACGGCCGCGCCGGGGATGGAGGAGAGCAGCGTGCGCCGCAGGGAATTCCCGAGGGTGTAGCCGAAGCCCGGCTCCAGGGGCTCGATGACGAACCGGGAGCGGAACTCGTCGACGACCTCTTCGGTCAGGGAGGGACGCTGAGCGATCAGCATGGTGGGGCGACTCCAGTCTTCGGCAACCGCTATTTGATGCCGATCCGGACGATGGGTGTCTGTGCCAGGGTACGGGCGGGCCGCGGGGCCCGCCCGTACCCGGACGGCATGGGCTCTGCCCGTTACTTCGAGTAGAGCTCCACGATCAGCTGCTCCTGCACCTGGGTGTCGATCACCTGGCGCTCGGGCAGGGAGTGGACGAGGATCCGCAGCCGCGACGGGATCGACTCCAGCCAGGCCGGAACGGTCTTGTCGCCGGCCTCCGCGACCGCCACCTGGAAGGGGGTGAGGGCGCGGGAGGACTCGCGGACCTCCACGATGTCGTTCGGCGAGACCCTCGCCGAGGGGATGTCGTTCTTCCGGCCGTTGACCAGGATGTGGCCGTGCCGGACGAGCTGACGGGCGTGGTCGCGGGACTTGGCGAAGCCGGCCCGGTAGACCACGTTGTCGAGGCGGGATTCCAGGATGCGCAGGAGGTTCTCGCCGGTCTTGCCCTGCTGGCGGTTCGCCTCCTCGTAGTACCCGCGGAACTGCTTCTCCAGGACGCCGTAGATGCGCGCGCACTTCTGCTTCTCGCGCTTCTGCAGCAGGTACTCGCTGTCCTTGGTGCGCCCGCGCCCGTGCTCACCCGGGGGGTAAGGACGGATCTCGATCGGGCACTTAGCGCTCTCGCACTTGGCTCCCTTGAGGAAGAGCTTCTGCTTCTCCCGACGGCAACGCTTGCAGTCGGCCCCGGTGTAACGCGCCATGATTCTCTCTCGTCTCCTACTTCACCTGGTCAGACACGCCGGCGCTTGGGCGGGCGGCAGCCGTTGTGCGGGGTCGGGGTGACGTCCTGGATCGAGCCGACCTCAAGGCCCGTGGCCTGGAGGGAGCGGATCGCGGTCTCCCGGCCGGAGCCGGGGCCCTTCACGAAGACGTCGACCTTGCGCATGCCGTGCTCCTGGGCGCGGCGGGCGGCGTTCTCGGCGGCCATCTGGGCGGCGAAGGGCGTCGACTTGCGCGAGCCCTTGAAGCCGACGTGCCCGGCCGAGGCCCAGGAGATGACGTTCCCCTGCGGGTCGGTGATCGAGACGATGGTGTTGTTGAACGTGCTCTTGATGTGGGCGTGCCCGTGCGCGACGTTCTTCTTTTCCTTGCGGCGCACCTTCTTGGCGCCGCCGGTACGGCCCTTGGGAGGCATCTGGATGTAACTCCTGTGAGGTGGTCGGTCCGGCTGCTGGACCTGGGTCGGCGTCCGGCAGGGACTACTTCTTGCCCGGCTTCTTCTTGCCGGCGATGGCGCGGCGCGGGCCCTTGCGGGTGCGCGCGTTCGTCTTGGTGCGCTGGCCGTGCACGGGCAGGCCGCGGCGGTGCCGCAGGCCCTCGTAGCACTGGATCTCCACCTTGCGGCGGATGTCGGCCTGGATCTCGCGCCGGAGATCACCCTCGGTCCGGATGTTGTTGTCCACGTACTCGCGGAGCTTGACGAGGTCTTCCTCGGCGAGGTCGCGGACGCGGGTGTCGGGGTTCACCCCCGTGTTGGCGAGCGTCTGCTGGGCAAGGGTGCGGCCGATGCCGAAGACGTAGGTGAGAGCGACCTCCACCCGCTTCTCGCGCGGGAGGTCAACGCCTGCGAGGCGTGCCATGAATGTGGCTCCTGATCGGTGGTTCGGGGAGGTCTGCCGCAGTACCGTTCCCGGCCTGGCGAGCCGGGTCCCCGGCCTCCCACCGGGGGTGTCGTCCTCGCGCCGCGGGCGCGAGGGGTCGGGTGACTGCGTAGTGACGGGGGTGTGGCGCGAAGAAGATGCTCAGCCCTGGCGCTGCTTGTGGCGCAGGTTCTCGCAGATGACCATGACGCGCCCGTGGCGGCGGATCACCTTGCACTTGTCGCAGATCTTCTTGACGCTCGGCCTGACCTTCATGGGATGTGAGGTTCTCCGGGTCTGTGTTGCTACTTGTAGCGGTAGACGATCCGCCCTCGGGTCAGGTCGTAGGGAGAGAGCTCCACCACGACCCGGTCGTCGGGAAGGATACGGATGTAGTGCATCCGCATCTTGCCGCTGATGTGCGCGAGGACCTGGTGGCCGTTCTGCAGCTCCACCTTGAACATCGCGTTCGGCAGAGACTCGACGACCGTGCCCTCGATCTCGATGGCCCCTTGTTTTTTGGCCATGCTTGAGCGCTTCACCTTCCGGGATCGGCTACCTGGACGGCCCTGGAAGGCGTGGGTGCACCAGGACCGACTGACCAGTCTAGCCAATGGCGCGCCGGGCGCATAATCCGCCCCCGGGCGGGGCAGAAAGGGAGGTCGGCCGTTCAGCCGAGCGGGTCGGGGGCGGCGGTGACGCCCAGCTCCGCCAGCCGGGCCCGGCCGCCGTCCGGCGCGGTCAGCACCAGGGGGCCCTCCTCGGTCAGCGCGACGGAGTGCTCCCAGTGCGCGGCCCAGGTGCCGTCGTTCGTCTTGACGGTCCACTCGTCGGCCAGCACGTGCGTCTTGGCGGTGCCGAGGGTGATCATCGGCTCGATGGCCAGGCACATCCCGGGCACCAGCTTGGGGCCGCGCCCGCGGCGGCGGTCCACGTAGTTCAGCAGGTGCGGGTCCATGTGCATCTCGCTGCCGATGCCGTGGCCGCCGTAGCTCTCGACGATGCCGTACTTGCCGGAGGGCGGCAGCGGCTGGCGGCGGACGTAGGTCTCGATGGCGCGGGAGACGTCCACCAGGCGGCTGCCCCTGCGCATCGCGGCGATGCCGGCCCACAGGGAGTCCTCGGTGACCCGGCTCAGCTCGTGCAGCTGGGGGGCGTGGCCCTCGCCGACGAAGACGGTCAGGGCCGCGTCGGCGTGCCAGCCGTCGACGACGGCGCCGGCATCGACGGAGATGAGGTCGCCAGCCTTCAGCACGGTGTCCCGGTCGGGGATGCCGTGGACGACCACGTCGTTCACCGAGGTGCAGATGGTGGCGGGGAAGCCGCCGTAGCCCAGGAAGTTGGGCTTGGCGCCGCGCTCGGCGAGCACGGCGGCGGCCACGTCGTCCAGGTCCTTGGTGCTGGCGCCCGGCACCGCGGCCTCGGCACACCGGCGGTGTATCTCGGCCACCACGAGACCGGCCTCGCGCATCTTCGCGATCTGCTCGGGGGTCTTGATCTCCACCATCTGCATTCCTCGGGTTCTTCGTGTGCGGGGCCGCGGCGTGACGGCCCCCCGCGGGGCCCGCCCTGCCGCGGCCCGGTCAGCCGCGGTGCGGCAGGGCCTCCAGGGCCCGCCGGGTCACCTCGGGCACCGGCGCGAGGGCGGGGATGGTCGACACCAGGCCCTGCTCGCGGTAGTAGTCGATGATCGGCTCGGTCTCCGCGTGGTAGATCGCCAGCCGCTTGCGGACGGTCTCCTCGCGGTCGTCCTCCCGCTGGTACAGCTCGCCGCCGCAGACGTCGCAGACGCCTTCGACGCGGGGCTTGCGGTACTCCAGGTGGAACGTGTGGCTGCTGTCCTTGCGGCAGGTGCGGCGGCCGGCGATGCGGCGCACCACCTCTTCCTCCGGGACCTCCAGGTCCAGGACCGCGTCGATCTTGTGCCCGCCCTCGGCGAGCAGCCCGTCCAGGGCCTTGGCCTGCCCGATGTTGCGGGGAAAGCCGTCGAGAAGGAATCCGTCCTCGGCGTCCGGCTGGGCCATGCGGTCCGCCGCCATCGCCACGGTGATCTCGTCCGGTACCAGCCCGCCCTCGTCCAGGATGGACCGCACCTGCTTGCCGAGGGGTGTGCCCTGGCTGATGTTGGCGCGGAAGAGGTCTCCTGTGGAGATGTGCGGTACGGCGAGGCGCTCGGCCAGCAGCGCGGCCTGCGTGCCCTTGCCCGCACCCGGCGGGCCGACGAGGACGATTCGCATCAGCGTAGGAACCCTTCGTAATTGCGCTGGTGAAGCTGGCTCTCAATCTGCCGCACCGTTTCCAGCCCGACACCGACGATGATCAGGATGGAAGTACCGCCGAACGGGAAGTCCCCCTGGGCCTCGAACATCACCAGCGCCACGGTAGGCACCAGGGCGATGAGGCCGAGGTAGAGCGATCCGGGCCATGTGATGCGGTTCAGCACATAGCTCAGGTACTCGACCGTGGGCCGACCCGCCCGGATGCCCGGGATGAAGCCACCATACTTCTTCATGTTTTCGGCCACGTCTTCGGGGTTGAAGGTGATGGCGACGTAGAAGAACGCGAAGAAGACGATCAGCAGGAAGTACGTGATGATGTAGTACGGGTGGTCTCCGCCGGTGAAATAGCGCTGAATCCAGTCCGCCCAGGCGCCCGAGTCCGTTCCCGCGAACTGCACGAGCAGCTGGGGAATGTAGAGCAGCGAGGACGCGAAGATGACGGGAATCACACCCGCCTGGTTCACCTTGAGCGGGATGTAGGTGGAGGTGCCGCCGTAGGAGCGGCGCCCGATCATCCGCTTCGCGTACTGCACGGGGATGCGGCGCTGGGCCAGCTCGACGAAGACCACCAGGCCGACCATCGCGAGGCCGCAGGCGACGACCACGCCGAACTCGATCCAGCCGTCGGCCAGGCTGCCCTGCTGCTTGATCTGCCACAGCGCGGCCGGGAACCCGGCGGCGATGGACACGAACATCAGCATGGACATGCCGTTACCGATACCCCGGTCGGTAATCAGTTCACCCATCCACATGATGAGTGCTGTGGCGGATGTGAGAGCAATCACCATCACGATGGTCGTGAAGATGGAGTCGTCCGGGATGATCTCGCTGTTGACCGAGCACTGGGGGAAGAGGGTGCCGCTGCGGGCGGTGGCGACCAGGCCGGTGGCCTGGAGCACGGCCAGCGCCATCGTCAGGTAGCGGGTGTACTGGGTGATCTTCGCCTGCCCGGCCTGGCCCTCCTTCTTCAGGGCCTCCAGGCGGGGGATCACGACGACGAGAAGCTGAAGAATGATGCTCGCGGTGATGTAGGGCATGATGCCCAGGGCGAAGATGGTCAGCTGCAGCAGCGCGCCGCCGCTGAACATGTTGACCAGACCGAACAGGCCGGCCCCCGCGCCCTGATCGTCCGCCTCGTCAATGCACTGTTCGACGTTCTGGAAGCTGACCCCCGGGACCGGCACGTGCTGGCCGAGCCGGAACAGCACCACGATGCCAAGGGTGAAGATCAGCTTCTTACGCAGGTCAGGCGTCTGGAACGCCCGGGCGAACGCGGTGAGCACGGCTCCTCCTGCGCCCCCCGCGGTTGCGCGAGAGGGTGACGGTCTTGAAGTCCAACGGAATAGACACAACTAGCCGGTAGCGGCCACAACGTTCGCCACCTTACCGGCGTATGGGGCGGGCGGGAACGACTGACCGGGGACACCCAACCCGCGGGTGCCCCCGGTCACTCATGCGTCCGGACGCCCGGACATCCCTTCGAGCTGCACGGTCGCTCAGGAACGGGCGTCCGAGACCGTGCCGCCCGCGGCGGTGATCTTCTCGCGCGCGGACGAGGAGACGGCGTCCACCGTCACGGTCAGCGCGACCGAGATCTCGCCGCTGCCGAGCACCTTCACGAGCTCGTTCTTGCGCACCGCGCCCTTGGCGACCAGGTCGGCCACCGTGACCTCGCCGCCCTCGGGGTAGAGCGCGGCCAGCTTCTCCAGGTTCACCACCTGGTACTGCTTATGCGCCGGGTTGCGGAAGCCCTTCAGCTTGGGCAGCCGCTGGATCAGCGGCAGCTGCCCGCCCTCGAAGCCCACCCGCACCTGGTACCGGGCCTTGGTGCCCTTGGTGCCGCGGCCGGCGGTCTTGCCCTTCGAGGCCTCACCGCGGCCGACCCGGATCTTCGCCTTCTTGGCGCCCGGGGCGGGCCGCAGGTCGTGGAGCTTCAGCGGCGCCTCGCCGGGGGCAGCGCCCTCGGCCGAGTCCTTCTTCGCCAGGTCCGCCATGTCAGTCCACCTCCTCCACGCTCACCAGGTGCCGCACGGTCTTGGCCATGCCGCGGATCTCCGGGCGGTCCTCCTTGACGACCACGTCGTTGATCCGGCGCAGGCCCAGGGAGCGCAGCGTCTCCCGGTGGTTCTGCTTGCTGCCGATCTTGGACTTCACCTGGGTGATCTTCAGCCGTGCCATCACGCACCCACCCCGGCGCGGGCCCGCAGCAGGGCGGCGGGGGCCACGTCCTCCAGCGGCAGGCCGCGGCGGGCCGCGATCTCCTCGGGGCGCTGAAGGCCCTTCAGAGCGGCCACCGTGGCGTGCACGATGTTGATCGGGTTCGACGAGCCGAGCGACTTGCTCAGCACGTCGTGGATGCCCGCGCACTCCAGCACGGCGCGCACCGGGCCACCGGCGATCACACCGGTACCGGGCGAGGCCGGCTTCAGCAGGACGATGCCCGCGGCCTCCTCACCCTGGATCGGGTGCGGGATGGTGCCCTGGATGCGGGGGACCTTGAAGAAGTGCTTCTTGGCCTCCTCCACACCCTTGGCGATGGCGGCCGGCACCTCCTTGGCCTTGCCGTACCCGACACCGACGGTGCCGTCGCCGTCGCCCACCACGACCAGCGCGGTGAAGCTGAAGCGGCGACCACCCTTCACTACCTTGGCGACGCGGTTGATCGCGACGACGCGCTCGACGTAGGCGGTCTTCTCGGCGGCGGCGCCGCCGTCCCGGCCCTTGCGGTCCCGTCGCTCGCCGCCACCGGCGCCGCCTCCGCGGCGCTGTGGTCCAGCCATGGAAATTACCTCTCTCGATCTCGTTGACGGGACCGGCTCAGAACTTGAGCCCCGCCTCGCGGGCCGCGTCCGCCAGCGCGGCGACGCGCCCGGCGTACCTGCTGCCGCCGCGGTCGAAGACCACGGCCTCCACGCCGGCGGCCTTCGCCCGCTCGGCGACCAGGGCGCCGACCAGCTTGGCCTTCGCGCTCTTGTCGCCCTCGTCGCCCCGGATGGAGACGTCCAGCGAGGAGGCGGAGGCCAGCGTGTGCCCGACGGTGTCGTCCACGACCTGCGCCACCATGTGGCGGTTGGAGCGGGTGACGACCAGACGCGGGCGCTCGGGGGTGCCCGAGACCTTCTTGCGGACGCGGATGTGGCGGCGCTTGATGGCCGCGCGCTTACGGGCGTCGCCCTTGGCGATCTTGACGCCGTATGCCATGGCTACTTACCAGCCTTTCCGACCTTGCGGCGGATGACTTCGCCCTCGTACTTGACGCCCTTGGCCTTGTACGGGTCGGGCTTGCGCAGCTTGCGGATCTTCGCCGCCACCTCGCCGACCTTCTGCTTGTCGATGCCCTCCACGCTGAAGCGGGTCGGGTTCTCGACCTTGAACGCGATGCCCTCCGGCGGCTCCACCAGGATCGGGTGGCTGTAGCCCAGGGAGAACTCCAGGTTGGAGCCCTTGGCCTGGACGCGGTAGCCGACGCCGCTGATCTCCAGCTTCTTGACGTAGCCCGCCGTGACGCCGGTGATCAGGTTGGCGATCAGCGTCCGGGACAGGCCGTGCAGGGCGCGGTTGCGGTTCTCGTCGTTGGGACGGGTCACCAGGATGGTGCCGTCCTCGGCGCGGGCCACCTCGATGGGCGCCGCCACCGTGTGGGACAGCGAGCCCTTGGGGCCCTTCACCGCGACGGTCCGCCCCTCGATGGTGACGTCGACGCCCGCGGGAACCGGGATGGGCTGCTTGCCAATGCGCGACATGGCTCTTCCTCCGTTCCCCTCGTCACCAGACGTAGGCGAGGACTTCCCCGCCCACGCCCTTCTTCTGAGCCTGCTTATCGGTGAGCAGGCCGTTGGAGGTGGAGATGATCGCCACCCCGAGGCCGCCGAGCACCCTGGGCAGAGCGGTGGACTTCGCGTAGACCCGCAGGCCCGGCTTGGAGATCCGCTTGATGCCGGCGATCGAACGCTCGCGGTTGGGGCCGTACTTCAGCTCCAGGACGAGGCTCCGGCCCACCTGGGCGTCCTCGGTCTTCCAGCCGGTGATGTAGCCCTCCTGCTGGAGGATCTCCGCGATGTGCGTCTTGATCTTGCTGTGCGGCATCACGACGGTGTCGTGGTACGCCGAGTTCGCGTTCCGCAGACGGGTCAGCATGTCCGCGATCGGATCGGTCATGGTCATGAGACGGCCTTGGGCCTCTCTCGCCGGGGTTTCCCTCGCAGGACCTACGGCGTAGTAGTCGTTACCAGGAGCTCTTCGTGACGCCCGGCAGCTCGCCGCGGTGCGCCATCTCACGCAGGCACACGCGGCACAGGCCGAACTTGCGGTACACGGAGTGCGGCCGGCCACAGCGCTGGCAGCGCGTGTATCCACGCACCGCGAACTTCGGCTTGCGGGCGGCCTTGGCGATCAGAGCCTTCTTCGCCATGCTGCTCACGCCTCCTTGAAGGGGAAACCGAGGTGACGCAGCAGGCTGCGGCCCTCCTCGTCGGTCGTCGCCGTGGTGACCACGGTGATGTCCATGCCCCGCACCCGGTCGATGCGGTCGGGGTCGATCTCGTGGAACATCACCTGCTCCGTGAGACCGAAGGTGTAGTTGCCCCGGCCGTCGAACTGCTTCGGCGACAGGCCGCGGAAGTCACGGATCCGCGGCAGCGCCAGGGACAGCAGACGGTCGAGGAACTCCCACATCCGGTCGCCGCGCAGGGTCACGTGGGCGCCGATCGGCTGCCCCTCGCGCAGCTTGAACTGCGCGATGGACTTGCGGGCCTTGGTAATGGTGGGCTTCTGGCCGGTGATCGTGGCGAGGTCGCGCGCGGCGCCCTCGATCAGCTTGGAGTCGCGGGCAGCCTCGCCCACGCCCATGTTGACCACGATCTTGACCAGGCCGGGGATCTGCATGACGTTGCCGTAGCCGAACTCGTCACGCAGCTTCCCGGCGATCTCCTCGCGGTACCGCAGCTTCAGCCGCGGCTGGATGGTGGTGGCGGTGGTCATCAGATGTCCTCACCGGTCCGGCGCGCGACGCGGATCTTGTTGCCCTCTTCGTCGAAGCGGTAGCCGACCCGGGTCGCGACCTTCTTGCCGTCCTTCTCCACGACGAGCATCACGTTGCTCACGTGGATGGGGGCCTCGGTCGTGATGATGCCCCCGGTCTTCGACCCGCGCGGGGTGGCGCCGGCCTTCGTGTGCTTCTTGACCCGGTTCACGCCCTCGACCAGGACGCGGTCCTCGCGGGGGAAGGCCACGATGACCTTGCCCTGCTTGCCGCGGTCCTTGCCGGTGATGACCTGGACCAGGTCGCCCTTCTTGATCTTCATGCTCACAGCACCTCCGGCGCGAGCGAGATGATCTTCATGAACTTCTTCTCGCGCAGCTCACGGCCGACCGGACCGAAGATGCGGGTACCCCGCGGGTCCCCGTCGTTCTTGAGGATGACGGCCGCGTTCTCGTCGAAGCGGATGTACGAGCCGTCGGGCCGGCGGCGCTCCTTGACGGCGCGCACGACGACCGCCTTGACGACATCGCCCTTCTTGACGTTGCCACCGGGGATGGCGTCCTTGACGGTGGCCACGATCACGTCCCCGATGCCCGCGTAGCGGCGCCCGGACCCGCCGAGCACCCGGATGCAGAGGATCTCCTTCGCACCCGTGTTGTCGGCGACGCGCAGTCGCGACTCCTGCTGGATCATGGGTTACTTCGCCCTCTCCAGAATCTCCACGACGCGCCAGCGCTTGGTCGCGGACAGCGGACGGGTCTCCATCAGGAGAACGCGGTCACCGATACCGGCCTCGTTCTGCTCGTCGTGCGCCTTCAGCTTGCTGGTGCGGCGGATGATCTTGCCGTACAGGGCGTGCTTCACCCGGTCCTCGACGGCGACGACGACGGTCTTGTCCATCTTGTCGCTGACGACCAGACCCTCCCGGGTCTTCCGCCGGCCGCGCTCGGTCGTTTGCTCAGTCACAGTCTTCTCACTCATCAGGCGTTCTCCACCGCCTCGGCGTCGTCACCGGCGGCGGGGACCACGGTCTCGATGCCGAGCTCGCGCTCCCGCATGAGGGTGTAGATCCGGGCGATGTCCTTGCGGACGGCCTTCAGCCGGCTGTTGTTCTCCAGCTGGCCGGTCGCCGCCTGGAAGCGGAGCCGGAACAGCTCCTCCTTCGCCTCGCGCAGCTTCACCAGAAGCTCCTCGGCGTTCAGCTCCCGCAGCTCCGAGGTCTTGGTACCGGCAGCCATCACGCCTCCCCGGTCTCGCGCCGGACGATGCGGCACTTCATCGGAAGCTTGTGCGCGGCGCGGATGAGCGCCTCACGAGCGATCTTCTCGTTGGGGTAGGAGAGCTCGAACATCACGCGCCCGGGCTTGACGTTCGCGATCCACCACTCCGGCGAGCCCTTGCCGGAACCCATGCGGGTCTCGGCGGGCTTCTTGGTCAGCGGGCGGTCGGGGTAGATGTTGATCCACACCTTGCCGCCACGCTTGATGTGCCGGGTCATCGAGATACGCGCGGCCTCGATCTGCCGGTTCGTCACGTAGGCGCCGGTGACGGCCTGGATGCCGTACTCACCGAAGGCGACCTCGGTTCCGCCCTTGGCAGCGCCCTTCCGCTTGGGGTGGTGCTGCTTGCGGAACTTGACCTTGCGAGGGATCAGCATGGTCTCAGCTCTCCGTTCCCGTGCCCGAGGCCTCGGCCGCCGGGGCGGCCGGCGCGGCGGCCGGTGCCTCGGCAGCGGCGGCGGGCGCGCCCTGCTGCTGCGGACGGCGGCCCCGGCCGCCGCGCTCGCCGCGGCCACGGGCCGGGCGGTCGCCCGCCCCGGCACCGCCGCGTGCGGGGCGGTTGCCCGCGCGGGCGGCGGCGTTCTCGGCCCGGACCTCGGCGATGTTCTTGACGTCGCCCTTGTAGATCCACACCTTCACGCCGATGCGGCCGAAGGTGGTGCGGGCCTCGAAGAAGCCGTAGTCCACGTTGGCGCGCAGCGTGTGCAGCGGAACCCGGCCCTCGCGGTAGAACTCGGAGCGGGACATCTCGGCACCGCCGAGACGGCCGCCGCACTGGATCTTGATGCCCTTGGCCCCGGCCTTCATCGTGCTCTGCATCGACTTGCGCATCGCACGGCGGAAGGAGACGCGGGAGGACAGCTGCTCGGCGACGGCCTGGGCCACCAGCTGGGCGTCCAGCTCGGGGTTCTTGACCTCGAGGATGTTGAACTGGATCTGCTTGCCGGTCAGCTTCTCCAGGTTGCCGCGCAGCCGGTCGGCCTCCGCGCCGCGTCGGCCGATGACGATGCCCGGCCGGGCGGTGTGGACGTCGACGCGCACCCGGTCACGGGTCCGCTCGATCTCCACCTTGGAGATGCCGGCGCGCTCCATGCCCTGGGTGAGCATGCGGCGGATGGCGACGTCTTCCTTGACGTAGTCCTTGTAGAGCTTGTCGGCGTACCAGCGCGACTTGAAGTCGGTCGTGACGCCGAGACGGAACCCGTGCGGGTTTACCTTCTGGCCCATTACCGGGTCCCTTCCTTGCTGCCGACGACCACCGTGATGTGGCTGGTCCGCTTGCGGATCCGGTAGGCGCGGCCCTGAGCGCGCGGCCGGAACCGCTTCAGGGTCGGCCCCTCGTCGACGTACGCCTCCTTCACGTAGAGGCTGTCGACGTCCGTGTGGTTGTAGTTGTGGGCGGCGTTGGCGATGGCGCTGTCCAGCACCTTGCCCACGGGAACGCTCGCGGCCTGCGGGGCGAAGCGCAGGACCGCCTGAGCCTCCGCGGCGTTCAGGCCGCGGATGAGGTCCACCACACGGCGGGCCTTCATGGGCGTGACGCGGATGTACCGCGCGATGGCCCGGGCTTCCATGGTTGTCCCTTCGGTCATGATCTGCACACCCCGCTCAGCGCCGCCGCGACTTGCGGTCGTCCTTCACGTGGCCGCGGAAGGTGCGGGTCGGCGCGAACTCGCCGAGCTTGTGGCCGACCATCGACTCGGTGACGAACACCGGGACGTGCTTGCGGCCGTCGTGCACCGCGATGGTGTGCCCCAGCATGGCCGGGACGATCATCGAGCGGCGCGACCAGGTCTTGATGACGTTCTTGGTGCCGGCTTCGTTCTGCGTGTCCACCTTCTTGATCAGGTGGTCGTCGACGAAGGGCCCCTTCTTCAGACTGCGCGGCATCGTGGGCGCTCCCTAGCGCTTCTTGTTCGTCTTGCGGCGGCGGACGATGTACTTGTTGCTGGCCTTCTTGGGCGAGCGCGTCCGGCCTTCCTTCTTGCCCCAGGGCGACACGGGGTGACGGCCGCCGGAGGTCCGGCCCTCGCCACCGCCGTGCGGGTGGTCCACGGGGTTCATCACGACGCCGCGCACGCTCGGACGGACGCCCTTCCAGCGCATCCGGCCGGCCTTGCCCCAGTTGATGTTCGACTGCTCGGCGTTGCCGACCTCGCCGACGGTGGCGCGGCAGCGGACGTCGACCAGCCGGATCTCGCCGGAGGGCATGCGCAGGTGGGCCATGCGGCCCTCCTTCGCCAGCAGCTGCACCGAGGCACCCGCGGACCGCGCGAACTTCGCGCCGCCGCCGGGCTGGAGCTCGATGGCGTGGATGATCGTGCCGACCGGGATGTTGCGCAGCGGAAGGTTGTTGCCCGGCTTGATGTCCGCGCCGGCGCCGTTCTCCACGCGGTCACCCTGCTTGAGGTTGGCCGGCGCGATGATGTAGCGCTTCTCGCCGTCCGCGTAGTGGAGCAGCGCGATGCGGGCGGTGCGGTTCGGGTCGTACTCGATGTGCGCGACCTTCGCCGGCACGCCGTCCTTGTCGTGCCGCCGGAAGTCGATCAGCCGGTAGGCGCGCTTGTGCCCGCCGCCCTGGTGCCGAACGGCCACCCGGCCGGCGTTGTCACGGCCGCCCTTGCTGTGCAGGGGGCGGACCAGCGACTTCTCCGGCGTGGACCGCGTGATCTCGACGAAGTCGGCGACGCTGGCGCCACGACGGCCCGGAGTCGTCGGCTTGTACTTGCGGATTCCCATTTCTTCGTCCTCGTCCGGTACGGAGGGACCGTCGCTCCCGTCAGGAGGCGACCGGCCCGCCGAAGATGTCGATGCTTTCGCCCTCGGCAAGGGTCACGATGGCGCGCTTGGTGGAGGCACGCCTGCCGTAACCGGTCCGGGTGCGCTTGCGCTTGCCCTGCCGGTTGATCGTGTTGACGCTGATCACCTTGACCGAGAAGACCGCCTGAACGGCCTGCTTGATCTGGGTCTTGTTCGCCCGCGGGTCGACGATGAACGTGTACTTGTTCTCGTCGAGCAGCGCGTAGCTCTTCTCCGAGACCACGGGCTTGATCAGGATGTCGTGCGGGTCGGTGAACTCCTTGCTGGAGATCTCCGCGACGATTGCCTCGCTCATCAGGCGTCGCTCCCTTCGGCCCCGGACTCCGGAGCGGACTGCGCCGGGCCGGCCACGAAGCGGTCGAAGGCGGCCTTCGTGAACACCACGTCGTCCGAGTCGATGACGTCGTAGGTGTTCAGCTGGCCCGGGTCGATGATGTGGACCTGGGGCAGGTTCCGGGCGGAGAGCCAGGAGGCGGCGTCGGAGCGCTCGGCGACCAGCAGGACCTTCTTGCGGTCGCTGATCCCGCCGAGCAGCGTGCGGGCGGCCTTGGTGGAGACCTCCCCGTCCACGACGCCGGTGACGATGTGGATCCGCTCGTGCCGCGCCCGGTCGGTGAGGGCCCCGCGCAGGGCGGCGGCCTTCATCTTCTTGGGGGTCCGCTGCGAGTAGTCGCGCGGGACCGGCCCGTGCACCACGCCACCGCCGGCGAACTGCGGGGCGCGGACGGAGCCCTGGCGGGCGCGGCCGGTGCCCTTCTGGCGGTACGGCTTCTTGCCGCCGCCGCGGACCTCGCCGCGGTTCTTGGCCTTGTGGGTGCCCTGACGGGCGGCGGCCAGCTGGGCGACGACGACCTGGTGGATCAGCGGGACGCTGACCCGGGCGTCGAAGATCTCGGCCGGGAGCTCGACGGTCCCGGTCTTCTCCCCCGCGGGCGAAAGAATGTCAACGGTAGTCATGGCTTACCTCAGGCCCCCTTGGCCGCGGTGCGGACCAGCACGAGGCCGCCGTTGGGACCGGGGACCGCGCCCTTGATGAGCAGCAGGCCCTTCTCCGCGTCAACGGCGTGGACGGTCAGGTTCTGGGTGGTGACGCGCTCGTTGCCCATCCGGCCGGCCATGCGCAGGCCCTTGAAGACGCGGCCCGGGGTGGCGCAGCCGCCGATGGAGCCGGGCGAGCGGTGCTTGCGCTGGGTGCCGTGCGAGGCGCCCAGGCCGCGGAAGCCGTGCCGCTTCATGACACCGGCGGTGCCCTTGCCCTTGCTGGTGCCCGTCACGTCGACGCGCACGCCCGAGTCGAACACCTCGGCGGTGATCTCCTGGCCGAGGGTGTACTCGGAGGCGTCGGCGGTGCGGATCTCCACCAGGTGGCGGCGCGGGGTGACATCGGCCTTCGCGAAGTGGCCCTTGAGGGGCTTGTTCACCTTGCGCGGGTCGATCTCGCCGAACGCGATCTGGACGGCGGAGTAGCCGTCCCTGTCGTCGGTGCGGACCTGGGTGACGACACAGGGCCCGGCCTTGACCACGGTCACCGGGACGACACGGTTGTTCTCGTCCCAGACCTGGGTCATGCCGAGCTTCTCGCCCAGGACGCCCTTGATCTGCTTGGTCATCTCTCTTCGCTCCTCGCGCCCTTCAGAGCTTGATCTCGATGTCGACGCCGGCCGGGAGGTCCAGGCGCATCAGCGAGTCAACGGTCTTGGGCGTGGGGTCAAGGATGTCGATGAGGCGCTTGTGGGTGCGCATCTCGAAGTGCTCGCGCGAATCCTTGTACTTGTGCGGCGACTTGATGACGCAGTACACGTTCTTCTCCGTGGGCAGCGGCACCGGGCCCGCGACCGACGCACCCGTGCGGGTCACCGTCTCGACGATCTTCTTCGCCGAGTTGTCGATGACCTCGTGGTCGTAGGCCTTGAGCCGAATGCGGATCTTCTGTCCCGCCATGGCTGGTTCGTCGTCCTGTCTCTTCGTCAACGCTCCGGAACCCGGGCTCCGCCCTCCCCGAGCCGCCTCGCTCCGACCCACGCGGTCGGGCGTGTCGTACTCGCTCCCGCACTACGCCGCAAAGCCGTCCCACGAGGGGGTTTCCTCTGCGAGGAGTGGGGGGAGAACTTCCACCGGGTGCCTGGCCGAGGCCCCGCCCACGCTTCCCGGAAGATCCCGGTACTTCCACCCCTGATCAGGGATGACGAATACAGTGGGACTCGCTTCCGGTCCTCCCGGCGGGAGGCGCGCAGCATCGGCACTCAACCGAGCAACCTGGTCAGTGTGCCACACCCCCTCGCGCGGTGGCCAATCGGCCCCCGCCCGCCCTGCTCCCCGGCGACACGCCGCACGCACGTGCCCACCGGCGGCCCGGCGGACGGCGCCCTACAGGGGCGCGCGGTCGGCGTGCGAGGGCGTATGGAGGTGCAGCACCGCGCGCTCCGACCACTCCGGCGGGCGCCCCAGGAGCGAGACCCCGATCATCACGGCGAACGCCAGCGGCACGGTCCACGCGGCGGGCTGGGCGAGCAGGACGGTGACGCGGCCGGGCCCGAGGTCGGTCAGCAGCGAGGCCAGGGCCGCGCCCGTGGCCGCCAGGACGCCGGTGGCAAGACCCGCCGCCGCCCCCGCCGCGGTCAGCCGGCGCCACCAGATCCCCAGCACCAGCAGCGGGCAGAACGTCGAGGCCGCCACGGCGAACGCCCAGCCCACCGCCACGTTGATGTCCACGCTCCGCGCGGGCAGGGACAGCAGCACCGCGCCCAGCGCCCCCGCCGCCACCGCCAGCCGCAGCCGGGAAACGCTGGCCCGCGACAGGTCGTGGGAGAGGCCGGCGGCCAGCGCCATCAGCAGCCCCGAGGAGGTGGAGAGGAAGGCGGCGAACGCCCCCGCCGCGACCAGCGCGGTCAGCAGCGCCCCCCAGCCGCCGGGCACGATCTCCCCGGGCAGCACCACCGAGACCGTGTCCGTGTCCCCGCCCTCCCGCAGCCCCGGCACGAAGACCCGGCCCAGCAGGCCGTAGACGGGCGGGAAGAGGTAGAAGACGCCCAGCAGCGCGATCACCGCCACGGCCACCCGCCGCGCGGTCCGCGCCGAGGGGCTGGTGTGGAAGCGCATGATCACGTGCGGCAGGCCCACCGCGCCCAGGGTGGTGGCCAGCAGCACCGACCAGGTCGCCAGCAGCGGGTGGCCCGAGCCCTGGAGGTCGAGCAGCGGGCGGCCCCAGTCCGCGAGGTCGGCGCGCAGCGCCTCGTGCCGCGGGCCCTCCCCGGCCCGCACCACGAGGAAGACGGCGGGCACCGCGATGAACAGCAGCTTCACCAGGTAGTGGAAGCCCTGGACGTAGGTGGCAGAACGCATCCCCCCGGCCGTGATCGAGGCCACGACCACGGCCCCGGCCAGCACCACCCCGACCCAGTAGGGCGTGCCGCTCACCAGGTGCAGCACGACCCCCGCGCCCTTGAACTGCGGGACGAGGTAGAGCCACATGATCACCAGCACGATGACCGCGCACAGCTTGCGGATGGCCTGCGAGCCGAGCCGGTAGTCGGCGAAGTCCGGCACGGTGTACGCGCCCGAGCGCCGCATCGGCCCGGCCACCAGCGCGGCCACCGCGACGTAGCCGGCGGTGAAGCCGACCGCGTACCACATCGTTCCCACCCCGTCGGCCAGCGTCAGCCCGGCCAGGCCGAGGACCGAGGCGGCGGAGACGTACTCGCCGGCGATGGCCATGGCGTTCCAGCCCGGGGCCACCCGGCGGGAGGCGACCAGGAAGTCCGGGGTGGTGCTGCGGGTGGCGCGCACCCCGTAGACCCCGATGGCCATGCTCGCGGCGAGCACCAGGCCGATGGCCACCAGCCCGGTCACGGGCGCGGCCCCGGCCCGCCCGGGCGTTCGCGCCGCTCGGCCGCCCGGACGTGGAGCGCGGCCAGGGCCAGCAGCAGCGGGTAGGCCCCGGCCAGCAGCAGCAGCCAGGAGAGGGGGACCCCGGCCACGGTGACCCGGCCCAGCGCGGGGACGCCCCCCAGCAGCCCGCTGAGCCCGAACAGCAGCAGGCCCAGGGCCGCCAGCGTCCGGGCCGCGAGCCGGCGCTGCGCGGCGAAGATCCGGCGGGAGCGCTCCAGGGCCTCCTCGTCGGCCGAGCCCGGCAGGGGCAGCGGCAGCAGGTGCTGGGCCGGGCGGTGCCCGCGCGCGAGCGCGATCCGGGTCTGCGGGCTGGTCACCCGCACCCGCCGCCGCGCGGCCCCGCCACCCTGCTCGCTCACTGGGCGGCGTCCCGGACGTGCGCGAACAGGCGTTCCTTGACGGCGCGGGCGTGGCGCCTGCTGACGGGAACGTCCCCGGCGGGCGTGCGGGCCACCAGGCCCGCCGAGCTGCTGACCCACAGGTCGCTGATCCAGCGGATCGCCACCAGGTAGCCGCGGTGGGCGCGGACGAACCCGGCCGGGGCCCAGGCCTCCTCCAGGTACGCCAGCGAGAGCCGCACCAGGTGCGAGTCCCCGGCGGTGTGCAGCCGGACGTAGTCGCCGTGGGCGGCGGCGAACTGGATGTCGTCGCGGCGCACGAAGACCGTGTGCCGCCCGGTCTCCACCCGCACCACGGCCAGCTCGTCGGCCGCCCGCGCCGGCGGGGCGCCGGGCCCGGCCGGGGAGCGCGGCAGCGCGGCGGCGGCCCGCGCGACCGCCTCGGCCAGCCGCTCGGCGCGCACGGGCTTGAGCAGGTAGTCGGCGGCGCCCACGCCGAACGCCTCCACCGCGTGCTGCTCGGAGGCGGTGACGAAGACGATGGCCGGGGGCCCCGAGAGCTGGCCCAGGACCCGGGCGAGGGCCATGCCGTCCAGGCCCGGCATGGTGATGTCGAGGAAGACGGCGTCGAAGGCGGCAGAGCCCAGCAGGCGCACGGCCGCCTCGCCCCCGTCCGCCTCCGTGACCCCGGCGACGTCGGGCGACTCCCCCAGCATCCGCACGAGTTCCTGCCGGGTGGCGGCCTCGTCCTCCACCACCAGCACCCGCAGCCCGCACCGCGACGGCATGCCTTCGGCGTTCACCGTGCTTCCCCGTTCTCCCCCGGGCTCCTCCCCCGGACTCCGTCCGGGAGGTGCCCCCAGGGGGTAGCCCCACGCGGGGGAGCGACGCTCACTGGGCCACCACCCCCCGCCGGAAGCGCGGCACGCGGATGATGACCTTGGTGCCGCCGCCGGGCGCTGTCTCGATGACCAGCCCGTACTCGGGCCCGTAGACCGCGCGCAGCCGCTGGTCGACGTTGGCCAGGCCCACCTTGCCCCAGCCCCCGGCGGCCTCGGACCCGTCCGGCGCGGGGCGCGCCGACCGCCCGGCCAGCAGGGCGCGGGCGAACTCCGGGTCCATGCCCACCCCGTCGTCCTCCACCTCGATCACGCACAGCGGCCCCTCCCCGAACCCCGAGACGCTGATCGAGCCCGGCCCCGGCTTGGGTTCGAGGCCGTGGCGCACGGCGTTCTCCACGATCGGCTGGATGACCAGGAACGGCACGGCCACCGGCAGGACCTCGGGCGCCATCCGCACGGACAGCTCCATCCGGTCGGCGAACCGGGCGCGCTGGAGCTCCAGATACGTGCGCACGGCCTCCAGCTCGTCGGCCACCGTGGCGTAGTCGCCCTGCGCGGAGAAGCTGTAACGCAGGTAGTCGGCGAAGTCGTTGAGCAGCGTCCTGGCCCGGTCCGGCTCGGTGCGGATGCGGGCGCCGATGACGGCCAGGGCGTTGTGCAGGAAGTGCGGGGAGATCTGGGCGCGCAGGGTGCGCAGTTCGGCCTGGGCGATGCGGCTCCTGGCGCGCCGCAGCGCGGCGTGGTCCAGGGAACGGCCGACCAGCTCGGCCAGGGCCTCGGCCGCGGCGGCGCCCCCGCCGTTCACCGCGAGGGCGCCCGTCAGCTCGCCCCCGGCCGGCACCGGCACCACCGACCAGGGCGGGCGGTGCACCGGGGTGCCGTGCTCGTAGGCGGCGGACAGCAGCTCGGCGGGGGCGGGTTCGCAGCCCGAGGCGGCCACGGGCGTTCCGTCGAGGTCCGCGAGGACGACGGCCCGGGCGTTCAGCAGGCGGCGGATGCGCCGGACCGCGGCGGTGGCGCCGCGGCCGGAGAGGCCGTCCCGCAGGTCCTCGTCCAGCCCGCCGACCACCCCGAGCGCGGTGAGGACGTCGGCCGGCGGCCCCTCCCGGGGCCTCGCGGGCAGGCGCGGGTACGCCCACCGCCGCTCCCGCCCCGACCCGTCCCGCATGGGCCGCACGCTAGCCGAGCCCGGCGGTCCGCTGATAGTCCCGGGGCGGCGCCGGGAGGCGCGGCCGGGCGCGGGAGTTCAGGCCCCCTCGCCCGGCCGCGCCTCCCCCGCGGTCTCCCGGCAGCGTTCCTCCTCGCGCTCCCCCTGCGGGGCGTCCTCCCCCGCGCCCTCCGGCGAACGCCCGGCGCGCGCGGCCTTCTTGGCCCGCTCGGCGCGCTCCCCCTCCTCCGCCTCGGCCAGCGGCGGGTGGATCTGCATCGGCCCGTAGGGGTCCTCGTCGGTGGGGCGGGGCGGCTCGGGCCCGTCCGGGCCGATCCGCATCAGGCGCTCGACGCGGATGATCTGGAAGCGGCGGCCCAGCACCTGCACCCCGTCGCGCGCCGGGCGGGCCGCGCGGAACTCCTCGGCCGCGCGGGTGTAGGCGGCTGCGTCCTCGTCGGCCACGCCCTGCTCCAGCTTGGGCAGGAACTCGGCCAGGTAGTTGTACAGCGTGGCGCGCGCCTCGTACGGGCTGGGCTGGAGCCCGGCCATCGGCTCCCAGGACTTCTGCTTGCGCTCGGCGAAGGTGAAGGCGGCCGGCAGCAGCACCACGCCGGGGTGGGTGCTCAGCGCGCGGCGGGAGTCGGCGCGGATGCGGGAGGGGATGCGCTCGGCCTCGTAGTGCAGCGAGAGCAGCTCCATGCGCTGGATGCTCTCCATCACGCCGGTGGGCGCCGCGTGGTCCACGAGCAGGCCCTGGGTGCGGCTGACCGTGCGCCGCAGCGGGCCCCGCGCCGCCAGGTCGAGCCCGGGCTCGTCGGGGTCGGTGGGGCGCGGCCCCTCAAGGCCCTCGGGCCCGATGCGGGCGAACTCGTCGCCGCGCACGATCCGGTACCGCGTCTCCCCGACCCGCAGCTCGTCGGCCGGCTCGGTCTCCAGCAGGGCCACGGCGGCCAGCAGCTGCTCCCGGAGCGGGTCGCCGGGGCGCGTCTCCTCCTTGGCGCGGAACCACAGGTGGGAGTTGAGCCCGTCCCGCGCCATCTGCGGGAAGCCGTCGGTGACGTCGTTCAGCAGCCGCCAGGCGGGGGCGTCCTCGGGGCGCTGCTCCGCGAAGCCGAACACCGGCCCGCGCACGATGATGTGGGGATAGCGCTCGGCCGCGCGGATGGTGTCCTGCTCGGTGACCTCCGAGACCGGATCATCCCGGTGGGTGACCCGGAAGGTGAGGTGGCGCGGTGGGCTCTTCCGGTGATCCTTCATGCGCTCAGTGTGACCGCATCACCGCCTCGCAGTCAGTCGATTACACAAAGTCCCCCCTTTGGAGGGGCTAACTTGCCCCCGTGTTAACGGCCTTGGCGGGGCGGTCACCGCACGGCCCCGGCCCGGTCCGGGCGCGCCGCGCTCAGTACCCGACCGTGAAGCGCTCGTCGAGGTGCGCCGGCCGTTCGATCTCGTCCACGATCGCGACCGCGTAGTCCTCCGCCGAGATCCGGCTCGCGCCGTGCGCGTCGGTGACCAGGTCCTCCAGCGCGGTGCGGTACCCGCCCGTGCGGCGGCCGGGCCTGATGTCGGCGGCCGGGCTGACGTTGGTCCACCGCACCTCGCCGCCGGCCCCGGCGATCCCGCGCAGGTACTCCAGCGCGTCGCCGTGCGCGCGCATGATCAGGAGGACGTCCTCGGGCAGCCCCGGCGTGTCCATCAGCCGCCCGCCGCCCGGGGTCCGCAGCGAGCCCGCGCCGCCGACCATGATCAGCCGGGGCGCGCCGGAGCCGAGCGCGTGCAGCCCGGCGACGAGGGACTCGGCCGAGGGCCGGATGAGGGCCTGGTGCCCCGCCCCGTTCCCGCCGCCGACCGCGCTGACCACCGCGTCCCGGCCCCGGCCCACCGCGCTGACGCTCGCCGGGTCCAGCACGTCCCCGGCGGTGACCGTCAGGCTGGGGTGGGTCCTGCTGACCTGCGCGGGGTCCCGCACGACGGCGGTGACCTCGTGGCCCCGGTCCAGGGCCTCGCTGACGATGCGGTGCCCGATCGCCCCGTTCGCCCCGAAGACCGCGATGCTGGCCATCTGTCGCTCCCCTCGTGTGTGGTGGATTGGGTGCTGGATTGGCTGTCGTCGCCAGCGTGCCACCGCGGCGCCCGATCCGCAGGGAGGCGGCGCCCGGGACCCTGAGAGGGGAGCCTCAGGGCCCCGGGCTTGATGACCGGGCGGGGCAACCCGGCGTTCAGTGGGCGGTGGTGGCCCGCTCCGCGCCCGCGCCCGTGAGGGCGCGCACCTGGAGCGTGGCGAACCGCCGGTCGTCGCTCTCCCGCGACGTGAGGGTGCCGATGACCGCGCAGAGCAGGCCCACCGGGATGGAGACCAGCCCCGGGTTCTCCAGCGGGAACCACTGGAAGTCCACGCTCGCGGGGAAGAGCGAGAGGTTGTTGCCCGCCGCGTCCGTGCCCTTGCCGGAGACCACCGGCGAGAAGAACACCAGACCGACCGAGCTGATCAGGCCGCCGTAGATCCCGGCCACGGCGCCGCGGGTGTTGAAGCGCCGCCAGAACAGGCTGAGCAGGATCACGGGCAGGTTGGCCGAGGCGGCGATGGCGAAGGCCAGGGCCACCAGGAAGGCCACGTTGAGGTTCTGCGCGAAGACCGACAGGACGATGGCGACGGCGCCGACCCCCATGGCGGCGAACCGCGCGACCCGCACCTCCTCCTCGCCGCTGGCCTTCCCGCCGCGCAGCACGCTGTTGTAGAAGTCGTGCGCCAGCGAGGACGAGGAGGCGATGGTCAGCCCCGCCACCGTGGAGAGGATGGTGGCGAAGGCGACGGCCGCGATGAACGCCAGCATCACCGCGCCCCAGAAGGAGCCGCCGAAGTGGTCCCCCACCGCCTCGGCCAGCTGCGGGGCGGCCGTGTTCCCCGCGCCGTTCTGCGCGGTGATCGCCTCGTGGCCCACCAGCGCCGCCGCGCCGAAGCCCAGCACCAGGGTCAGCAGGTAGAAGGTGCCGATGATGCCGATGGCCCAGTTGACCGAGGTGCGGGCGGTCTTGGAGTCCGGCACGGTGTAGAAGCGGATCAGGATGTGGGGCAGCCCGGCCGTTCCCAGCACCAGGGCCAGGCCGAGGCTGATCAGGTCCAGCTTGTTCACCATCGTCTGCCAGGCGTCGCCGGCGACCTCCACGCCGTAGCGCTGCCCGGGTTCGAGGAACGCGTCCCCGGCCCGGCTGGAGTCCGCGGCCTCGTTCATCAGCGCGCCGAGGTCGAAGTCGTAGATCGCCAGGACCAGGAGCGTGACGAGCAGCGCGCCGCCCATCAGCATGACGGCCTTGATGATCTGCACCCAGGTCGTCCCGGTCATGCCGCCGAAGGAGACGTAGACGACCATCAGGATGCCGACCACGACGATCCCGACCACCCGGGCGGTCTCCGCGCTCATCCCCAGGTAGGTGTCGCCCTCCTCGATGCCCAGCAGCAGCGCGACCAGGGCGCCCGCGCCCACCATCTGCGCCAGCAGGTAGAAGATCGAGACGGTGAGCGTGGAGACGGAGGCGGCAGTCCGCACCGGGCGTTGCCGCATCCGGTACGAGACCACGTCGGCCATCGTGAAACGGCCGGAGTTGCGCAGGAGTTCGGCCACCAGCAGCAGGGCCACCAGCCAGGCCACGAGGAACCCGATGGAGTACAGGAAGCCGTCGTAGCCGTAGAGGGCGATCATCCCGGCGATGCCCAGGAAGGAGGCGGCCGACATGTAGTCGCCGCCGATGGCGAACCCGTTCTGGATGCCGGTGAAGCCGCGCCCTCCGGAGTGGAAGTCCGTGGCGGAACGCGTCCGGCGGCTGGCCCAGACGGTGACGCCGAGGGTCACGGCGATCAGCAGCGTGAACAGGATGACGGTGATCAGCCGCTCCTGCGCGGTGTCGTCGGCGGCCAGGGTGATCACGCCTGGTCCCCCTTCCGGGCCGCGGGGACGGCCGCGCCGCCCTCCAGCTCCTCGCGCAGCTCGTCGGCCAGCGGGTCGACGCGGCGGCGCGCGTGGCGGGAGTAGAGCACCGCGATGCCGAAGGTGGTGACGAACTGCAGCAGCCCGAACAGCAGGGCCACGTTGGCGCTGCCCACCACCTCGGTGGCCATGACGCCGCGCGCGTACGCGGACATCAGGACGTACAGCAGGTACCAGGCCAGGAACGCCGCTCCGGCCGGGATCACGAACCGCAGCAGCCGGGCCCGCAGCTCGCGGAACCGCGGGTCCTCGTGCATCGCCGCCGACCGGGCCGGCAGATCCCCTTCCGGGGTACCACCGGCCTCGGGGACGGAATGCGTCGTCGTCATCACCGGCTCCTGTCGCGTACTGCCGCTTCCGGAAAGGTAAGGAGCGGGCGCGCCCGCGGACACGGCGTCCCGGGGGGCGGTGCGCCAGGCGGTCGATATCCGCGCCGAACGGCCGACGGGCGGCGGGAGCGAGAACGCCGCGGGGCGCCGGGGCCGGGCGTCCCGGGCCGGTGTCCGGGCACGCGAACGGGCCCCGCCCCGCGCGTCTGGCGCGCGGGCCGGGGCCCGTCGAGCGTGCCGCCGCAGCGGCTAGGTCACTTCAGGATCTTGGTGACCTGGCCGGCGCCCACGGTCCGGCCACCCTCGCGGATGGCGAACTTCAGGCCCTCCTCCATGGCGATGGGCTGGATCAGCTCCACGCGCATGTCGGTGTTGTCGCCCGGCATGACCATCTCGGTGCCCTCGGGGAGGTGCACGACGCCGGTCACGTCGGTCGTCCGGAAGTAGAACTGCGGACGGTAGTTGTTGAAGAAGGGGGTGTGACGGCCACCCTCGTCCTTCGACAGGATGTACGCGGTCGCCTCGAACTCGGTGTGCGGGGTGACCGAACCCGGCTTGATGATGACCTGGCCGCGCTCCACGTCCTCGCGCTTGATGCCGCGGAGGAGGAGGCCGACGTTCTCGCCCGCGCGGCCCTCGTCGAGGAGCTTGCGGAACATCTCGATGCCGGTGACCGTGGTCGTCGCCTTGGTCTCCTTGATGCCGATGATGTCGACAGTCTCGTTGACCTTGAGGATGCCGCGCTCGATGCGGCCGGTCACGACGGTGCCGCGGCCGGTGATCGTGAAGACGTCCTCGATCGGCATCAGGAAGGGCTTGTCGACGTCGCGCTCGGGCTGCGGGATGGCCTCGTCCACGGCCTTCATCAGCTCGAGGACGGTCTTGGCCCACTCCGGGTCGCCCTCCAGCGCCTTCAGCGCGGAGACCTTGACCACGGGCACGTCGTCGCCGGGGAACTCGTACTCCGTGAGCAGCTCACGGACCTCGAGCTCGACGAGCTCCATGATCTCCTCGTCGTCCACCATGTCGGCCTTGTTCAGGGCGACCACGATGTACGGAACGCCGACCTGGCGGGCCAGGAGCACGTGCTCCTTGGTCTGCGGCATCGGGCCGTCCGTGGCGGCGACCACGAGGATGGCGCCGTCCATCTGGGCCGCGCCGGTGATCATGTTCTTGATGTAGTCCGCGTGGCCCGGGCAGTCAACGTGAGCGTAGTGACGGCTCTCCGTCTGGTACTCGACGTGCGCGATGGAGATGGTGATACCGCGCTGACGCTCCTCCGGAGCCTTGTCAATGTTCTCGAACGCGAAGCTCTCGTTCACGTCCGGGTACGCGTCGTGAAGCACCTTGGTAATCGCCGCGGTAAGGGTGGTCTTGCCGTGGTCGATGTGCCCGATGGTGCCAATGTTGACGTGCGGCTTAGTCCGCTCGAACTTCGCCTTCGCCACTGGGGTCCTCCTGTGGACTGGTGCTGTACGCCCCCCGCGTCTCGCGGAAGGATCAGTTTGGTCGACCGAACCGGTCAGGACCCCGAGGGGACTCCCTTGACCCGTTCGCGAATAGGGCGGGCACCGGGGGCGGAATGCCCCCGGATGCCCCGTGCTCCAGCTTAGGCGGTTACTCGCCCTTGGCCTTCGCGATGATCTCCTCGGCGACGTTCCGCGGAACCTCGCCGTAGGAATCGAACTGCATGCTGTAACTCGCGCGACCCGAGGTCTTGCTGCGCAGGTCACCGACGTAACCGAACATCTCGGACAGCGGAACCAGTGCCTTGACGACCTTGGCACCGCTGCGGTCCTCCATGGCCTGGATCTGGCCACGGCGGGAGTTGATGTCGCCGATCACGTCACCCATGTAGTCCTCGGGCGTGGTGACCTCGACGGCCATCAGCGGCTCGAGAAGCACCGGGCCCGCCTTCCGCGCGGCCTCCTTGAACGCCATGGAACCGGCGATCTTGAAGGCCATCTCGGAGGAGTCCACGTCGTGGTACTGGCCGTCGAGCAGGGTCACCTTGACGCCCGTCAGCGGGTAGCCGGCGAGCACGCCGAACTCCATCGCCTCCTGGCAGCCGGCGTCCACCGAAGGGATGTACTCCCTCGGGATACGGCCACCGGTGACCTTGTTCTCGAACTCGTACCCGTCGCCTTCCAGCGGCTCCAGGGCAATCTGCACCTTGGCGAACTGACCGGAGCCACCGGTCTGCTTCTTGTGCGTGTAGTCGTGCTTCTCGACGCTCTTGCGGAGCGTCTCCCGGTAGGCCACCTGCGGCTTGCCGACGTTGGCCTCGACCTTGAACTCACGCTTCATCCGGTCGACCAGCACGTCGAGGTGCAGCTCGCCCATGCCGGAGATGATCGTCTGACCGGTCTCCTGGTCGGCCTTGACCTGGAAGGACGGGTCCTCCTCGGCCAGCCGCTGGATCGCGATGCCCAGCTTCTCCTGGTCGCCCTTGGACTTCGGCTCGATGGCCACCTCGATGACCGGGGCCGGGAAGTCCATCGACTCCAGGATGACGGGGCTGGACGGGTCGCAGAGCGTCTCGCCCGTGGTGGTCTGCTTCAGACCCATCACGGCCACGATGTCACCGGCGCCGACGCGGTCGATCTCCTCGCGCTTATTGGCGTGCATCCGGTAGATCTTGCCGATGCGCTCCTTCTTGTCCTTCACGGAGTTCTGCACCTGCGCGCCCGCGGTGAGCACGCCGGAGTAGAGCCGGATGAAGGTGAGCTTCCCCAGGTGCGGGTCGCTGGCGATCTTGAACGCCAGGGCGGCCAGCGGCTCCTCCTCCGAGGGCTTGCGGAGGATGACCTGCTCGGGGTCGCGGGGCGAGTGGCCCTCGACGGCCTCGATGTCCAGGGGGGAGGGAAGGTAGCGCACGACCGCGTCGAGCAGGGGCTGCACGCCCTTGTTCTTGAACGCGGTGCCGCAGAAGACCGGCGTGACGGTCGTGTCGGTCTCGCCGCTGGTGGAGGCGAGGGTGACGCGGCGCACGGCCGCGTAGAGCTGCTCCTCGGAGGGCTCCTCGCCCTCCAGGTACAGCTCCATCATCTCCTCGTCGTTCTCCGCCACGGCCTCGACCAGCTTGCCGCGCCACTCCTCGGCCTGGGCCTGAAGGTCCTCGGGGATGTCGACGACGTCGTACATCTCGCCGAGCTTGGTCTCCTCGGACCACACCAGGGCCTTCATACGGACGAGGTCGACCACGCCCTTGAAGTCCGCCTCGGCGCCGATCGGCAGCTGCATGACCACCGGGGTGGCGCTGAGCCGGTCGACGATCATGTCGACGCAGCGGAAGAAGTCGGCCCCCGTGCGGTCCAGCTTGTTCACGAAGCAGATGCGCGGTACGCCGTAACGGTCGGCCTGGCGCCAGACCGTCTCGGACTGGGGCTCGACGCCGGCCACGCCGTCGAACACCGTGACGGCACCGTCGAGGACGCGCAGGGAACGCTCCACCTCGACCGTGAAGTCGACGTGGCCCGGGGTGTCGATGATGTTGATGGTGTGGTCGGTCTCGTCGACCGGCCAGTGACAGGTGGTCGCGGCGGAGGTGATCGTGATGCCGCGTTCCTGCTCCTGGGCCATCCAGTCCATGGTGGCCGCGCCGTCGTGAACCTCACCGATCTTGTAGCTCACGCCGGTGTAGTACAGGATCCGCTCGGTGGTCGTCGTCTTGCCCGCGTCGATGTGGGCCATGATCCCGATGTTGCGGACCTTGGCCAGGTCAAGTGAAGTGGTAGCCATCTGGCTTCATTCTTCTCTCGGTCTCGATGGGGTAGCGACTACCAGCGGTAGTGCGCGAACGCCTTGTTGGACTCGGCCATCTTGTGGGTGTCCTCACGCTTCTTCACGGAGGCACCGAGGCCGTTCGAGGCGTCGAGCAGCTCGTTCATCAGCCGCTCGGTCATGGTCTTCTCGCGGCGCGCGCGGGAGTAGCCCACCAGCCAGCGCAGCGCGAGAGTGGAGGAACGCCCGGGGCGCACCTCGACCGGCACCTGGTAGGTGGCGCCGCCGACGCGGCGGGAGCGGACCTCCAGGGTCGGCTTGACGTTCTCCAGAGCGCGCTTGAGCGTGATGACCGGGTCGTTGCCGGTCTTGTCGCGCAGCCCCTCCATGGCGCCGTAGACGATGCGCTCGGCGGTGGAGCGCTTGCCGTTCAGCAGCACCTTGTTGATCAGGGAGGTCACCAGAGGAGAGCCGTAGACCGGGTCGATGTGCACCGGACGCTTCGGGGCGGGGCCCTTGCGAGGCATGCTTACTTCTCCTTCTTGGCGCCGTAGCGGCTGCGGGCCTGCTTGCGGTTCTTGACGCCCTGGGTGTCAAGGGAGCCGCGGATGATCTTGTAGCGAACACCCGGCAGGTCCTTCACACGGCCACCGCGCACCAGCACGATGGAGTGCTCCTGAAGGTTGTGGTTCTCCCCCGGAATGTAGGCGGTGACCTCGATGCCGTTGCTCAGACGCACACGGGCGACCTTGCGGAGGGCCGAGTTCGGCTTCTTCGGGGTGGTCGTGAACACACGCGTGCAGACGCCGCGGCGCTGGGGGGACCCCTCGAGCGCGGGCGTCTTGTTCTTCTCGACCTTGTCCTGCCGGCCCTTGCGGACCAGCTGCTGGATCGTTGGCACCGTTTCTCCGGTTTCTCCGTTTCGATGACGCTAACCTGGGCCACATCTCCGACCCACGCGGTCGGGTGTGTCGGAAGGCTGCAGGGGCCGAATCCCGCGTGATACGGGGAGCGGATGCAGATCCCGGAGTTCCTGTGCGGACTGAAAGAGCGCAGGGAACACCCCAGGCACAAGGTCAGAGCGTACCCAGCCCGGGGCCCCGGGTCAAAACAAGCCCCGGCGGCCCCACAATGGCTCCATGGAAACCGGAGGGGAAACAGAGACCGCCCCCGCCGCGGCGGAGGAAACGGCCGCCACCGGGGGGAACGGCGGCTCTCACGACGATACCGAAGCCGGCCCCGCGCCCGGCCCCGGCGCGAGCCCGCGCCGAAGACGCGTCTGGCTGCGCGTCCTGATCGGCTCGCTGGCCGCCGTGCTCGTCCTGGTGCTCGCCGGGGCCGGCTACGCCTGGTGGCGCACCGAGCAGGCGCTCGACTCGATCGACCGCATCCCGGACGCGCTGCCCACGCTGCCCGAGGAGGAGCAGCCGCCCCGCGCCGCCGGCGACGCGCTGGTCTACCTGCTGGTGGGCCTGGACGCGGACGAGACGCCCGAGCCCGGCCCGGCCTGGCAGGCGGGCGCGGCCCGCAGCGACACGATGATGCTGCTCCAGATCTCGGGCGACCGCCGCAGCGCCTCCCTGGTCTCGCTCCCGCGCGACACCTGGGTGGACATCCCCGGGCACGGAAGGGCCAAGCTGAACGCCGCCTACTCCTGGGGCGGCCCCCAGCTGATGGTCCGCACGATCCAGGACCTGACCGGCGTCCGGGTGGACCACCTGGCCGTCCTGGACTGGTCCGGCTTCCGCTCGCTGACCGACGCGGTGGGCGGCGTGGACCTGGACGGGCGGCACATGGACGGCGAGCAGGCCCTGGAGTACGTCCGCGAGCGGTACTCGCTCCCCGGCGGCGACTTCGACCGCACGCGGCGGCAGCAGGCGTTCCTCCGCTCCCTGATGAGCCGGGTGCTCAGCAGCGGCACGCTCACGGACATGGGCCGGGTCAACGGCCTGCTGAACACCGTGGACGACGTCGTCAGCGTGGACGACCAGCTCAGCAACGGCGAGCTGCGCGGCCTGCTGTGGGACCTGCGCGGCGTGCGCACCTCCGACGTGCACTTCATGAACGCCCCCGTGACCGGCACGGACATGATTGAGGGCCAGTCCGTCGTCCTCCTCGACGAGGAGGCGTGCGCCCCCCTGTGGCAGGCGATGCGCGAGGACGCGATGCCCGCCTTCCTGGCGGGCGACCAGGCCCCGGACCAACTGGGCGGCACGGTCCGCTGACGGCCCCGCCCACCGCCGAAGGCGACACCGCCGAAGGCGACACCGCCGAAGGCGACACCGCCGAAGGCGACACCGCCGAAGGCGACACCGCCGAAGGCGACACCGCCGAAGGCGACACCGCCGAAGGCGACACCGCCGAAGGCGACACCGCC